>CACLUD010000064.1 GCA_902609995.1 uncultured Prochlorococcus sp. | reverse complement strand
GAATATTAATGTAGTTATTATCATTACTGGGGGGTGAAAAGAAATTGAATTTAAATAATCGTAGTAACTAAAGTTTTCCATAAATTTTTTTTAATAAATGAAACTATAAAACAGATTCAAATGTTTAACTGATTTATATAAATCACAGGAAAGTATAAATTGAGATTAAAAAATGTAGCCACATCGTGCACAGTTTGTATTTTTAAATTTTTGTTAAAAGTTCGAATGAGGTTCTCCTCTTAACTTCTAATAAATATCTGTTGCCGAATAAACAGCTTGTTGAAGAGTAGTTGCTTTTGGGATTGTTTTAGTTCTGTACTTCTTAGTTCCTTCTACTCTTCCCCTGTAAAAGTAAGTTCCAATATTCCTATCCTCGTAGGTGAAAACAGTCCCTCGACCGTTTAAGACGGGCTGTTTTTCTAAGATCCTAGGCATTAAAAGTTTGGGTAAAGTTTGGGTAAATCAGGAGTAATCCTCCAAATCCCAATTATATCTAGACCGGCACACTCTTCATTAGCCAGTAATTTTTCGTATAAACGGAAAACCGCAACATGGTATGGTCTCCATAGACTTGAAAGGAAACTAGAATCTAAGAAATTAAAAGCAGATCTAAAGCAAAAACAAAAGCAGTAACGATGGACTTTTCTACCACATCACCCACAACGGTCTTAGAACCAAAGACAAAAAAAGCAAAATATCCGGAAGCACGAGTAATAGTTTTAGATGATAATTTTAATACTTTTGAACATGTTGCTAATTGCCTGCTAGCAATTATTCCAGGAATGAGTGAAAAAAGATCATGGAATCTTGCCATTCAAGTAGATAAGTCAGGTTTGGCGGAAGTATGGAGAGGGAACCTTGAACAGGCAGAGTTATATCACGAGCAACTGGTTAGCAGGGGAATAACAATGGCACCAATTGAAGCTGCTTAAAATCCACATAATAAAAGTCAATATTCCTATTATTTAAAAAACACAAAATCTCAATGAAATCTCTACTCGCGAGCAAAAGATCAAAAGCAATATTAGTTATTGGTATTGTCGCTATAGGTATCGGTGCAATATCAAAAAAGGTCATTAGCTACCCAGCTGGAGGATGCATGAAGGGGGCTCAAGAAATGACTTTTAATAAAGAAACAAATAATTACTTCATTTGAGGAATAATTTTTTTAGCTCAATGAGAACTCTTGCTCATAATTTTATGGCGACTGTCAATTTATAAAATTTAAGAAATAAAAAAGACCCCTGTCAGGGTCTTTTTATAAATGACGACAGAAGGAGATCTATTTGGTAATCAGATTAAGAGTTTTCCTAAAAATTTGTTTTGAAAGTAAATGTGATTACTCACTTCTTCAGTTTTTACTAGCGACTTTATTTTTAAGATAGTTCAGAATTAATCTCGAAAGTTTAATTTCTGATTACTTAACTTTCTTTGCTGAAAAAGTTAGAAAGTTAATTCCCTCGGTATTGCAGACCATAGGTTAGTGAAGATCTAGTTGGTCAACCTTGGATGATTCGATCACCAGATCTGTCGTAATATTAAGTTAATCGGTCCCTAAAATTTTGCATGAATCCTTAAGATTGATTTAATCATGATTAATCAAATCTTTAATCCTTGTTCAAGTAAATGAATTAATCAGAAACGCCTCACACACTAATTTCTGATAATTAAACGCCCTGATTCGTAAGAATAAGGGCGTTTTTTAATGAAACTAAGTCCTAAAAAGTTAATGGTATATGTGTCGAATAAGTAACATTACTCATCCCTTTCCACTAAAAAAAATTATTTGTATTAATCTTAATCTTGTGTGGGAGAGGTTTTACTAAAACAGTGGAAACAAGGAAACACTTCATTTAGTAAAACCAAAAAAAGACCACTAGAGATAGTGGTCTTTTTTTTGTCTAAATTTTCTTTTTGTGGTTTATGTACCTCTTAAAATTTTGTAGCTCTTTATTCTTTTTTAGTTAGTAGTGAGGGTTGCTTACCTTTTACTTTTTATAAATG
>CACLUD010000063.1 GCA_902609995.1 uncultured Prochlorococcus sp. | reverse complement strand
GGGGTAAAAAATATGACTTTAGACTTTTCAAAAGAGGAAAATATTTATATTTTCAAATGATGTGGGGTTTTTTAGGACAAGAATCTTTTCCATTAAATGAAGTGGAATATAAAAAATCAATAGCAGATAAAATTGAAATATTAAATAGATGCGGTTATTCAGAAGAAGTAAGGGAATGGCTTAAAAAAGTAAATTCAAGACCAAGATTAGGAAGAGCTGTAAGCCTTCAACTAAATATTAATGAGAGGATGAAAGAGTTTTTGATTTAAGGCTTTCAGATATATATGTTAGCCCAGCTCCTACAAAAAATAGAAATATTATCGAAATTGAGAGTAATGACATAGTTAAAGGATCTGTTGAAGGTGTAATTACTGCGGATAATATCGCAGAGGAAATTACCACTATTTTCCAATTTGATAGCATTTTTTCTGTAGTAATAATTCCAAGTGAACCAAGAATAAATTGTAAAACTGGTAATTGAAATGCTATAGCAGTACTTGACATTAACAATAAAACAAAATCAAAGTATCTCTCTATGGACCATGTTGGTTCAACTATATCAGCTCCAAAATTTATAAAGAAATTTACTGCCGCGGGAACTAATATCCACCAGGAAAAAAGCAAGCCAAGAAAAAATAATAAACCTGATCCAAAAACAGCTGGTAAAATTAGGTTTTTTTCTTTTTTAGTTAAACCTGGAGAAATAAATAATATTATTTGATAAAAAATATATGGAATAGAGACGATTATTCCGCTATAGCCCGCTACTTTTATGGCAACAAATAAAAATTCTCCAGGAGCAAGTTGTAATAAATGTATATCACTTGCAGGAATCTCCAAAAAAGAAATTAAAGGCTTAATTATTAAAAAACTAAAAAAAATGCAAATTAATATCGAATAAATAGAATTTAGTACTCTTTGCCTCAGCTCCTCTAAATGATCAGTAAAACTCATCGAATCATAATTATTATTCTTACTATTTTCTTTACTCTTCATTATTAAGCTTATTTTCTAATTTTTAATAGATATTGATTGATTATATTTATAAAAAGCGTAATTTTGATTGTTAGTAACTAAGAACTATTTACTTAATTTTGGATTAGTCGGATCAGGTAATAAAAATGGAGGAGCATCATTTAAAGAAGATTCTCCATATGTTTCGTATTCTCTATATCCACCCATTTTCCCATTTGTTTTCATCAAAGCACTTACGAAAGCAAGTAATAGAAAAACAGTTGGAGCTCCAATAATCAATGCTGCTCCAAATAGATATCCTACAATAAATTCTGGGAAACTATGATTACCGAGAAATTCGTGAGTTCCAAGAAGAAAATCTAACATTTAATAAAATGATTTTTCTTATTATAAACTAAATTACTCTTTTAAGATTTTTTTTAATGTAATCTTTTCCTCTTGTAGGATTACCCCAAAGAATTTCTACATTATTGAACGAAACGCAACCAGGACCTCCTTTTGTGATTTTTTGGAGATCTTTTATATTTACAAGACTTATAGGGACTTTAATATTCATTTTTGCTTTACTAAATAAAGCTGCTAAATCTGCTGATATTTGAATGTCTTCATCTGATGGGTTTTGAGATGAAGACTTTAAAACAACATGACTTCCAGGTGATTCTTGTGCATGAAACCAAAGATCCCCTTTTTTTGAAAACCTAAAACTTATTAGATCATTTTGCCTCATATTTCTTCCTATTTGTATTGTTAAGCCTTTTGGGGTATTTATTTCTATCGGAGATGATTCCAATCCAGATGAGTCTCTTTTTTGTTCTCTTATATTTTTGATTCTCACATTAAACTCTCGACAAATTTCAGCTTTAATTTCTTCCAGTAAGTTGATTCTAGTTGTCTGATTCTCATTTTTTAGAGAATTTAAGTTATCCAATAGAGCACTAAACTCTTCTAATCGAGCAAGTTTGTTTTTATAAATATCAATTCTTTCCTTAATTAAATTTTGTGCTCTTTTAAGTTTTTTTGACTTTTTATAAAGCTTTTGGCCTTTGATAATATCGTGTTTTTGTATCTCATGAGTCATGAATATTTT
>CACLUD010000062.1 GCA_902609995.1 uncultured Prochlorococcus sp. | reverse complement strand
AATGATTATCTAGCATCTATAAAAGAAGATTTATTCGATGAAGAAGTTTTTGTGATCACACCAAAAGGAGATGTTGTAGGCCTAAGGAAAGGATCTACTGCAATCGATTTTGCTTACAGAATACATTCAGAAATAGGCAATCATCTTAATCAATGGATTAGAAACAAAAAACATATCCTTGTGATAAATCGTGCGGATATGATAACTACAGAAACTATAACTAATTGGAACAAGTGGTTTAAAAAAGATAATATATTTCCTCTTTGGTGTGATGCAAAAAATGGTAAAGGAATAAAAGAAATTTGTAAATCTGCTAAGGAATCCCGATTATCAATTGATAACAGAAGGTTATCTAGAGGAATGAAGGTTAGGCCGATCAGAGCACTTACCCTCGGTTTTCCTAATGTAGGAAAATCTGCATTAATAAATAGAATCGCCAAGAAAAAAGTTGTTGAAAGCGCTAGGAAAGCAGGAGTAACACGTAATCTTAGATGGATCAGATTAGACAGCGGAATAGATTTGCTTGATGCCCCCGGTGTTATACCTCCTGATTTAGAGAATCAAAAATCTGCTCTGAATCTTGCACTTTGTGATGATATTGGAGAGGCTGCTTATGAAATAGAAAGTGTTGCGATTGAATTTATAAAAATAATTTTCAAATTAAAAGAAGATAAAAATGCGAATATTTCACTTTCAAAGATATCTGATAGATATGGAGTTGATATATTAAAGAACTTTGATAGCCCTCATGAATGGATTGATCTTGTAGCTTTGAAACATACCTCAGGTGATAAAAGAAGAATGGCTCACAAATTATTAGAAGATTATCGTAATCAAATGCTAGGAAAGATTGCTTTGGAAGTACCAATATGAACTCAATTCATAAAAACTCTTTTGGAGAAGGAGAAGGTGAATTAATAGAAATTACTTATGATATGTCCCTTCCTATGCGACTCGATAGGTGGCTAGTATGCAAGAGACCTGAACAGAGTAGAGCAAGAATACAACATTTTATAAACGCTGGATTAGTTCTAGTTAACTATAAAACTGCAAAAGCTAAAACCCCACTAAAAACAGGAGATAATATACAAATTTGGATGCCTCCTCCAGAACCTCTAATATATTTAAAGCCAGAAAAGATGAACTTAAATATTCTTTTTGAAGATGAACACATCATTGTAATTAATAAACAATCAGGACTCATAGTCCATCCAGCTCCAGGACATAAATCAGGCACCTTAGTAAATGGACTACTCTTTCACTGTAAAGATTTACCTGGAATAAATGGCAAGTTACGACCTGGGATAGTTCATAGATTAGATAAGGACACCTCTGGCTGTATGGTTGTAGCAAAAAGCCAAGAATCACTTGTCAATCTTCAAATACAAATTAAAGAAAAAATCGCTTCAAGAAACTATATTGCGGTAATTCATGGAGCACCAAATACTTCAGAAGGTAAAATTGTTGGACATATAGGTAGAGATAAACTAAATCGATTGAAGTATGCGGTAGTTGATGAAAATTCAGGGAGATATGCATGTACTTATTGGAAATTATTAGAAAGATTAGGTAATTATTCATTAATGAGCTTCAAATTAGATACTGGAAGAACTCATCAAATAAGAGTTCATTGTGCACATATTAATCATCCCATTCTTGGTGATCCTTTATATGGAAGATGTAAAAAGCTTCCTTGCAAATTGGATGGTCAGGCTTTACATGCTGTAGAGCTAGGACTTTTTCATCCTATAAATGGAGAAGAAATGAAATTTGAAGCAGAATTACCCCAAGAATTTCAGAAATTATTGAGAGTCTTAAAAAAAATCAATTAAGGTTTAAGGAACTATTTACTAAAGCTTTGGTAACATTATTCTTAGGATTAGAAAAAACTGCAGCTGAATCGCCTTCTTCAATAATCTTTCCATAACTCATAACTAATAATCTATTACAAAATTTCTTTGCAATTCCTAAATCATGAGTAATAAAAATTATAGTTAAGTCCATTTCCTCTTGTATCCTTCTAAGTAAATCAAGTATCTCAACTTTTACATATGCATCTAACATATTTACACTTT
>CACLUD010000061.1 GCA_902609995.1 uncultured Prochlorococcus sp. | reverse complement strand
TTTGTAGTTGTTTTGCCAACTGATCCTGTAATACCTACAACAGGTATATTTAATTTTCTTCTTTTAAATAATGCTAATTTCTGAAAAGCTTCTAAAGTATTTGGAACGGACCAAAAAGGGAAATTATTAGGCAATAAATTCTGCATCCCCTCTTTAATTACAACAGCCTTTCCTCCTTTTTTTATAACTTCATTAAGAAAATTATGTCCATCAAAATTTGTACCTTTTATAGCAACAAAAAGTTCGCAATTTAGTATAGTTCTACTATCTAAACTTATATTTTTAAAAGTTTGAAATTGATTTGTTAGACTATCAAATTTTTTTATATTACCTAAAATCTTATTAACATCAGATACAGAAAAATCCATTAAAACTTAGATCACATTTTTTTAAGAGAGGGATCAGCAGATTGCCCATAAGAAAACTTTTCAATTTCAGCAATATCCGGGGATGGTACCTTTATACCACATACATCTTTATACATCGATTCATATTCTAATGCCGATCTGTGCCAACTAAATTCTTGACTCATAGCTCTGAGCTGTAATGATTTCCAACTCTCTTTATGCCTAAATGCCTCCCAAGATCTTACTAGAGCAGTATAAAAGTCAATCGGTTCAAATCGATCAAAGCAAAACCCTGTTCCACTATTATTCTCTGGATCATGAGGCAAAACAGTATCAACCAATCCTCCAACTCTTCTTACTATTGGAATTGATCCATATCTCATAGCAAGTAATTGACTGATACCGCAGGGTTCAAATCTGCTTGGCATTAAGAATGCATCAGATCCTCCATATATAAGTCTTGATAAAGAATCATCATAAGTAAGAAACACCGAAAATCTTCCAGGATAATCTAAGGCTAATTGCCATAATCCAGATTCTAAAGATCTGTCTCCTGTACCTAAAATAGCTATTTGAGAATCTGTATATGCCAGTAATCTTCTGGAAACTTGTAAAACCAAATCAACCCCTTTTTGGTCCACTAGTCTACTTACCATACCTAAAAGATATTTTTTACTATTGACCTCGAGTCCCATTTCTTTCTGAAGAATAATCTTATTTTCTGATCTACTCTCTAAATTTTTAATATTAAACTTTGCAGGTAACACTTTATCTTTATCAGGATCCCATTCATTTAGATCAATTCCGTTGAGGATACCTCTTAATTTACCAGAAATATAATTCAATAAGCCCTCAAGACTTTCTCCATACTCATGAGTTTTTATCTCATCAGCATATGTTGGAGAAACTGCATTAACTCTATCTGCATACAACATTGCAGCAGCCATTGTATGGTCTCCATGCATATACCATGGACACCATGTCATTTTTTCAAGCTTCCATCTCCAAGGTCCTTGATACTTTAAATTATGTATAGTAAAAACAGTACTTATTTCAGGGTCTTGATGCATCCATACTGGAATCATACCCGTGTGCCAATCATGGCAATGTAGAACTTGGGGCTTCCAACAATTCCAGGAAAATTCGGCAGTAGCACTAGCAAAAAATGTAAATCGCCAGTCTTCATCTTCTCCTCCATATATTTGGCCCGAATCAAAAGTTGGATGTCCAACTAGATAGATTACGTAATTATGTATTGGATGTTTTGCTTCATACACAGAGAAATCATTTCCCATAGTATTTGCTCTAAATACTGGTTCGATTGATACTTCTAGTAGATTCCATAATTTGCCATAGCCAGGGATTATAACTCTTACATCGTGACCAAGTTTTATCAATGAGGGTGGTAATGAACCAACTACATCTCCCATGCCTCCAACTTTGATCATTGGAGCGCATTCAGCAGCAGCAAGAAGAATTCTCATTAGAATATTTATTATAAAAAGTGCTTTTTAAAGAGTAGAAGCTATTAAGGAGTCCATCCAAAATCAGAAAAATCAGGTGGCCGTTTTTTAAGGAAGGCATCTCTGCCCTCTTTTGCTTCAGCCGTCGAATAAAATAACTGAGTTGTGTACCCAGATAATTCTTGAATACCTGCTATTCCATCACACTCAGCATTAAATGAAGCCTTAAGTATTCGAATAGCAGTTGGACTATTTCGTAGAATCTCTCTTGCCCAGATTACACCCTCAGCTTCTAATTCTTCAATCTTTGTAATCGCATTTACCAAACCCATTTCTAAGGCTTCTTTAGAATTATATTTTCTACACAAAAACCAAATTTCTCTTGCCTTTCTTTGTCCCACCAATCTTGCTAAATAGCTTGATCCAAATCCTGCA
>CACLUD010000060.1 GCA_902609995.1 uncultured Prochlorococcus sp. | reverse complement strand
GTGGATTCGATAGAGTTATTGAAAATAAGTATTGTATGGTTTTAGCTTCACCTCAAATTGCAATTGGATTACTGCTTATAAGTATTGGAATTGTTGTAACTTTTGATATCAAAATTGATTTATTTAAAGGTAAAGATTAAAAGACAAAAGTTGGATATCTGGCAAAATGATTATATTTATTTGATCAAAGAATAATCTTGTCTATTAAAGAACGCAATTAGGATAATGATGGAACAGATCCCTCAGAAGAAAATTTTTGAAAGAAGAAAAAAGGTAATGATGAGGATACCTATTTCCCTCCAGAAGAATCAGAACCACCTCATTATTAGGAGCATAAAAAAATAGAATTTTAAATACAAAGTATAAAAAAATTTAAAACTCTACGATTTCTCTATAGAGTCAGGATTTTCACTCCGCTGGAAACCTGAGGGAAACCTACTTTTTGAGTCTATAACTAGGTTTATAACCTATTCTTCACTCCCACTCAGTAGTCCCATTGGTAGATTCGATATTTTGACCCTTGAAAGTGACTAGTATCACAGAAGAGTTAAACTTATGTTACCACAAGTAATTTTATGTGTGACGAGTATGTGATGGAATATTTATCTGAGAAACCTAAAATAGTAGGATGGGCAGATATAAAAAGGAAGACACTAAAAACTTGAAAAGCGATATGTAATACGTTTGAAAATTAGAGGGTAGATCATATACTAAAAATTATTAGTTACTAATTTTTGATTTCCCCCGATATCGAGAAAAATAATATATCTGCAAAAAGTCGCTATCGTCCAGAAATTGACGGTCTAAGAGCATTTGCAGTAGTCGCTGTTATTATCAATCACTTCAATAAAGAAATACTACCAAATGGATACCTTGGTGTTGATATCTTTTTTGTTATCTCAGGATTTGTCATAACATCATCTCTTTATCAAAGACCAAGTAAAAACTTCAAGGATTTCATTAGTGGATTTTACGAAAGAAGAATCAAAAGATTAGTCCCAGCACTTTCAGTGTTTGTGTTGATTATGAGCATTGCAATCTGCTTATTCAATGCAAATCCAGAAATATCTTTGTGGACTGGTCTGACTTCTTTGTTTGGATTATCTAATCTTTACCTCCTAGATAAAGCAACAGATTACTTTGCACAATCAACAGCACTCAATGTATTCACACACACTTGGTCTCTTGGTGTTGAAGAGCAGTTCTATATCCTATTCCCTTTTCTGATTTGGTTCTCTGGATTTGGAAGACAAACTAAGAATGGTGCTCGTAATCTTTTTCTAATAGTTGGAGCACTTTCAATTGCTTCGCTAATTGCATTTCTCTATCTCTATCAAACTAATAAACCTTCAGCGTATTTCTTAATGCCGACAAGATTCTGGGAGATGGCATCAGGATGTTTATTATTTATTGGTTTTCAAAAAAGAAAATCTATTGAACAGTTCCTTGAGAAAGTACCACCAATTATAGTGCTGACATTCATCATTGGAGTGATGTATCTACCTATATCATTAGCAACAACATCGACAGTGACTGTGGTCGTTCTTTCTTTGATCCTCATCGCTTCTTTGAAAAAAGGAACAACAGCATATAAATTTTTCACAAGTCCTAAAGTCGTTTACATAGGTTTGATCTCTTATTCCCTTTACTTATGGCACTGGGGCATTCTTTCAATAAGTAGATGGACTATTGGTATTCATTGGTGGTCGATTCCATGCCAAATCGCACTAATATTTGGTCTTGCTATCACTTCATATCAAAAGATTGAAACGCCACTGCGTAAAGGTAACTGGTTCGAGAAAAGATGGAAGACGTTGGTCATTGGTGGAAGTTCACTCACAATAACCGCACTTTCTTCGATTGCACTAATAGCGAAAACACCAGCAAAAAGTTTGTTGTTATCAGTAGGCGAAAAGATTTATCAACCTTCTTACTTCATCAAACCTGGCATACCTCAGCAAGATTTATATTGTCATTTACCCAAAAGAATTGAGAACGCTTTCCAAGATTGCCTCGCACCCCAAGAGAAAAACAAAAAAATCAGAAACATCTTTCTTATCGGAGACAGTCATGCTACAAATCATCACTGGAGCATTAGTAATGCATTGGAGCAAACAAAATCAGAGTTTGCGATCAATACACTTAGTGAGTATGGACTAATTATATATTTGAATGGCGGTGAAGGGTGCGGCAATCAAAAAATTTGCATAAAAAACGCTGGCAATGTGTATAAAAACTTTTTTCGCGAACACCTCAAGGCAGGAGATTACCTGCTTATATCTCTTGCGAGGGATCGATTTACTGTTGGCGAATTTGATGGATCGCCGCGGAAGCAGAATTATAAGAGTCTGCAATTGCTGCATAATCGTTTGCTTGCTCTATCTCAAATCGCCGACCAGAAGAAGGC
>CACLUD010000059.1 GCA_902609995.1 uncultured Prochlorococcus sp. | reverse complement strand
ATTCTTTAGTAGTTTAATTAATAGTAACATTTACTTTTTATTGCCGCCTATTTGGGATAAGTATTCATTGCTCACAGCAAAGGTTTGAAAAAATTTTTCGGATAATGATAGCCAATAAGATCTACCATCTTTTTGCTTACGTTTAATAATAAATTTTTTATTTATTAATTCTTTTATATGGTCGTAGGCTCCTCCCCCTCTTAAAACTATAAGATCTGATTGGAGTATTTTTTTCTTAATTGCAATTGTTGCAAGTGTCCTTAATTCTGCTGTTCTTAATTCAGATGGTAATAAATCCTCTACAAATTCATTTAGAATTGATCTTAACTCTAGACAATAACAACTATTAATTTCATTTAATTCTATTGCAGATTTTGTGTTTGAGTATTTTTCCTTTAATTCTCTTAATGCCTTGTCAATAGAATTAATATCCGCATTAGTAATTTCTGAAAGATCCTTTTTTGATATTGGTCTACCTTTAAGGTACAGAACAGCCTCAACTCTTGTAACCAAACTTATATCGGTTAATTTTTTAGTAATTAGATCAGCTTGTTTAATTTTTTTACTACCTAACTCTTTCTCAAGTTACCTTATTTTTAATCAGATGCACCAAGGAATAATTTATATGTTTGATTATTAGTTTCATCCCAGTATTTATATCCTAAGAATTCAACGAATTTATTCCAGTAATTAATTTCAGCACTATCTATCAATACTCCAATAACAATTTTTCCTACATCAGAACCATGATTTCTATAGTGAAAGATGCTTATTGTCCAATTTGATTTCATATTTTTTAGAAAATTTATTAATGCTCCTGGCCTTTCTGGAAACTCAAATCTATATAGCAATTCGATATATTTTGATTTTTCTAATTCAGTAAATTTTTGAGGCAAACGACCACCTATCATATGTCTTAGATGATTTTTAGATAATTCATCATTACTTATATCCATAAAAGGATAATTAGATTTCCTAAATTCTTGTAAAAGTTCTTCTTTATCAATTACTCCATTAACCTCTATTCCTACAAATATTTGAGCATTAACTGAATTGGACATTCTATAGCTAAATTCCGTTAAGTTTCTATTATTTAACAAACTACAGAAATTAATTAAGCTTCCTGCTTTTTCTGGTATTTCAACAGCAAACATTGCTTCTTTGTACTCTCCAAGTGCAGATCTTTCTGCTACAAATCGTAGTCTTTCGAAATTCATATTTGCCCCACATGCGATGGCAATCATATTTTTATTTGCGTATTTTGATTCGAATATATCCTTTTTCATTCCTGCAATAGATAGAGCTCCAGCTGGTTCTAAGATTGATCTGGTATCTTCGAAAACATCCTTAATAGCTGCACATATTTCATCAGTATTCACAGTTATCATTTTGTCGATATATTTTCTTCCGATTTCAAAGGTTTTTTCTCCAACTTTTTTTACTGCTACGCCATCAGCAAACTGACCAACTGATGTTAATTCTATTAATTTTGAATTTTTTAGGGATTTAGTCATCGCATCAGCATCTTCAGGCTCTACACCAATTATTTTTACTTGCGGCCAAATTTTTTTTATGTATATAGAAATACCAGCTATTAAACCTCCTCCTCCAACCGCAACATATATTGCTTCTGGTGGTTCAGTTGCTTGTTGTTCTAGTTCAATTGCGATTGTCCCTTGGCCAGCTATTACATCAGGATCATCGAATGGATGAATAAAACATAAATTATTTTCTTCACTAAGGCGTAATGCCTCCATATATGTTTCATCATAATTATCACCGAACAACACAACATTTGCTTTTAGATTCCTAACAGCATTTACTTTTACTAATGGTGTAGTTATTGGCATTAAAATAGTTGCGTTACAATTTAATTTCAATGCACTTAGCGCGACTCCTTGAGCGTGATTACCAGCACTTGACGTTATGACTCCATTAGCAAGTTGTGATTGTGGCAATTGCCTCATTTTATTAAAGGCACCTCTTATCTTAAAAGAAAATACATCTTGAAGATCTTCTCTTTTCAAATAAATATTATTTTTAAGAGCTTTACTTAAATTATTTGCTTTTTCTAAAGGTGTTTTTTTAGCTACTTCATAGACTTGAGCTTGAAGTATTTTTTTTAAATAATCTTCCATATATATATTTTTACCATTAAATATTAATCTAATAAAACATTACATAATCTATTTCAAAAAAATTACTCAATTTGCACCTTAACGTTTTAGATTATATAAGTAAATATTTTTAAATAATGCTTTTAAGTGAGTTAAGCCATCCAAATCAATTACATGGTTTAACGGTATCACAATTAGAGGAAATTGCCTGTCAGATTAGAGAGAGACATTTGGAGGTAGTTTCAGAGAGTGGAGGTCATCTAGGCCCAGGACTTGGCGTAGTTGAATTAACACTTGCTTTATATCAAACATTAGATCTTAATTTTGATAAAGTTGTATGGGATGTAGGTCATCAAGCTTATCCTCATAAGTTAATAACTGGACGTTTCAATGAGTTTGATTCTTTACGACAACAAAATGGTATAGCTGGTTATCTAAAACGCTCCGAAAGTAAATTTGATCATTTTG
>CACLUD010000058.1 GCA_902609995.1 uncultured Prochlorococcus sp. | reverse complement strand
ACAAAACCGAGCTTAACTGCTAAGCAAAACCAAAAAAAATCTGCAAGACTTGCTTCAGATTCAATAGGTTATTACTTAAGCAGTATTGGAAGAGTTCCACTTCTTACGGCAGCAGAAGAAATAGAGCTGGCTCATCATGTTCAAAACATGAAAAAAATGCTAGAAATTCCTGAGATAGAAAGATCACCAAAAAATCTTCGCGTAATTAAAATTGGGAAAAGAGCTAGGGATAGAATGATGTCAGCCAATTTAAGACTTGTAGTATCTGTTGCCAAGAAGTATCAAAATCAAGGTTTAGAATTATTAGACTTGGTACAAGAGGGTGCAATAGGCTTAGAAAGAGCGGTTGATAAATTTGATCCTGCTATGGGATATAAATTTTCTACTTATGCTTATTGGTGGATTAGACAAGGAATGACAAGAGCTATTGATAATAGTGCTAGAACAATTCGATTGCCAATTCATATTAGTGAAAAGCTTTCCAAAATGAGGAGAGTTTCCAGAGAATTATCTCAAAAATCTGGACGGCAACCAACCAGATTAGAAATGGCAACAGCAATGGGAATTGAGCAAAAAGATTTAGAAGACTTAATCTCTCAAAGTGCTCCATGCGCATCTCTTGATGCTCACGCAAGAGGCGAAGAAGATCGTAGTACTCTAGGTGAACTTATTCCCGATCCAAATGGAGAAGAACCTATGGAAGGGATGGATAGAACTATCCAAAAAGAACATTTAGGAACTTGGTTGACTCAACTAAATGAAAGAGAACAAAAAATTATGAAACTAAGATTCGGCTTAGACGGAGAGGAGCCTCTTACACTAGCCGAAATAGGAAGACAAATAAATGTTTCTAGAGAAAGAGTTAGGCAACTAGAAGCTAAGGCAATATTAAAACTTAGAGTAATGACCACTCATCAAAAAGCAGCCTAATTAAGTTGAATTTTGTTTTTATCTTAATTTATATATTTCTTATCTTTTTAATATCAATAATATATAAGAACTTTAATCCAAATAATAAAGAAGTATTGAGAAAAATTATTCATATTGGAATAGGACCTTTAATTCCGTTCGCAAAATTCTTAGACATAAATCAAACTTCTGCTCTTTGTTTTACAGGGTTTGTCTCCTTATTAACTTTCATAAATTACCAATCTAAATTATTTCCAACTATTGAGGATGTAGATAGAAAAAGTTATGGAACGTTATTTTATTGTTTAAGTTTATTTATTTTAATTTACATTTATTGGGAAAAAGATCCTACTTCACTGATTGCTGGTTTTTTTATAATGACATTTGGTGATGGCTTTGCAGCATTAATAGGAAAAAACTTTAAATCCAAAAGTTGGATGTTTTTAAACCAAAAAAAGTCCTTGTTTGGAACAACCACTATGTTTATTACAAGCTTGATAGTAGTTTTTGGTTTAAGTTATATCCAAAAATACACTTTTAATATAAATTTTTTTATTATTGCTTCAATTTCTACAATGCTTGAACAATTTAGTATTTTTGGAATAGATAATTTTATTGTGCCAATTTCAGCAGCATTTTGCTTTAACTTTTTTATTACGGGTTTATAAATTACAAAATTGAATCATACAGAATCTGAAGCAAATTTTTCGTTGTTTCTATATTTATGCAAGCATCAGTAATACTCCTACCATATTGAAGATCTTTTCTCTTTAAAAGTTTTTGATTACCCTCCTTCAGATGACTTTCAAGCATAACTCCTAAAATATTTTTTTCACCATTCTTAATCTGATTTGCTACGTTTTTAAGAACATCAGATTGCTTCCTATAATCTTTATTAGAATTTCCATGGCTACAGTCAATCATTACTTTGTAAGGAAGATTACCTACTTTTAATTTGGAAGAAATACTTTTTACATGTTGATTTTCAAAATTAACTCCTTTAGACCCCCCCCTTAAAACTATATGTCCATCTGGATTGCCCGTTGTATTTACAATAGAAGCATAACCTTGATCATTAACACCTAAGAAATGATGAGATTTTGAAGCAGACTGCATCGCATTAATAGCCGTGCTAAAGGAACCATCAGTACCATTTTTAAAACCAATAGGCATGGATAAACCTGAAGCCATTTCTCTATGAGTTTGACTTTCAGTAGTCCTTGCACCAATTGCTGTCCAACTGATTAAATCAGCAATATATTGAGGAACAATTGGATCTAGCAACTCTGTCGCTGAGGGAATGCCACGAGTTGCAAGATAAGAGAGTAAACTCCTAGCTCTACGTAAACCTGTATTGATATCGTAGGAACCATCCAGATGAGGATCGTTTATCAATCCTTTCCATCCTATTGTGGTTCTTGGCTTTTCAAAATATACTCTCATTACAATTTCCAATTTATCATTATAGATTTTTCTAAATTCTTGAATATATTCTGCATATTCTTTAGCAGCTTCAATATCATGAATTGAACATGGTCCCACTATGACTAACAGCCTAGGATTATTATTATGCAAAATATTTTGTATTGATCTTCTAGTATTAGAGACAGTATCAGCAGAAGTATAATCTAGAGGTATATCATTATGAAGTTTGCTTGGAGGTATTAATGGACGTGTTTCAACAACATGCAAATCAGATGTTTTTTCTAAA
>CACLUD010000057.1 GCA_902609995.1 uncultured Prochlorococcus sp. | reverse complement strand
ATAATTTATTTAAAAAAACAAATTTCAATTCTGAGAAAATTAATTGGCTTTTATTACATCAAGCAAATCAAAGAATATTAGATTCTGTTGGAGACAGGCTAAATGTTTCATCAGAAAAGATTCTCAGTAATTTAAGTAACTATGGAAATACTTCAGCGGCAACAATTCCTTTAATGCTTGATGAGGCCATAAGAAATAAGAAAATTAAAGAAAATGATATTATTGCCACAAGTGGTTTTGGTGCTGGGTTAAGTTGGGGTGCAGCCCTTATTCGATGGGGTTAAAAAAAGTTTTGTTATGACAGTCGCATGGGTATTCCCTGGTCAGGGTTCACAAAAAATTGGTATGGCTAATAAAGTCATAGATTTGCCAAATGCAAAATATAGGTTTAATTATGCCTCTGGAGTATTCGAAAGAAATTTATTTGAAATTTGTGAAACAAATTCTGATAAGAAAAATCTTTCTGATGACTTAAATAATACAAAGAACACTCAAATTTGTCTTTTTCTGGTGGAATCAGTCTTATTAGACTCTTTAAAAGAAAATGGTTATAAACCAACTTATATTGCTGGGCATAGTTTAGGTGAAATTACGGCTTTATATTGTGCCGATGTTTTGTCTTTTGAAGATTGTGTACAACTTATAAAAGTAAGATCTGGATTAATGGCAGATTCTGCAAAGGGATCTATGGCAGCATTAATAAGTTTTGATAGAGATCAATTAGATTTACTGGTAGAAGAGATTGACGATCTTGTAATAGCGAACGACAATAGCTCTTCTCAAGTTGTTTTATCAGGAAGCGAAAAAGCTTTAGATAATATTTCAAAACGAATTAAGGCAAAAAGATTCCTTAAATTAAATGTCTCTGGTGCTTTTCATTCACCATTTATGAAAAAATCATCATTGCAATTTTCAAAATATTTAGACACTCTAGAATTTAATCAGCCTTCTATACCCGTTATAAGTAATTCTCATCCATCACTATGTAATGATCCAAATTTACTTAAGGTTAGGTTTAAGAATCAAATGTGTAATGGTGTTAGATGGCGTCAAACTATGGATTTAATGAAAGAAAATAGTATTCTTCAAATGGTGGAAATTGGCCCATCTAATATTCTTGGTGGTCTAGGTAAAAGGCATTTAAAAGATGTAAAAATTTCACAAATATCATCTGCAGATCAAATTAAATATTGATTTTATGAAAAGTTATTTTTATCAAAAATTAATTTATAAATTGGTAAGTCAAGTAATTATTTTACCGATTTTTAAATTGATATTTCGAGGCAATTTAATTGGGAGAGAAAATATTCCTCAGAAAGGTGCTTTCATAATGGTATCTAATCACGGTTCCCTGCTTGATCCTCCTTTACTAGGTCATGCTATTGGTCGGAATATATCTTTTATGGCTAAGTCAGAACTTTTTAGAATCCCCTTACTTGGGTTTATAATAAAATCATGTGGAGCTTACCCTGTAAAGAGAGGCATAGTAGATAAAACAACTATTAAAATCGCATGTGAAAAATTATTAAATAATCATAGTATTGGTATCTTTATTGATGGTACTAGACAAAAAGACGGTCGTGTAAATAAGCCAAAACAAGGCGCAGCTCTTTTATCTTTTAAAAATCAAAAAATGTTACTACCAGTTGCAATTATTAATTCAAACAGATTAGTGAGATTAAAGTTTTTTATTCCATTTTTCACAAAAATAGTTATTAAAGTTGGGAAACCGATTAATCCCCCTGTTGGCGCATCAAAAGATGATTTAGGTAAAGTAACACATCATTTGCAGGAGTCCATAAATAATATGCTTGAATGAATGATCAGTTGATTGGGGATAATGGATATAATGGCAAAACTTTTTCCCAAGTATTAGAACTTGAATTTTGTGAATTTTTATTAGATAAATTTAATAGTTCTTTTAAATCTTCTATGTCAGAAAATTCAGCTTGATAAGAAGACTCTTCATCTGTTAATTCTGGATAAATTTTTGGAATAATTTTTTCTTTGATAGTGATTTTTTTGTTTGGTTTTTCAGAAATGCAAATGTCATATTTTCCTGCAATATATCCTCTTCTTTTTAATTTTTTGAAAATCCAAAATGAATTTTTACTGTAATAGATATTATTTTGAATGGCAATTCTTTTTGCCATCAATTCAAAAGAACTAAAACTATCTAATGAGCAATTTATTTGCTGGGCAAGAGTTCTCGCTAATACTATTATTTGTCTGGATGCGTTAAAATTTGATGGTCCTATACTGACAGATATTTTATTAATTTTTTTTAAATTTTCTTTTGTAATAAAATTTGAAAAATCAACTATTAAATTATTACATAAGTCTTTCTCAAATTTTTTTGTAAAAAATTGCTCAGATAAAGAGTTTTTATTTTCACAATAAGCGAAGCCAAAAGAATCATCAGTACTATGAATTGCTAATGTTAATTTATTATGGGTTTTTAGTTCGTAAGGCATTTACCTTTAAATAGGTAACTCTAAACCTGGCCTACATTTAGACCACTTACCAGATTCTTCTGAAAAACTTGAACAAGATTGTACATCCCAGTCAACTTTACAATCCCCATTCAAATCTTTAATTATACTTACGTTAATGTAAGGTTTTTTTGGTTTAAAATTTGGAGTATCGCAAATGTGCTCAACACCATGATTTTTTTCAACATCATGATAGGTCATACATCTATCAACTAATTTACAGTTAATGCAAATGCACATAATCAAGAAAGAAAATCTAAAAAATCATATTCTCATTGATCATACACTAATAATTAATGAAATAGAAAGAAG
>CACLUD010000056.1 GCA_902609995.1 uncultured Prochlorococcus sp. | reverse complement strand
TATTTTTGCCAGTTTGTTTTTTAATGAATCACAAAGGCAACATCCCTGCCTAACAAAAATAAATATTTTCATTCATTCAATCAGGCACAGGGTCACATCCACAGGGAGTTAAAGGATGACATCTGCTTAATCTTCTTAAAGTTAACCACCCTCCCTTCCAAGGACCATGTCTAGTAATTGCCTCGTATCCATAAGAGCTGCAGCTTGGTATAAATCTGCATCTTGGTCCGAAAAAAGGAGAAAACCACTTTTGATAAAAGGAAATCATAAAAAGAAGTATAGAAGTAATTGATTTATTAATAGTTTTGAACACTTTAATGATGTAAAATAACAGTTCAGTAATAATTAGTTTAGTTGAATTTAATCAATTATCCAATTTATTGCAAATCTCAATTTTAATTTAAACTTATGTCAAGATACCGCGGCCCAAGATTAAGGGTTACGCGTCGCTTGGGAGAACTACCAGGTCTCACTAGGAAAGCTTCAAAGAAGTCTAATCCTCCAGGTCAGCACGGCCAAGCCCGTCGCAAGCGATCAGAATACGCAATTCGTCTAGAAGAAAAACAGAAACTTAGATTCAACTATGGAGTTTCTGAAAGGCAACTAGTTCGTTACGTTAAAAAAGCTAGGGCTCAAGAAGGCTCTACAGGAACCAATCTCCTTAGACTTTTAGAAAACAGATTAGATAATGTTTGTTTTAGATTAGGTTTTGGTGGAACAATCCCAGGTTCAAGACAATTAGTAAATCATGGGCATGTGACCATTAACGGAAAAGTTCTTGATATTGCAGGTTACCAATGTAAACCAGGAGATGTTATTAGCATTAAAGAAAACAAAGCGAGTAAAAAACTTGTTGAAGGTAATATTGAATTTCCTGGTTTAGCTAATGTTCCACCTCATATAGAGTTAGACAAACCTAAGTTAACAGGCAAAATCAACGGAAAGTGCGATAGAGAATGGGTCGCGCTTGAAATAAACGAGTTATTAGTTGTTGAATACTATTCAAGAAAAGTATAAAAATCCTTTTCTTCAAATTATTAAATCACTCACCTTATTGGTGAGAGGTTTAATTAATTCTTATTTTGAAAACAATGGGAAATAAGAAAAATATTAACAAAAAGCCAGGTATTAAAACCTTATCAATTCATCATGGAGAAACATTTTCTGAAGAGACTGGATGTATCATGCCACCAATTTTTTCTACCTCAACATTTAAACATGGTAATAAGGGCAATTTCGATTACACCAGATCAGGTAATCCAAACTTTAAAATTCTAGAAAATATACTTAAATCCATAGAAGAATCGAAATATTGTACAATTTTTGGATCTGGCATAAGTGCAGTAACTGCAATTACATCTTCATTAAAATCAGGCGATAAAATACTCTGCGAGTCAAATCTATATGGTTGTACAGTAAGAATGTTCGATAAAATTTTTAAAAAATTTGGAATAGAAGTTTTATATACAGATTTTACAAATAAAGAAAATTTTAAAGAAATTAAAGACTTACAGCCAACTTTAATCTGGCTCGAAAGTCCAACAAATCCTCTTTTGAAAGTACTTGATATTAAACTTATTTGTGATGAAGCTAATAAGTACAAAATACCTGTAGTTCTAGATAACACCTTTTCTACAGCTCTCATTCAGAAACCTCTAGAACTAGGCGCAACACTATCTCTTATAAGTACAACAAAATTTATAAATGGCCATAGTGATGCACTTGGTGGAGCAGTCCTAACAAATAATGAGGAATGGAATAGTAAGATGCTTTTCTCTCAAAAAGCTTTAGGACTTCAACCCTCGCCTTTTGATACATGGTTAATTACAAGAGGAGTAAAAACTCTCCCTCTAAGAATCGAACAACAAACAAAAAGTGCAGAGATAATTTCCAAGGAAATTGAAAATCACAGAATAATTAGTAAAGTTTTTTATCCCTTTAATCAAAAACATCCACAATTTAATTTAGCAAAATCACAAATGAAATCTGGTGGTTCAATGATCACCCTTAAATTGAATTTAAACAAATCGGAAACTTTTAAATTTTGTAAATCACTCAGATATTTCACATTAGCAGAGAGTCTTGGAGGCGTTGAAAGTTTAATTTGCCACCCAGCAACAATGACTCATGCATCTGTTGATGACGAAACAAAAAACCTCCTAGGTATTGATGATTCACTTATAAGATTGTCGGTAGGTTGTGAAGATACAAATGATTTAATTTCAGATATCTTATTTGCCTTAAATAAATTCTAAAAAGTGAGAAATTTACTAAAAAATCCAATATGGAGAAGTTTAGAGTTGGGATATTCGATTCCTGATAATGAACATGCTGTTTCTGTAGCTTTACCAACTTGGAAAGATGTAATTAATTATGAGGAAAAAAATCCAAAATGCATGAAATTGTTAAAGTCAATCTATCCTCGTTTTGGACTTAATCCTTTAGTAAAAAGATTATGTGAAAAGGTAAAAAAAGAAAGTCACTTAAATGATCTAAGTATCTGGCCCTATCCAAATGAAAGAATAGCTTTAAAAGCAAAAAAATACTGTGATAGAAATACTTCTAAAGGATCTACATATATCGAAAGAGGGCATAATTTAGCTTTTTTAATTACTAGAGAATCAGCGAGCAAATATGCAAGATCTTTTTGGCAACATACCGGTCTCGGTATATCTTCAAGAGCGGCTGCAATTGAATTAGGCCTAGAGGATTGCCCTTCAAAATCTTTAGCCATAGAAAGTTGTCAAAGAATAAAAGATAGAATTTCCAAGTTTACAAAAACAAGCTCTAATGATGTTCACTTGACCTCATCTGGCATGTCAGCGTTATACACATCATTAGAAATAATATATAAATTATTTCCAGATAGACCTACACTTCAAATTGGTTTTCCATATG
>CACLUD010000055.1 GCA_902609995.1 uncultured Prochlorococcus sp. | reverse complement strand
ATCAATGGAATATTTAACTCTGGCATCAAAGATTTCCAATTTATTTTTTCATTTTCAAAGGCTCTTTCAACTATCTTTTCGGAGTTTTCTTTTATAAATTCCAAATCAAATTCTGAGACTCCTCTTGTTATCGCCATGAAATCGGCCAATGAACTTGATACTACTCTTGTTAAATATGCTGCGCTTATTGCTTGGAATGCCCCAGTTACTAACCAATTTGGGCCATGCAATTTTGTTAAGCCTATTAAAGTCTGACCACTCCATTCAATTACTCCCTGTGCAATTGCAGTCTTGATTATTTGTTTTGACACTTTATCCAAAATTTCTGGAGACCAATTACATCCCCATATAGACTTAATTTCTTTAATCATTAAGGAATTTAAAACAGTCATTGATAAGACATCTATTGATGGAATCGGAGACAAGAAAACGGAAGTAGCAACGATAATTTGATTTCTCCTCTGTAAATCCTTCAACTGAATTCTTCTTATTACCTCAATCTCAGATTGCCAATTAATATGCAATCTCTTCAAAAGTCTTTTTTTAGTATTTTCAATATTATTATTTGAACTTATAAAAAACTTACGCAAAGAAAAAGGTATATTTGCAAAGCTATTTTTAGTTTTGTCAAATCTAATTATTCTGTTTGCATATTCTCCTG
Organism: uncultured Prochlorococcus sp.; assembly: GCA_902609995.1. Taxonomy (GTDB): domain Bacteria; phylum Cyanobacteriota; class Cyanobacteriia; order PCC-6307; family Cyanobiaceae; genus Prochlorococcus_A. Next base: position 2,292 of record CACLUD010000055.1, on the reverse strand, counting down.
AAATCTGAGCCTTAACTACCTCTATTTCATTATTAAAATCTAATCCTTTTGTAAAGGATGCAACTAACCAAATGGGCATATTTTTAGGAAGTTTTTCTAACCACAAAAAATCATTAGCGGATAGAGGTAATTTTAGAAAATATAAAATAGCATCGCTATTTAAAATTACTTCAGGAACAATTTCAGAGGAATTATATTTGGGAAGTTTTTCAATATAATTCAATTTAAACTTATCTTCTTTAAAGAAATTCTTGAGAAATATTGCATTCGAGTCAAAATTCTTCTGCCCAATACAACAAATCTCTTCTTTTTTTTCTCTATTTAGTATTAATTCAAGAGCTTTTTGCCTTTTAATATTTTGTTTTTCCAAATTATTATGTAATTCAATTTCCTCAAAGAAATCTAAATCTTCATAACAAAGTTTTATCCAACCATCTAAGTCCTTTGGCTCATTAAATTTTGGCTTTTCACTCTTTAAGTAAAAATATCCCCCAAAACATAAAATAAAAAAACCTATTGAACCGCCTGCAAAATTTATTAAATCACTTAAAAACCATTCTCCAAAACCTAAAAAAAGTAGAATTATAAATATATTTTTTTTGGGGAACTTTATTAAATTCTTTAAAAAGTTTTCTTTACTAATATCAAACACAATAATTTAATATCCTTTTTATTCTACTTTAGTGCAAGTTGTGAATGAAAAAAGCAAAATTACATAACTCTTCAATTATGGATAAAAATTTTATAGTTCAATTTAAGACTTCTTGCATAACTAGGTGGTAAGTTAATAGACTATTTAAATAAAAAAGAATCTCTAAGATGTCAAATTCCAATTACGAAAATAATTATGGTCAAGAGAACTATAGAAGCCGTAGTAATAATGATAGATCTAACTTTAGGAACAGATCTGGAGGAAATAGAGATGGGGGAGGATTTCGAATAAGGTTAAGTGATAATGAAATGAAAGCTGTTAGATCAATACAGGAGGCTTTTCAACTCAAGTCGACAGTCGCAGTTTTAGGATTTTCAGTTAGAACACTTAGCGAAATGATTGAAGATAAAGATTTAATGGAATCAATAGCAAAATTCGCAAAAAATAACAAAAACACTTCGTCACCGATTAAGGCGCCAGCTTCTGGAAACAGAAGTAAAAAAGTAGTTCCTGATCCTTTCGCAAGGCCAGTTAAAAATACTCCTAGTGAAGAGGTTCAATCAAACAAAGAAGAAAACCAAGAAGGAATCAAAGGAGAAATTAAAAAAGAACAAGAAAAAATTGGATGACAAATAAAAAAAGGATCCTTTCTGGTGTTCAACCTACGGGAGATTTACATATTGGTAACTGGCTTGGAGCAATAAGCAATTGGGTTTCACTTCAAGAGAAGCATGAAACATTTCTTTGTGTAGTTGATTTACATGCAATTACTACAGAATATGACCCCAAACAACTTTCTAAAAATACACTTTCCACTGCAGCTTTATACGTTGCTTGTGGTATAGATCCTAAGATTTGTTCTATTTTTGTTCAAAGCCAGATATCTGCACATTCAGAACTTTGTTGGATATTAAATTGCATGACTCCCATAAATTGGATGGAAAGAATGATCCAATTTAAGGAAAAATCTATTCAGCAAGGAAATAATGTTTCTATTGGATTATTTGATTATCCAATCTTAATGGCTGCGGATATTTTGTTATACGATGCTGATTATGTTCCAGTAGGGGAAGATCAAAAACAACACTTAGAACTTGCCAGAGATATTGCACAACAGAGAATTAATGCCAAATTTGGTAAAGAAGAAAACATATTAAAAATTCCTCAACCAATAATTATGAAAAAAGGTTCAAAGATAATGAGCTTAAATGATGGATCTAAAAAAATGAGCAAAAGTGACATTAACGAGGGTAGTAGAATTAATTTGTTAGATACTCCTGAAATAATTACAAAAAAAATAAAAAGAGCTAAAAGTGATAGTTATTTGGGAATGGAATTTAATAATCCAGAGAGGCCTGAATCCAGGAATCTTTTAATGATTTATTCATTATTAAGTGGTAAAGAAGTTTCTGAATTAGAGAATGATTTATCTCAAACAGGATGGGGGACATTTAAAAAAATATTTACAGAACAAATAATAGAATCGCTTAAACCTATTCAAGAAAGATATCAGGTTCTGATTAACGATCCGTATGAGTTAAATAAGATACTTATCCAAGGTAAAGAGAAAGCTGAAGTAGTGGCAAATAAAACCCTTAGTAGAGTTAAATCTGAATTAGGATTTTTTGAAATAGAGAAAT
>CACLUD010000054.1 GCA_902609995.1 uncultured Prochlorococcus sp. | reverse complement strand
AACCAAGGTTATTTTTTATCCCAGCTCTTTCTAAAGCCTGTTGCATACTATCAGTAGTTAAAACGCCAAAAATAATTGGTACATTATTTTCATATGAAACTTGTGAAATTCCTTTGCTAGCCTCAGAAATAACCACATCATAATGAGAAGTTTCTCCTCGAATAACAGCTCCAAGAGCGATTACAACATCGTAGTTAGATTTTTTCAAGAGTGTTTTAGCTGCAATTGGCAGTTCAAATGATCCAGGAACCCAAACAATATCAAGTTCTTTACTTGTTTCTGAAGTATCTAAACCATGTCTTTTAAGACAATCAAGACACCCAGATAATATTTTATAAGTAATTAAATCATTAAATCTTGCCACAACTATTCCTACTTTTAAAGTAGAAGCATTAGTAAAAGATCCTTCAAAGATTGCCATTAAATTTTCTTATCTATATATCTACACTCTCATGAAAAGGTACCAAGTTCAAACTAAAGATGAGACAATACCTGTAGCAAAAACTAAAACTACCCATACTGCAGCAATAGAATATATTTTTCTTCTACTCTCTTTCTGCCCTTCTTCAGTGGAAGGTTGTGTTACATATAAAACAGGAACTCCTACTACCGCGATAAGAGAAGCAAATAAAAGAGCATTTACAAAGAAAAAATTAACTGCCTGCATGATTCAAACTTATTTTTAAATGATTATAGGTACTATGATCTCATGAAAATGAATATTTTTGGAGAAAATTTACATAGGTTAGTCAGTTTTAAAATGCAAAACTAAAATTAGTTCCTAATATCTATTTAGAAATAATAAAAAGATGCAAGAAGATACGATAATTCAGAAGGATTTATTTGTAATTAATCATGAACTTAAACGCCCAAACAACTCAAGTCAAATTTCCGAAGATTTATCTACTGAAGAATTAAAAAAAGAGTCGCAGAAAAGGCCCAGACAAAGAAAAAATTCTACTAATTTAATAAACAAATTCAAAAATAATTCAAATTCAGAAAGAAAGAATGATTGCATTAATGAAAAATCTTACAGTTATAAAACTGTTGAAAAACAAAAATTAACTCCAATTCTCAAACATTATGTGACATTAAAAGAAGAAAACAGCAATAGATTGTTGTTATATAGATTAGGTGACTTTTTTGAATGTTTTTTTGAAGATGCTGTATTAATATCTAACCTATTAGAAATAACCTTAACGAGCAAAGATGCGGGTAAAGATATTGGTAAAATTCCTATGGCAGGAGTCCCTTATCATGCAATGGAGAGATACTGCGCCGAATTAATTAAAAAAAACCATTCAGTAGTTATATGTGATCAGTTAGAAAAAAGTACTGGAAATTACGGAACACCACTGAAAAGAGGAGTAACAAGAATAATTACGCCAGGGACTGTAATTGAAGAAGGGATGTTGGTTGCAAAAAAAAATAATTGGATAACTGCAATCCACTTATCAGAAAACATTTCAGAAGATTTATATGAATGGGGTATTTCAAGAGCTGATGTGAGTACAGGAGAATTATTAACAATGGAGGGGCAATCAATCTCTAAATTAATCGATGAAATTATTAAATTAGATACATCAGAAATCATCATAGGAAGCAATAAAGAGAAAAAGTTATTAGAAAACCAAAATCAACAAATTACATTTACTGTCACCCAAGAAACTTTTTTCAGTATTAATGAAGCATGTTCAACTATAAAAAATTATTTTCAAATTCTTAGTTTAGAGGGCCTAGGACTCAAGCATTTAAATAATGCGACTAAGGCACTTGGTGGCTTACTAAATTATTTAGAAAAAATCAATCCTTCAAATTTAGAGAACGATTCTTCTTTAAAAATTTCTTTAGATTTTCCACAAATACAATTTCCAAAAAATCATTTAATTATTGATTATCAAACTCAAAAAAATTTAGAAATAAAAAATACACAAAGAGAAAATAATTATGCTGGTTCACTTCTGTGGAGTATTGATAGAACATACACCTGCATGGGTGCAAGATGTTTAAGAAGATGGATAGACTCTCCATTATTAAATATTGATGAAATTAATAAAAGACAAAATATTATTTCAAACTTTTTAGAGTCTAAAAAGTTACGTACAGAAACCCAAAATATACTTAGAGCGATGGGCGATTTAGAGAGACTTTCAGGGAGAGCATGTGCGGGGCATGCCAGTCCAAGAGATTTAATTGCAATCTCAGAGGGGTTAAAAAAATTACCTAGATTAAAGTCGATTGTTGAATTATTTAAGTATAAAATCCCATCCTGGACGAATCAATTAAAAAATATTGATAATGAGCTTTTAGAGTTAGCAGATCTAATAAGCTTCAAGCTAGTAGAAAATCCACCTTTAAATACTAGTGAAGGAGGCATTATCCATGATGGGGTTGATAATGTGTTGGATGGCTTACGTAATTTAATAGACGACTACTCAGATTGGTTGAATCAAGAGGAATTAAAAGAGAGAAAAATTAGTAAAATATCAAATTTAAAAATTCAATTCCATAAAAACTTTGGTTATTACATATCAATTAATAAATCTAAAGTTAATTTAGCACCTGCTCATTGGATTAAAAGGCAAACTCTTACTAATGAGGAAAGATATGTAACCACAGAAATCAAGAATAGAGAAAGTAAAATATTTCAAGTCAAAAATCGCGCGGCTGCTAAAGAATATGAATTATTTTGCGAAGTAAGAAATCTTGTATCTTCCAAAACAAAAAGGATTAGATCCGTAGCAAAAGGTATTGCCTGTATAGATGCATTACTTGGTTTAGCAATTACATCATTAGAAAATAATTTTATAAAACCGACTATTTCACCCATTACTAATTCAACAGACCAACAAAGCACAAAGATTATTGGAGGAAGGAATCCTATAGTTGAACAACTATTAACAAATAAACAATTTATATCTAATGATATTTTGTTTAATAATAAGCAAAAATTAATAATATTAACTGGTCCAAATGCAAGTGGAAAGAGTTGCTTTATTAGACAAATAGGATTAATACAAATTCTGGCTCAAATTGGAAGCTTCGTCCCTGCAAGCAAAGCTGATATTCAAATTGTAGATCGAATATTTACAAGAATTGGAGCCGTAGATGATCAATCAACTGGACAATCGACATTCATGGTAGAAATGTCAGAGACAGCATCAATACTAAATCAAGCGACATCAAACTCTCTTGTCTTACTTGATGAGATAGGAAGAGGTACCTCTACTTTTGATGGGCTATCCATAGCATGGTCAGTAAGTGAATATCTTGCAAAAAAAATTGTATGTAATACAATCTTTGCT
>CACLUD010000053.1 GCA_902609995.1 uncultured Prochlorococcus sp. | reverse complement strand
ATTATATTTTTGGTCAAATAGTCGCTGAGTTTTGGAATAGGCCTTCAAGAAAACTAAAACTTATTGGTGTTACGGGTACAAATGGAAAAACGACAATTACTTTTTTACTGGAATATCTTTTAAAAAAATTAGGAAAAAAGACTGCATTATTTGGGACCTTATTTAATAGATGGCCTGGCTTCTCTGAGGTGGCTTCTCATACAACTGATTTCGCTGATAAACTTCAAAAAAAATTAAATGCTGCTGTTGAGGCAGAATCTGAATTCGCGATATTAGAAGTAAGTTCTCATTCTATTGCTCAAAACAGGATATCTGGCTGCGAATTTGAAGCGGCTATTTTTACTAATTTAACTCAAGATCATCTTGATTATCACTCAGATATGGAATCTTATTTTCAAACAAAAAGAAAATTATTTTTCCCACCTTACTTATCAGAAAAAGATGGGACAGCTGTTTTAAATCATGATGACCTTTGGATATCTAAATTATCATCTGATCTTGAGAAGAGATCGTCATTAGTCTCTACAAAGATAACTAAGAGTGAATTTAAAAAGGATGATTTTTTTTACGTAACAGATAAACAATTTACTGAAAGTGGCTCCACCTGTATTTTTCATACACCTAAGGAAAAAATTAAACTTTTGGTTCCACTTGTTGGTGAATTTAATTTAATGAATGCGATTCAAGCAATAACAATTTTGTATAAACTTAATTTCTCTTTAAAAGATTTATCAAAGTTAATACAATCTTTCCCTGGTGCTCCTGGGAGAATGGAGAAAATAGAAATTGATAATAATGATGTTTCAAGATCACTTCCAATAGTAATTATTGATTATGCCCACACTCCTGATGGATTAAAAAAAGTTTTGCAATCAATTAAAAAACTTTGTAAAGGTAAACTCATTACTGTTTTTGGCTGTGGAGGAGATCGAGATCGTAGTAAAAGGCCTTTAATGGGATCAATAGCTGAAGAGTTTTCTGATCATGTGTTTATAACTTCAGATAATCCAAGATCAGAAGAACCGCAAAAGATAGTAAATGATATTTTAATGGGTATAGAAAAAAGAGAAAAAATAACATTTGATATTGATAGATTTAAAGCAATAAGTGAATCTATCAAATTTGCTAATAAAGAAGATATTGTGTTAATAGCAGGAAAAGGACATGAAGACTATCAAATTCTCAATGATAAAGTAATTAATTTTGATGATAGAAAAATAGCTCACAAATTATTACAAGAAAAAAGTAAATCTAAATAAAATTTGCTAACCAAATCAGAAAGATATTTACACAAATCACAAGAAAAGTTTCTTAGTATTAGTTAAGTAATTTTTAATAAGATGAAAGGGTTAGCCTTAATCGTAGGTGCAGGTGGAATTGGGACGCAAATAGCTAAAGATTTGAGTGAAAGTGAAAAAGACTTAGATGTTGTTTTGTGTGGAAGACAAAGTGAATTTAATTCTTTTTGGGAATTAGACATAGAGGATTCTCAATCCCTTTTGCAGTTGAAAAATAAAATATCAAACCATCCTTCAAATTTAAGACTAGTCATTAACGCTACAGGGAGACTTCATAGTGATTCTCTTCAACCAGAAAAAAGATTACAACATCTTGATAAAGTAAATATGATTGAAAGTTTTTCAATAAATGCCTTTTCTCCTATTTTATTAGCTAAAACTATTGAAGAATTTATACCAAAAGATATTGATTTTAATTTTGCGAGTATAAGTGCAAGAGTTGGAAGCATTGGAGATAATCAAACTGGAGGTTGGTATTCATATAGAGCAGCAAAATCTGCCCAAAATCAGTTTTTTAAATCTTTAAGTATTGAATGGGCCAGACGTTTCCCAAAGGCTACTATTACATTGCTTCATCCAGGAACAGTAAATACTGATTTATCTAGACCTTTTCATAAATTTGTTCCAGAACATAAATTATTTAGTACAGAAAAATCATCCCAATTTTTGATCAATATTATTAAAAATCAAACTCCAACATCTACTGGAAAATTTATTGCATGGGACAGCTCAGAAATTCCCTGGTAATTTTTTTATTTCTTCAGAAAGTAAATCAATTTCATCGTTTGTTGTCATCTGATGTACGCATGCTCTAAACCATTTTGGGTCTTCTAAAACTCTAATCCAAATTTTCTTTTCTCCAAGTTTCTTCACAAATTTGTCCTTATCTTCAATATTTTCGATAGTAAAACTAACTATCCCATTTAAGTATTTTTTATCTAAAACTAATTCAACTCCGTTTAATTGATTTAATTTATCCCAAAGTTTCCCACTTAATTTTTTGATATTTTTGCTTTTTTCTTTTTCAGTACAGTCTTTATCCAAAAGATCTAAAGAATTCCGGAGACCTGCAAGTAAAGGAATACAAGAAGTAGCTACTTCAAACTTTCTTGCATCTTCATGAAAAAGATTATCTGAAGGTTCATAAATTCCTTGTTCTTTTTTTAATGATTTCCAACCAATTATTGTTGGATCTGTTTCATGAATAAATTTATCTGAGACATAAATAGCTCCAAGTCCTTCAGGACCACATGCCCATTTATGAGAAGTTATGGAATATAGATCAGAATAAAAAACTTCATCTTCAATTTTTATATGACCGAAGGTTTGAGCACCATCAACAAGTAGATAAGAATTTTCTCGATTATTTTTTAATTCGATTGAAATTTGTTTTAAAGGAATTTTATATCCAAAGTTCCACAAAATATGAGAAATAATTAATATCTTTGTCTTACTATTTAGATTTTTTGAAATCTCTAAAATTATATTTTCGTCGTTTAGATTTCTAATTTTTTGAATTGGTAAGATTTTGAATATTAATTTATTTCTTCTGCAAAATTCCCTACTTGCAGCTACTACTCCAGGATGTTCACAGTCACTTATTAACAATTCTTCTCCCTCTTCTACTTTTATACCCCAAAAAGGCAAAATCATACCAGAAGAGATATTCTCAGTAAAAGCTATATTTTTTGAATTAACACCTAATTTTTGTGCAATAATTTTTTTTGTGGTCAAGATTTCTTTATAAATAAAAGGCCACATATCATTTGTAAATGGTCCTAAATCTTGAATGATTTCCCAAGTCTTAACTATAGCTTCTAGGGAAGATTTTGGTAATGGTCCTTGACCTCCATAATTGAAGTAAGATTTGTTTTTTAATGCGGGTATTTGATCTCTTAAATTAATTGTCATTCAAATTTTTAAACTAAATTTCTTGAGAAGGGCTAAATATTCCCTAGTAAGGTAACTGTTCTAAATTCAATATCTTCAATAACTTTCCAAGGTTCATT
>CACLUD010000052.1 GCA_902609995.1 uncultured Prochlorococcus sp. | reverse complement strand
ATCTTCATTAAAGAAAGTTGGAAACATATAAGTATGCCATAAAGCTATTATTGCTACCCAAAAAATTAAAAGCTCCCCATCTTTTAAGCCAAAACAAAGTGTAGAAGAATGCAACTATAAAAGGAGATCCCACTATTAAGTATCTTATATCCATTTAAATTCTTATAATTAATAAGATTTAAACTGCATAGCCAAAATTGCTCCTAGGAAGAAAAGAAATTAAAGTAGCATCAGATCAGAAAGAAGAGATTAGAAACGATCTTATTGATGAGTCTAAAGAGGGAATTAAGAAAGAAGAGATTAGAAACGATTTAACGAATGAGCCTAAAGGAGAAGTCAAAAAAGAAGTAGAATAGTCATTAAAATAATTTTTCTATAAATGATTTACGGTTTTGCTTATTTAGGAATGGTTATAGCTATTAGCGCAGGATGGCTTCTACTTGCAGTATTAAAGAAACCAGAATTTATTGAAAAGCCAATTGATGAATTAAAAAACAAATTAAGACCTTTTTTAAATTCTAAAAAGGATGAATGAGACGTTCACTGAATTAATTTTTTTATTAGTTATAGCCATAAATTTTATTTTCTTGAATACATTACCAATATTTTCAATTACATATGGAGTTGTTAGTTTGTTATTACTTGGTGGCTTTGCGCATTTAACATTCAAAATGACCTCTAAAAAATGAAAACGCTTACTACTTATATATATCTTTAATAAAGATTAACTCGCAGGGTTGAATCTTAATTTTTTAGACTTGCAACTATATTGATTATTTTTTTTGATTTGAATAAAGAAGTTAAAAAAGAATTATTTAGTGGACTAGCTGATTGGATTATTGATAATGAGCCAAATTATCCCTCATTTGCACAATGTAAGTTATGGATTAAGAAACAAGATTCTCAATATGTAATTTCTAAAAATGATGAGAAAGAAATTCTAATGTTATTGACCTATCTTCCTATGAGTCAACAAATGAATAATATCTTATATGCCAAATACCTTGACCAAATACTCTCTAAATAAATAAAAATACTTCTCAAGCGATCTGTAACTATATATTTCTTCTCGAAAAACTATTCGATATATTGAAAGAGAATTAATTAATAAAAGGGTTAAGCGAACACTAATTCCATTCGAACCTCATTCGAACCACCCATATTTCCTCAAATTTATGACAGTCAAAGAACCTAACTGCTGGCTAATGAACCATGTGCTAGTAGTTATAGTAATGGATTTCAAAAACCCATAAAAAAATGTTCACGATATGTTCACGATTTAATGGCTTCAACTTCGAGTTGGGAATTCTATAAAGAAGAACAAACTAAGATTTTATGGGTCTATATTTGTACCCAAGATTTAACAGGTGTAGCTATTTCAATTAATAAATGGTGGAAGACAAGATATCCAGAGTTCAAAATGAGAATAGTTTCTAAAAAAGAATTCGAACATATAGAAATGCAAGAGTAGCAACAGCAGCAATAAAATTAATCTTTGGTAAATTTTGATGCTGAACATTTTAAATATTCAGCTAATATTATTTCACTACATAAATTAATAAATGAATTCCGCATTTACAAAAATTTCAAATTTGAAAGTTAACAGGGCTTCTAAAATAGCTATTACGCTCGCATCATCAACTTTCTTCTTATACGCAATAGGTCAAGCACCAATTTTTAAAAATATTCTTGCAGGTGCTTTTTCTTGTTCTGGCTAAATAAAATATTTATATAAAAGAGAAGCTGAAAAACTAGAAAAGATATTGATTGAAAGTTGATCCAAATAAAGGAGCAATGAGCTCCTTTTTTTTATGAATACACTCATCATTTCAACTTTTAGTTAATGCTTTTTCAAATGTAGAAAAAAAAGTATATATAATATTTAATGCGATCAACCTGATCACTAATGATCTTCCATATTGTGTTAATTGGAGTGTTCTTTGAGTCATTTTAGGCTTCTTAAAAAATATGGTTGGCTTCAGTTGTATCCACTCAACTCTCTCATGACAACCATGTAATAATCATAGACAGTCAATTTGAATCCATAAGTAAATATACTTACCTCTTACCGTACTTTATCGTTCCCTAAACCGTACATGCAGATACTCATGAACGATATGAGTTACTAGTTATGGCATTTATATTGGTTGGGACAAATCTTGAGACAAAAAATCCCGTATTCAATCATTCCTAAATATTTTCATAGTATTAAAGACAAAGAAAACGATATAAATATTAAAGTGATTTATTGGAAACTAGATTGTGAAAACAGTACTTTAATTTCCTAAATAGGAGCTTTTTTCAACTAATATTTTTCGACAAATAAAAAAAAATGATTTGGATTTGGCTGACTTTCGAAAAAGTTAACAAAATGCCATACCAGCACCATACCAGCAGCCCTATTTTCCGAAAATTACTGACTATGACTGAACCTAATTACTGGCTTATTAAAAATGAACTAGTCATATTTCACAAAGGATCTCAAGGATTTGCGATTTATTACCCAAACTTTACCCAAACTTTACCCAAACTTTACCCAAACTTTTACAGACTGAACAACTAACCGATATTGAGTTCAGTTAGAAGGAAAGGAGCCCTGAAACTATCAGGTTCTTTGACAAATATCCCTTTAAATAACAAAGACACAAAGCACAAATGCTACATTAAGCAGCAAGCTAAGTGTCTTAGAAAAGATTTTCATAAATTAAAAAGGTTTTTGTACTCGTGTGTAGGAGCGCGGGGTTAACCTTGAAACCGCTAGGTTCAAGTCCTTACTAAAAGGACAAGTCCTTAGACCACTTATACCGAATTTATTGTTCCAATGAAAGAGGGTAAAACTTGCTAGTCACAATAGACTAAACAATGCTGATTAGTTGGATGTTCTTCGCATTCCCTAGTCCAGTAATTAACCCTATTTTTCTTAGCGTAATCAAGGTCTCTTGCGTTCTTTTTGAGGATAGTGAATTGATTAAATAGTTTCATTTAGACCTCCTAGATTTATACCTATATTGTCCTCCTATCGCTTTGAAATTTATAGGGCGGTTTGAGGAACTATTAGGTACGGGAAGAGGTATATATTTTAATTAAATAAATTAGATGGTTGTCCTAAGATAGTTATACGGTTGCCATATGTCAGTTTAAAAGGTAAAACTGAAGCCAACCATAAACTATAAATTGCATTATTAAATATGACTTATTACAGTTGCTTCGATCAAAAAGGGCATATAATCGCAAGATGTCAGACTTTTCAAGATATTGAAGTTTTAAAAAAAATGGGAAGACCAATAGTAGAAGTAAAAGAAATGAAGAATGAAGAATCGGTTGTCTGTTCATTAACCGGAAGTCCATCTGATTACAACATGGATTACTAAAAATTTTTTATTAAAACAAACCATAAACCATTAGAGATTAATCAAAATAGAATACAAACTCATTTTGTTTTTTGTATTTTTTATAACCTCTTTTTAGTAACTTTTGGTCAGAATGAA
>CACLUD010000051.1 GCA_902609995.1 uncultured Prochlorococcus sp. | reverse complement strand
ATAATAAAGGCCAAAATTAATGTCACGAAAATCTGAATCATTTAAAAGTAACGCAACTAAAAATTTTTCTGAGTTTTCTCAATTAGCAGATTTTTCTTTATTGAATTCTCTCAACGCTGATCCTCAGTCGACAACAGATGGTATAGATCACAGGGCTAGGTCAGTTTATTCAGGTCATTATGTTCCCGTCACTCCAACACCAATTCAAGAACCAATATATGTATCGCATAGCAAAACATTATTTGAAGAATTGGGATTAAGTTCTGAACTTACAAAAGATAAAAAGTTTTGTCGTTTTTTTTCTGGCGATATCGAAGTTTCAGAGTATCCAATGCCCCCCTTTGGCTGGGCGACAGGGTATGCGTTGTCTATCTATGGCACTGAATATACACAACAATGTCCTTTTGGGACAGGTAATGGCTACGGAGATGGTCGGGCAATTTCTGTATTCGAGGGTTTATTCAATGGGAAAAGAATGGAGATGCAACTTAAAGGAGGAGGGCCTACGCCTTATTGTCGTGGTGCAGATGGCCGGGCTGTCCTACGATCAAGTGTTCGTGAATTCCTTGCACAGGAGTTAATGCATGCATTAGGAATTCCTACTTCAAGATCTTTAACTCTTTATGTATCAAAGACGGAAATAATTAGAAGGCCTTGGTATACAGAAGGTTCAAAGTATTTTGAGCCTGATATTATGGTTGATAATCATGCCGCAATTACTACACGTGTAGCGCCATCATTTTTGCGTGTAGGTCAGCTCGAACTCTTTGCTCGAAGAGTTCGAAACAAATCACATGATAATGCTTTAGATGAGCTTAAAATGATTGTCCAACATCTTATATATAGGAACTATAGAAATGATATTGATCCTAGTCATTCTTTTAATGAGAAGGTGATAAAGTTGGCTTATTTATATCGAGAAAGACTCATATCACTTGTAGTTAACTGGATGCGAGTCGGTTACTGCCAAGGTAATTTTAATAGCGATAATTGTGCTGCTGGAGGTTTTACTCTTGACTACGGTCCTTTTGGTTTTTGTGAATTATTTGATCCAAGGTTTCAACCTTGGACCGGAGGTGGAGAGCATTTTTCATTTTTCAATCAGCCTTTTGCTGCAGAAATAAATTTTAAGACGTTTTGTTCATCTCTTCTACCATTACTTTTAGAAAATAAAGAAGATATAGAAAAATTAGAGAAAATTAAAAATGATTTTTCTAAATTTATGAGCAAAGAAATGCAATTAATGTGGGCAAAAAAGCTTGGTCTTGAAAAGTACGACGAAACTCTAACTAACGAGCTTTTCAATCTTATGGTTAACTCTAAGGCTGATTTCAGTATTTTCTTTAGAAAACTTTCTCATATTCCTGACAATATATCCTTTTTAAAAGATAGTTTTTATTTACTTTCAAACGAAGAACTTGATAAAAAATGGTTTATTTGGTTTAAGAAATGGCAAGACTGTATTAAAAAACAAGGTGATTTTAAAGAAATCTCCAAATCAATGAAACAAGTTAATCCTAAGTTCATTTGGCGTGAATGGATGATAGTTTCGGCTTATCAAGAAGCTGAAGAGGGTAGTTACAGTAAAATAAAAGAATTACAAACTATCTTCAAAAATCCTTATGAAGAACAGTCTTTGGAGGTAGAACAAAAATATAATCGACTTAGGCCAATAGAATTCTTTAACAAGGGAGGAATATCACACTACAGCTGTTCTTCTTAAAAGCATAATTTATTTTTTATATAGTTTTTCTAACTGCTTAATTTCTTCTCTTAATTCTCTTCCTCTATCATTTAATTTATTATTTTTTTTAATTATTGGAACTATCCACCCTGCTTGAAGACCAACAAAGACCAAAATTAAAAGAATTAAATCAGGAGTTCCAGGTGACATTAAGATTGATTTTGATTAACTTTTTTAATTGATAATAACAATACTTTATTACTTTCAACTATTAAAAATAAACTTGATGATTCTATGCCGCTTCTAAGTCAATACGAAGTTCCCTTCCCTTATCAATTATTGCTTTTTGAAAATTAATTAGTTTTCTTATTCGCGCCTGCCTTATCTTATCAGTAATGTAATTAGCCTTAACAACCTCTTGTATTGCTAAAGTAATTTTCTGAAGTTGAAACTCTAAATCTTCTCTATAATTCAATGATTAATATAATTATTTTTTAATTGGAATAGAAGTCTTTAATAAGTAAATAAGTACTTAACCCTATAAAAATCTTGACGCCAAGCTAAACAAAATATAAAACTAATAGTATAAATTTACCATATCACTTACGACACTTAAAAGGGGTTAATGCTTGGTCTAATTTTTCTTATGGCAGTCGTATTAATACGCCCAACGGTTGCCTTCTTATTCCCGAGGGAAGCAGATTAATTTTCTTTGAAAGATGTAAAAAAATCACCACAGAACAGTATCAAAATCTTTATACATATTTTTTACACAAATCAGATAGGGGAGCCAACAAGATTTAATCTACAAGCAAAATCCGACTAGAAGAGGCTTGGGAAGAATGGAATGATCTACAAGAGCTTGGCTGGACAGAAATATCGCATAATTTTGGTTAGCCCTGATAAATCTAAAAAACAGAAAAAAATAATTTGTTAGAAGAAAATTATTTACTTTAAACCGTCTAAATCGCATCAAAAAAACTTTAAAGAGCAAGATTAATATACAAATACCAAAAGGCACTCGAAAGATATCAAAATAATTTTTGAATATCAAACAAAAGGTCATAATAAGACCTTAAATTTATATCAAAACTGTTCCGTTTCTGACACAGCAATAAAATTATTCGCTCATCACATTCCTTGCGCTTTACAGTTTTTAATACTTATGTTACATTTGTTAATACTTACAAAAATTTGAAATGAGTAACTCTCAAGTAACAAATGAATCAGGCGGAAGACAGAATATGTTTCCATCAGAAACTCGTCCTTACATAGATGAGTCAGTTTCTTATGACGGTTACCCACAAAATGCAGAAAAAGTTAATGGTCGTTGGGCAATGATTGGTTTTGTCGCTTTGCTTGGTGCTTATGTAACAACAGGACAAATTATTCCTGGAATTTTCTAAAATGGAACCAATTTCTCCTGAACTTTATGAGAAACTTGTTGCAGCATATAATTACAGCAGGTGAATTAATTTTTTTGTAATTTCTTCGTTAGTTACAAAACTCTTTTATAAGAATATATAATTATAAGTTTTTTAAAACTGATTAAAAGTAACAATATTTAAAATGGTAATAAAAGCTTTTCAGCTATTTAAATAACATTGTTTTTTTATATAATTAAAAACTTTTAATTAGAATAGAGAAACTTTTTTTAGATGAAACCTACCTTTCATTACCTATTTCTTACAAGATTAATTTCAAGTAAGCTTCTATAAATTAGTTTATTTTAAACAAGTGTAAATCCGTAAATATGTCGATTTAATTCTATCTCTTTAATCCACCTCTCTTAATCCAAAGAAACCAAGT
>CACLUD010000050.1 GCA_902609995.1 uncultured Prochlorococcus sp. | reverse complement strand
CCAAGATAATATTAAAATCAAGAAAATTAACGCTAAAGAATTTAATACTTTATATAAAGCAAAATTAAATAAAATACTTCTTATTGATGTTAGAGAAAAAGAAGAGTTTAATAAATGCTCTATAAAAGGTTCTATATCTATACCCATCAATAATCTCGAACAAAAGTCTCACCTAGAATTTATAAAACAAGAAAGTTTAGTTAAAGAAATTTTTACATTATGCCAATTAGGAAAACGTTCAGAAAAAGCATCAAAAATTTTGATGAAATTTAAAATTTCCTCAACATCAATAGAAGGGGGAATGAAAAAAATCAATCAAGTAGTAATAGGTTAATTATTTAAAAAAAATTAATAATCCACTCCTCTCTTTAAATCAACTCCAACATTTGCGTAATGCTTGTGACAAACCATTTCAGAATATACATCTGCTAGTTCAAAGTATGATGGTTCATTTTTACATCTCCCAGTAATAACAACTTCTGTATCTGCAGGTTTTTTTATGAGAGTTTGATAAATAGATTCAACAGGTAAAAGTTCTAAATCAACAGTTGGATTTAATTCATCCAAAATAATAGTTTTATATAGACCACTTAAAATAGCCGCTTTTGCAATTTCCCAGGCTCGTTCAGCTTCAACATAATCAATTGGCTGTTGTTGCCCTCTCCATACTATGGCATCTCTCCCTGAACGTAGGTGGTCGACTAAATGTGGATAACTCTCTCTCAACGCCTCTATTGCAGCATCTTCGGTATAACCATTACCACCTTTTAGCCATTGTAATATTAAAACTCTATGACTTTTATCTTGAGATATTCCTTTGCCAATAGCTTGCAGAGCTTTACCCAATGCACTCGTGGATTTACCTTTACCTTCGCCGGTATAAACTTCAATACCAGCGGAATTATTCATTTTTCTATGAGGTTTTTTTAAATCCCCTTTTAAGCGTGATCTCATCTCTGAGTGAAGTTGAGATATGCATATCAGTGAAGAGGGTGCTGCTCTTCCTGTGATAATTATTTCCAAATCTTCAGGTCGATTTTGAAGAGAATTAACCACTTCCTCAATATTAAGCATCCCTAAATCTAAAACAGGATTCAATTCATCAAGAACAACGACGGAATAAAGGGAACTAGCAATTGCTCCTTTAGCAATATTCCAACCTCTCTCAGCCTCAGTAATATCAGATTTTGTAACTTGATCAGCATTAAAAAATTCAGATCTCCCAGTTCTTACATGATCTATTAAATGAGGGAACCCTCTTTGTAATGCTTCTATTGCAGAGTCTTCATCATATGACCTCTCAGGGCCTTTTAAGAATCTGAGCAATAAAACTCTTGACTGTTTCTTTTCGCATATCCCTAAACCTATTGTTCTAAGTACCACTCCTAAGGCGGCCTGACTTTTTCCCTTTCCTTCCCCATCGTAAATATGTAATTGACCTTTGGATCTTTCTTGACTGTCACTTGCGGTAACAATACCAATACCTCTTTTTCTACCAGTGTTTGTCAATTGAAAAAAGTGAGTAAGTTTAATCTAGGATATAGTTAATAATATTATTAAAACTTTAATAATAAACTCAACCTATGCATATCTTAATTTAAATTTTAATAACAGTCATATGTTCTATCAACTTGAAATCCTCTCTGATGAACAAAGTGAAAAACTCGAGCAAATTAGAAACTTTATCAAAAATCTCAATAGCGTTTGTGTTGCCTATTCAGGAGGAGTAGATAGTACATTGGTAGCCTCTTTGGCATTCGAGCAATTAGGAAGCAAAGCGATTGCGATTACAGGAGTTCCCCCCGCATTAGCTAAAACATTACTTGAAGAGGCGAAAACTCAAGCAAGATGGATTGGAATACAACATTTGGAAATTGAGACTTCAGAATTGGATCAATCTAGTTATACTGAAAATTCTAAAAATAGATGTTTTGCTTGCAAAAAAGAGCTTCACAAACACACTACATTTTTATCTAACAAACTTAATTACAAAATTGTCTGTGACGGAGTTAATCTTGATGATCTTGACGATTACAGGCCTGGGA
Source organism: uncultured Prochlorococcus sp. (assembly GCA_902609995.1). Taxonomy (GTDB): domain Bacteria; phylum Cyanobacteriota; class Cyanobacteriia; order PCC-6307; family Cyanobiaceae; genus Prochlorococcus_A. Next base: position 1,538 of record CACLUD010000050.1, on the reverse strand, counting down.
TTCAAGCAGCTAAAGAAGCAGGAGTTTTATCTCCCTTAGCATTATTTAAGTTTACAAAAAAAGATATAAGGGATATATCAAGAGCATTGGGTTTCCCTTGGTGGGATAAACCTGCTCAACCTTGTTTATCATCAAGATTTCCTTATGGAAATCAAATTACAAATGAAAGACTAAACATGGTAGAAAAAGCTGAAGAATATATTAAAAAAGGGAGCATATCAGAAGTCAGAGTTAGATGTCATGGTTCAACAGCAAGAATTGAGATTCCCAAAAATGAATTACAAATATTTTGTAAAGAATATGATTTTAATGAATTAGTTAACTATTTCTCTAATCTAGGATTTAATTGCACAAGCTTGGATCTTGAGGGTTTAATAAGCGGCAAGCTAAATAGATAAGTTTCAAAATTTAATTTATTTTTTTATTTGACTATAGACTTCTGAAGGTAGATTTCTGTTAATTATACGCAAGAGATGTTCTTTAGCCATTAAAGCTTGAATTAAGTATTTACACGATATTTCTGGCTTCATATTTTGACCACATGTAAAAATATCAACTGCAGAATAATGGGCTTCAGGCCATGTATGTATTGACATATGAGATTCAGCTAGTAAAGCAATTGCTGTAACACCCTGAGGTTCAAATTTATTACTTATTAGATTCAAAACTGTTGCATTAGCAAATTTGGAAGCATTATTTAATGTACAACGCAAAAAAGATTCGTCATTTAATTTTTCGTAATCACATCTATAAAGTTCTAACAAAAAATGCTTACTATTATTAACTAATTTCTTCTCATCATTTATTGCTTTGAAAGTTTGATTTTTTTTTTGGGAACTTCCATTAATTAATTGTATTGGAATTTATAGATTAACTAAAACTTATGAAATTTTTAACTACAAGTATATCATTTGCGAAGAGCTTAAAAAAGATTTATTGAATTTATCCAAATGTGTTGCACTTATAAAACATTGACTATCTTTTCCTACCGAATTCAGTAATAAATTTTGTCTAGTGATATCAAGCTCAGCCAAAACGTCATCCAATATAAGAAGAGGAGGTAAATTAATCATATTACGTAATAAATCCAGTTCAGCCATTTTTAAAGCTAAAATAAAAGTTCTTTGTTGACCAGATGAGCCATACTTTCTTAAAGAGATATTATTAATCAGAAACTCTATATCATCACGATGAGGACCAAAATTACATTTACCAGTAACCGCCTCTAACGGCCTCTGCTTTTGTAGTTGTTCCAATATTCTCTTACTTATAACTTCTTCATCTTCTTCTTCTTGATTTATATTTTCTAAACCAGAAAGATAATTTATACCAATTTGCTCTTTGGATTTACTTAAATGATTATGCCAATATTCAACATATGGTTTAATTTTTGATAGAGCTCTCCTTCTACGTCTAAAAATTCTTGTACTAATTAATGACATTTGAATATCAAAACTTTCAATAACTTCTGAAGATGTATCTTTTTGAAAGCTTTCTGAACGCCAAAAATGACTTCTTTGCTTTAAAAGTCTATTAAA
>CACLUD010000049.1 GCA_902609995.1 uncultured Prochlorococcus sp. | reverse complement strand
TGGGTGTTTCAATTTTTGGGATAGCTCTTTGGAGGCTTTCTGCTTTAACTTAATTATCTAATTTTCCAAAAATTTAATTTTTGATTCTTTGTCGTTAATCATTGTTATTAGCCACTTAGATGCCAACGCTCGTGATATAGATCTGTTTTTTAGAAATCTACATATATATATATGTAGATTTTTTTCATTTTTGGTATTAAATTTTTTTTCAAATTCTAATATTGATTCTTCTGTGTTTCTTTTCCTGAGCTCATCAACTAAAGCATGAGTAGATGAATCATTGAATAAATTACTTATATTTAAGCTTAATGTCATAGTCAAATTTATATACCTACTTAAGATGTAGCTATAAAATGAATTTTTAAAAACATAAGTTTATTTTATCTACAAATAATTTAATATTTAATTATCTGGTTTAGCTAGCGGAAGCAAACATTTATCTGAATCACAACCAGCTGGTCCTGCTTCAGAGAGCTCTCCAACATCGTATTTATTAAGTGCATCAAAGAAATCATTATTTACTTTTCTTTCAGTTACTTTTTCCTGTAAAGATAAATATTCTTCCTTGCTTATAGGCTCAAAAGGTAATCTTGGGAATGTCGCATTTGCACTGAATCGAGCTAATAATGCTGCGGAAATATACCCCTCATTATTTTCTATTGCATTATGTATTGCTTTTGCTAAGTCTTCAATTTCACTTTCTCTGAATTCAACTGTTGCAGAAGTATTATGCTCTGTATAGAACTTTTGAACTTGCATATAAAAATCGAATTGTGCAAGGGCAGAGAAGTTATTTATATCTATTTGATCTGCTCCTTCTATATTGGCCCAACTTACCTCTGTTGGTATTTCAACTAGCCATTCAGTACATCTTGGGTCAAATGGATTATCAAGCAGGCATCCTTTTTCGTCTTTATCAGATTGAGATGGAACAACTGAGTAACCATAATCCATACAAGCTAAAGCGATAGGATCGTTCTTTCTGAAAGTTATTCTTCTTAAAAACCTTTGTGCTTTAGGTGGATGCCATCCAGGAGCTGCCCCTGTTAAAAGACTTTTGGTTCCAGCAGGTTGAACTGTTGTACATCTATTAGGTCTTCTGAGATTATGTTTGTCGCAGTATTCCCAAACAGTTTCTTTTACAGTTTTTCTCCATAAGTCTAAAAATTTAGCTTCTTCCTTTTTAAAATCTCTACCTTCTTCATTATCAGGTCTTCCTGCTTCCCACCATCTTAACCAAGGAGTTCCAAAGGCATGTACGCAGAAATCAAATAATCCTGTAAAACTTACTCCCACAATAGGATCATACTCTCTACTTTTTCTATATCTCTCAACTTCAAATTCATGATTTAGTAAGCAAGCCACTGAAAGAGCTGCAGCTTTAAAGGCTTTTTTTTGTTCTTCAATATTTTCCGGATCGATCTGATTTAGGTGAACTTCGGCCAAGTTACAATGAAAATCGTTACCTAATATTTCTCCGCAAGGATTAAGTCCATATCTACTCATTCTATGATCTAGTTCTTCTTCAGAAAAGGGCCCGTAATTAAGATTAATCCAATTTCTAGCTTCTTCTTTACCTTGTTCTGAATATATTTCTATGAATTCATTTTTGAGATCTTCTTCGTTAAAAATATCTGCATTTGATCTTGCTATCGCTTCTGGCGCAAATTGAATTGCTCCTTCACCTGAATGGAATTGCTTGGTTACAGCATCGAGAATTGTTTGATAAGAGGGCTTAGTATGATAAACCCTTGTATGATTTGCCATTCTAAGAGCGTCCTTTTCGGGATCGATTCTCCAATTACCGTCTTCGTCTTGACTCCATAGATTCTCTTTAGCTGATGCTGCTTCTTTGTCATCAGATGCAAACTGCCTCATGCCAGCGCTTCTTCTTATATTACCTGCAACTATTGTTACAGCTGCTTCGTCAATAAGTAAGCAACACTCAACTGTATTTAGCTTTCTACCAATCGCTTTTCCTAATAGAGAAGCAACTCTAGAGTATAGATCCTTTAATTTAATAGGATTCGCCATGCCTCCAAACCCTTTTAATGATTCTCCGGCTGGCCTAATATCTTCTAAGTTAATATGTACATTGACTTCTCTCTCAAGACTTTCATTGCTTGATGCTTCAAGAAGATATTTATAACTATCTACCCAGCCTCTTCTGCTGTCCCCAACTTTTATAAAAATATCGTTACCTTTAATTACTAAAGAAGATTTTTCCAGCCTTTGATCTTTAGGAGTTATTCCTACTTCGCTTACTGATTTAATAGTTATTTTATTTTTTACTATTGGAAGCTTATTTATAAAATGGGGCTCTATTATTGCTCCTGTGCCGCAACCCATCATTGCTAAATCCATCATTAAGGCAAAAGCTTCCCAATCTATTAAATTTGTCGAAGTACAATTATAGGCTCCTGAAAAATTCTGGTTTTTATTAATCCATGGAGTCCCTCCGATCCATAACCATCTTCCAGATGGTTGAGCCTTTTGGTTGCTCTGCATTTCCCTCATTAACATCAATTCTTGATCAGAGAGTTTTCCTAATTCTTTTAATCCAGATAAATTTCTTTCTCCAACTTCACTCCAATTCTCTCTTTTCCCGGAAACTGTCTTTCTGCTATATGACCTAAAGAAGACAGGATAAGCAGCTGGAGCTGTTTTTGGGAAGTCATCTTTTCTAAGATTATTAGAATTGCTCTCGGAGGAAGCTTTATTTGGTGCAATTGTCACGATAAAAAAAAGTATGTAAATTTACCCGTAAAGGAAGAATAACTCTACCTGTGGCGTCTGCAACTATTCTTACCACTATTTAACGGTTTGTGTAAAAATATGTTTATTATGAAATCTTTGTTTACGGAAGTTTATGGAAAGATCTGTTGAACCTGAATTAATGGAAAGAGAAGACCAAGTTGATTCTTATGCTAAAGCTGACTTTTCAGAGGGAGAGAATAATCTTATTAATCAAATAAATCATTACTTGATTAAAAATTATATTAATTTAAGTGAAAAAGAATTGATTGTTGATTTAGGATGCGGACCTGGAAATATTTCTGAAAAGTTATCAACTAAATGGCCTAATGCCAATGTTATTGGTATTGATGGCTCCAAAGAGATGGTTCGAATAGCTGAGTTAAATAAAAAGAATTCCTTAAATCGGACTCGATTAAAAAATTTGCGTTACATTTGTGCAGATATAAAAAGTCTTAAATCAAGTGATATTTCCTCCGAAAAAAATATAAGTTTATTAGTCAGCAACAGTTTAATTCACCATATTACTTATCTAGACGATTTTTTTAATTGCATAAAGAGATTATCAAGTGATTTGACTATAAATTTTCATAAAGATCTGAAAAGACCGATTGATAAACAATCAGCTTTATATTTAAAAGAAAAATGTGGGGAAAAATATAATGAAATTTTAACTAATGATTATTACGCATCATTAAAGGCTTCTTTCACTTCAAAAGAATTAAAAGATTATATTTTTGAGAATAAATTGTCATCTTTAGAAGTGTTCGAAGAGGGAGATCAATATTTAGTCATTTATGGTAAGGTTTAGGATTAATGGGATTGTTAAAATAGAATTTAATGAGTTCAAGTACTAAAAAATTAAATAATAAAAAGATCTTAGAAGCGGTAAATAAAAGAAGGAACTTTGCGATTATTTCACATCCGGATGCTGGTAAAACAACTCTTACTGAAAAACTTCTTTTGTATGGTGGAGCTATACAG
>CACLUD010000048.1 GCA_902609995.1 uncultured Prochlorococcus sp. | reverse complement strand
AATCTGTTAAAGCATGTATTAATAATTTATTAGATAATCCAAATAATCATTTTTTAATTTTTGGTAGTATGCAGGAATTAGGTAATAAAAGTAAAAAATATCATAAGGATCTTTTTAATTTAATAAATAGGTCGGATATTAAAAAATGTATTTTTATCTGTGATAAAAATGATGAAATCTATTACGAAGATTATTTAAAAAAGAGTAATAAATTCTTATTCCTTAATGAGATTAATAAAGTTGGTGAAACTATTAATAAATATACAAAAAGGGGCGATTTCATTCTTATTAAAGGCAGCCGTTGTTGGCAGCTTGAAAAAGTTATTAAATCAATTGATTAATTTTAGGATTTATTTTTTTTCCAATTTTCAATGTTTACTTGTTTGCTTCTCGCAATAGCTAAGGAATTATTTTGAGAATCTTTGGTAATTACTGAGCCTGCACCAGTAGTTACTGAGTCACCAATATTAATAGGGGCTATTAAAACGGTATTGGCCCCAATACTAGAGTTTTTACCAATATTAGTTTGATATTTTTTGGTGCCATCAAAATTTGCTGTAATAGTTCCTGCTCCTATATTGGTATATTTACCAACTTTTGAATCGCCAATATAACTTAGATGATTAACCTTAACCTCCTCATCTAGTTGGCTATTTTTAATCTCAACAAAATTACCAATTTTGCTATGAGAAGAAATTTCACAATTAGGTCTTATATGACTGTAAGGACCAATTTTTACATGATCCATAATTTTGGAATTAAAAATAGTTGAATTTATTATTTCGCAATTATCTTTCACTACCGTGTCTTTTATGAAAGAATTTGGACCAATTTTACAATTATTAGAAATTTTTGAATTTCCTCTTATATGTGTATTTGCTTCGATTATTACATCTAATCCTATTATTGACTCTTCACTTATTGTGCAACTCGCTGGATTGACAATAGTTACTCCTCCAAGCATATGTTTCTTTTTAATTAAGGTTTGAATAGTTTCTTCGCATTCTGATAATTGAACTCTATTATTAATTCCTTGAAGTTCTCCAGTATCCTCTACTTCAAAGCTGTAGGAGTTTTTTAGCAAGGTGATAGTGTCAGTTAGATAGATTTCTTTTTGTTTATTGTTACTTTTTAAATTATTAATTATCGTTGATAAACTTTTCCAACTAAAGCAGTAAATTCCTGCATTCGTCAATAAATTTGAACGTTCATATTTATTACAATCTTTTTCTTCTACTATCCTTTCAATTAAATTATTTTCAGTAAATACTCTTCCATAGCCATAAGGATTTTTTTTTCTAGAAGTTATTAGGGAAACATCGGCATTCTTTGTTTCATGATATTTAATAAGGTCTTTCAAAGTTTCTGCTTTGATAAGTGGTACATCTCCATTTAGAACCATTAATTTACCTTCATGTTTTTTTACTTGGTGAGAGAGAACTTGAATGGCATGCCCTGTTCCTTTTTGCGGATTTTGAACAATAAAGTGAATGTTTTTATTTTTAAGTACAGAATCTTCAACCTCCTTTGATTTGTGACCTACGATGATAAATATTTTATCTGGTTTTAATTTATTACAAGAATTGATAACTCTTTGAAGAAGAGTTTTACCAGATAATTTATGTAAGACTTTAGGTAGTGAGCTCGCCATCCTAGTACCTTTACCTGCAGCTAATATCGCAACAGTTAACATATTTTTTTAGATATTTTATTTAAATTTTACTGTTTAACTTCTATTTCGTCATTCCCCATTTATCTCTCCATTTTTTTGAAGTCTTTAGATTAGATAATAATTGTTCTTGGACTCTTTTTTGAATAATATCTTTTGGATTTGAACTTAAAGTAGGATCACGATAAGGGATACTTGCTTTAGTCAATAAATGTTCCTCTTCCATCGAAGATAACTTTTCAAAATATAAATTATTCTTTAAAACTTTTTCTTCAATAATTTTTACCGCAATTGTTCCGTTACTCCATAAATTTTTAGAGACTAAATTTGGCTTAATATTAAAAATGTTCAAACCAAAGTCCTTTAATGTTTTTCTTATGGCAGCTGAACAAGAGTAGGTAATTAAATATCCTTGAGGATTAAGTTTTTGAGTCACTTTTGCTAGAAATTCAACTGACCAAACTTGAGGACACTTTTGAGGGGAAAACCCATCTAAATAAATTAAATCGAATTTAATATTTGCAGGAATATTTTTAATTTTTTCTCTGGCATCGCCCCATAATATATGACATTCAAAAGATTGATCTGTATATTTAGAATTCTTTCCTAAAGCCTTAAATACTTTAAAAACTTTTGGATGCCATAACTTTTTAAATGATTTATTTCCTAGAGCATACTCTAGAGGCTTTTTATCAATTTCCAAAGCATACCAATTTATAGAAGAATTTTGTCTAATTAGGTTATTAAATAATGAAGCTGAATTGTATCCTAGACCGAAGCAGATATCTAAAACGTTTAGAGACTTATCGTTAAATCTTTTTAAATCAGAGGGATTTATGAATTTATTTTCAGTTTCTTTTAGAGCCCCTTCTAAACTATGAAAATTCTCTTGAAAAACAAGACTCCTAAGTGTTACACTCCCATCTTTAGTTAAGACCTCTTTTAATTCTACCAAGAATTCTCTCAGATCAGTTAATTAGTTTTTCTAGATCGTCCCAAAAAGTTGGATAGGAAACTCTAGAAGCCTCTGCTCTTAGAATCTTTGAGGAGCCCTTAGCTAAGAGTGAAGCTATAGCAAGGCTCATTGATACACGATGATCAGTTTCACTATCAACTTCAGCAGAATGAAACTTAGACTCACCATTAATTATTAAACCATCTTCCTTTTCTAAAATATTTGCACCAAATTTTTTTAGTTGGGTTGCCATAACTTTTAATCGGTCTGTTTCTTTAACTCTTAATTCTTTTGCATCTTTAATTTCTGAAACTCCATTACAAAAACAAGCTGCTACTGTGAGTATTGGAATTTCATCTATAAGTTTTGGAAGAATATCTCCTTCTACTTTAAAAGGTTTTAAATTACTTGCATATTTTACATTTATAGAACCTATGGGTTCTCCTGCAATTGTAGATTTGTCTGAAATTTTATATTTGCATCCCATTTCATCCATTACATTTAATATCCCTGTTCTCGTTGGATTTAGGCCTACATTTTTAATAACAATTTCAGATCCTGGCACTATTGATGCCGCAATCATCCAAAAAGCTGCTGAGCTAATATCTCCAGGAATCAATATATTTTGACCTGTCAAATTAGTGCCTGATTTTATTACTATATTTCTTCCTAATTCTCCTCTGATACTTATGTCGGCCCCAAATGCTTTAAGCATTCTTTCAGTATGATCTCTCGAGGATGCAGGCTCAATAACTGAAGTAGTTCCAGATGCATTTAAACCTGCTAATAATATCGCAGATTTAACTTGAGCACTTGCTACTGGAGTTCCAATTACACAACCCTTTAGTTTATTCCCAGTAATAGAAATAGGGGCTTTTGTCCCATTTTTTCTACCTTGGATTTTGCCTCCCATAAGTGATAATGGTTTGCTAACTCTTCCCATTGGTCTTTCATTTAGAGATTTGTCTCCAGTTAAGATAAAATTACTACCTTCTTGTCCTGCTAAAAGTCCCATTAATAACCTCATTGTGGTGCCTGAATTTCCGCAATCAAGAATTTCTTCAGGTTCTTTAAAACCATCAATACCTGAACCTTCTATAGTAAAAGGGTGATCCTTTTTAATTTCAGGAATTTTTGCACCCAATTTCCTAAGACAATCAGCAGTTGAAAGGGGGTCTTCAGAGTATAAAAAACCTTCAATATTTGTTTCACCTACTGCAATACT
>CACLUD010000047.1 GCA_902609995.1 uncultured Prochlorococcus sp. | reverse complement strand
ATTTTAAATATCTTAAAAGTGATATGTATGTTTTATGGCAAATATTATTATTTGGAACCCCAGGAGTTGTTTTGGGAGCCTCTATTGTAAAATTCCTTTCTGAGGATTATTTGTATTTAATATTAGGACTTATTTCAATAATCTTAGCTATATATTCTTTTCATAATCCTGCTTTAGGTTTGAATTCAACAAAGAATATTATCAATTCTCAATTAGAATTAAAATTTATTATCTCTATTTTTTTTATAGGAATCCTTAACGGTTCAGTCTCTTCAGGAACTGGTTTATTAGTAACTATTTTATTAATTAAAATTTTTAAAATGGACTTTCTTAGAGCTGTTAGTTTAACTTTTTTTACAGTAGGCATTTTCTGGAATGCTATAGGGGCTTTTTCCCTAAGTAGAATTGGTTATATACCCACTAATTTATTGGTTATTCTTATATTAGGATCTTTTACTGGGGGATATTTTGGTGCTCATTTATCTAATTTAAAAGGAAATAAACTGATTAAAAGAACATTTACTATTGTATGTCTGCTTGTAGGAATCAGTTTGTTAGTAAAGTCAATTGATTCTTTGATATAGATCAACTTATGGCTAATGCTAGAACTGCAGTTGTTGTTAAACAAAGTCCCACCGCTGCTGTAGCTGTTAATAGTGAAAGGTCCATTTTTTGAACATTTTACAAAACATTAATTATCTTCTTTGATTAAAGTTGTATTAGAAAATACTTTTAGACCAAATTTATTTTCATAATATTTCGAAAATTATTTAACTTAAAAAAAAAGCCTCACAATCGTGAGGCTGGGTGATGGGGAACCTTATTTTTAATCCAATTTAAATAAAAATGCAACCCCCCCATCTATAGTGTTTTGGGAGTGATAATTAAACGCTACGGATAGTGTTTTTAAAATGGAATTTTAAAGAGTATTGCAATAGTGATAATGTTTTGTAATATTATGTTTTTTGTTCAACAAATTAAATTTTAAATTTAGATATTTATTAACTCTACTAGCTTGTTAAAGCTTGATTACAATGTATTATCTAGAAAAGTGATTTATAATTAATAATGTAATGATTGAATTAACTTTACTAACACTATTGAATTTTGTTGGCGATAATTTCTGTGAATATAGAAGTGTAGGTCATGATAATTATAAATCTTTACTCCTTTCTTATAGTGATGCGAGTGAAAAATTTGGTCCATTAGTAGTAAAAAAAGTAATTGAGAAATCAGATAATTTTAAAGTTTCTGCAATTGCTATTGCAGCGATTAAGTGCCCTCAGCATATTATGGAATAATGAAATTCGAAGTTAAAACTCAAAATGACGATCTTTGGAAATCATCTTTTTCTGTCTTATTATCTATTGCGCTTTTTTCGTTAATAATCGTTCTCTCTAATATTTCCATTAAATTGGGATCGATTTCAAGGCATTATGAAATACAGTATTTTTGTAATCTTCTTACAATTGAAAAATCATCATTGAATTTCAAGAAATTATCAAAGTTAACTAGCCAAAATTCTAAGCAAAAAATGTGGGATTTATGTAGAGAAATTTTAAAATAATAATTAGCTAGAGGCTGATGTGTAATATTTCAGAGCAAATAACCAAAATCTTCTTGAAACTATAAAAAATATTCCAGCAACAACTATTTCAATTAATATTTCCCATGGTTTAGCAATACCAAGGAATACTTCAGAGGGGATTGTTGTTATGAAAGCTATTGGAACAAAAATACTAAAGAATAACCTTAATGAAATTGAAAAAGAATTTAAAGGAAATCTTCCTATATAAAGGAATGAACGTAAGACTTCTGTAGCATTCCATGTTTTTACAAACCAAATCGTTGTTGTTGAAATTAAAAACCATAAGCTATATAAAATTACGATAGAACAAAATAATGTTGTAATGCATAAAAATAAAAAACTTAAATTTATATTTAGTTGGTTAATACCTATGCAATAAAATAGTAGAGCAATACCTAATATTATTTCTAAAAATCCAGACGGCGCTATTTTATTTAATGAAATAAAAAATTGACTATCTAAAGGTTTAAGAAGAACAAAATCTAAGGTTCCTTCCCTTATGTGTTTTACTATTTCTGTAAGATTTGGATTGAACCATGTATTAGTAATTCCATTTAGAATTGTATATATTCCCTGAATAATTAAGGCTTGTTCAAAATTCCATCCTCCGATATTATCAGTATTTTGGAAAAAGATAGTTAATAAAAATACGCTACCTACTAAGCTTAAAATTGCAGTTATAAAGTCAACTATTATATTGGTCTTATATTCCAATTCTGAGGCTACAGAAGTACTTAAAAATAATGAATAAATTTTTATATATTTCCTTATTTTCATGAACCCATCGCAGTATATTTTTTTGTTCCCAGAGACCAAATCCTTTTAAATATGGGCAAAAGAACTGAAATCCAAAATATCTGCATAAAAAATCCAGAAATTATGTTTGTATTATTCCCAGATAATATATTTGCTGGAAAATCTATTAAGTAAGGGAATGGAGTTATGTATATCCATGATTTCACATATTCTGGGAAAGATATTACTGGGGCTAAAAGTCCTGAAAGGAACAGAGTTGGGATAAATAACAATCTTTCTATTGAAGAAGCCTTTTCCGTCCAAAAACAAAAGCAAGCAATAATTGATTGAATCAGAAATTGAATTAAAAAAGAAAAAAATGTAGAGAGACAAGCTAATAAGAAAAAACTTAAGCTTGGTATCCATAAACTTTCTGGATTTATTAGAAAAAAAATTAACGCAATTATTATGGCAAAAGGGAAGCGTGTAATTTGTTCTGCTATATGTTGAGCAAAGTATCTAAAAAATGGGTTTAAAGGTTGAATTAAATATGGGGAAATTTTACCCAAGAGAGCGTCTTCTTCAAAAGTAAAGACAACCCAAACCACCGAAAATTGCCTTACAAAGAACGCACTCAAAAAATATCTAGAGAGCATTACATTACTTAAGTCAATAGATTCATTTAAGTTATTGTTTGTCCATATATTGAGCATGAAAAAAGGTATTATTCCTGATATTGCCCATAACGCTATTTCTACTCTATATTCCAACATATTTGAGTACTGTACTTTTAATAATGTTACTAGCTTATTTTTAGTTAAATTAAACATTTATAATTTTTTTTTTACTAATATGTTCCCAATTATTTCGTCAATAGGAGGCTCATTTATATATAGATCCTCGATTTCAAATTTGTTAAGAATTTTTTTTAAAGTAGATTTAATAGAATCTTTTTTAATTGTTATTGTTATTTCCTTTTGATTTTGGTTTCTAATAATAAATCCTGAATTGCTTAGTTCTTTAACATCTTTATCCGTCTTGCAAATAATTAAGATATCTTTGACAGGAGATATTTTTTTTAATAGTTTTTCCAGTTTCCCATCATATGTAAGACATCCTTCGTGAATACATATTACCCTCTTGCATAAAGATGTAATATCTTTCATGTAATGACTAGTTAGACATATTGTTGCATCTGTTTCTTTATTATAAATTTGCAGAAATTTCCTAAGATTCCTTTGAGCATTAATATCTAGTCCTAGCGTAGGTTCATCTAAAAATAAAATATTTGGTTTATGTATTAAAGCTGCCAATAATTCTGATTTCATTCGTTGACCTAAAGATAATTTTCGAACAGGTATATAAAGCTCTTTTTCAATCTCAAGCATATCTGATAATTTTTTAATTCTTTTTTTAGCTTCAAATTTTTCTATGTCATAAATTGCGGCATTTAAGTAAAAAGATTCTATTGGAGGAAGATCCCAAATAAGTTGTTGTTTTTGCCCCATTATTAAAGTTATTTTTTTCAGGAAACTAGACCTTCTTCTATAAGGAATGTCACCTGCAACCAACAACTTACCTTGGCTTGGGTAAATCAAACCACAGAGTATTTTAAGAATGGTTGTTTTCCCAGCACCATTAGCCCCTAGAAAACCTACTATCTCTCCTTTTTTTATTCCGAAATTTATATTTTTTATAATCTCAATATTTTTTGTTTCTCTTTTAAAAAAATGCTTAAGTGTACCTTTTAGTCCAGGTTCTTTTGAAGAAATATGAAATGATTTTGATAAATTTTCAACCTGAATAATAT
>CACLUD010000046.1 GCA_902609995.1 uncultured Prochlorococcus sp. | reverse complement strand
TTGTAAATTTTTCATTTTTTGAAAGAGATTTTGCTGCAGGCCAAAATGCTAAATCTTTCATGTTAATGAAATTTCCAAATCTTTTAAGTTTCTATTCTGATACAAAATTAAAATTAAACTCTTCATGAATGATTTTTTTAACAATTTTCTTAACTTCATTTATATCTACATTTTTATTGTAATCAGACATATTTACCATTCGGCAGCCCTCAATACCGCAAGGAATAATCTTATTAAAATTTTCTAATTTGCAGTTAATGTTTATTGAGAAGCCATGAATTGTTACCCACCTTTTGCATCCAATACCAATTGAAGCAATTTTCCTTTCTCCTATCCACACGCCTGTAAATCCATCTTTGGTAGAGCAATCAATATTAAAACTTCTTAGAGTTTTGATAATTATTTTTTCAATTTTTCTTAAATACCAATTTAAATCTTTATTAAAATTACTCAAATCTAAAACTAAATAAGTAACTAACTGACCTGGCATATGGCATGTAACCTCACCGCCTCTATCAATTTTGAATACATCTTGTTCATCTGCTGAGAAAAGCAAGTTACCCATATTTGAACCTCTTCCCAAGGTATAACAAAGTTGATGCTCGCCTAACCAAATAAAATTCATATTTGATTTACCTGATATTAATGAGTCTTGATATTTTTTTTGTAATTGATATACATCCTGAAAAAATGAAATTTTATCAGGTTGTTTAATTATTGATGTTCTATTAATCATAGTTATGTAGATTTAGGAAGTATGAAAATATTTTTAGATTTATTATGAAAATTTTAATCCATGGAAAGAATCTCGAACTTACTGCGGCTTTAAAGGAATATACTGAGGCAAAAATAGAAAAAGCAACGCATCATTACAAGGATATCGTTAAAGAAGTAGATATACACCTTTCAATCGAAAAGAATCCAAGAGTTTCATTACAAACAGCTGAAGTTACAATTTTTGCTAATGGAACTATTGTCAGAGCTGAAGAAAAAACAGAGAATCTATATTCAAGTATTGATTTGGTTTCAAATAAACTATGTAGAAAACTACGGAAATATAAAGAGAGACATAATAAAAAATTACATAATAATCTTGTAAAGAATAAAAATTCTTATTCCAATACAATTGAAGAATCAGATTCTATACATAAAGATATATTCAACGAGGGAAGAGAGGCAAGATTACCTGAACCATCTATTAAAAATAAATATTTTGAAATGATTCCTATCTCTTTGGAAGAGGCTAGAAAACAATTGGATTTTATTGATCATGATTTTTATGTATTTAGAAATAAAGTAAATAATGAACTACAAGTTATTTATAAAAGGAATCATGGTGGTTATGGATTAATCCAGTCTAAATAATACTAAAAATGTTTAATATCGAATATGAATTAAATGAAAAGATACATGCAATAATAATTAATCCTTATTTATCTTTGGAAGAATTAAATGCGAACTGCAATTTAATTCAAAAATATAATATTAGAAATGTTTCTACATCTCTTAACTTTTTAAGTCCAATAAAAGATGCATTAAATAATCATAAAGTAAATATAAATACTCTGATTTCTTATCCATTTGCTGATTTACCAGTTGATTTTATTGATGAATTTGTTTGCTATGCAAAAGATAATGGTGCAAGAGGAATAGAATACACCCCTAATTTTCTTAAACTATCTAAAAATGATTTAAATAGTTTTGCCAGTGAAATTGAGAGTATTAATGCCTCAGAATTACCAGTTACCATAATCGTAAACAAAACAAAATTAAATAAAGAACTTTTTGAAAAAGCCATAGAAATTTCTCTTGAATTAGGAATAACAAATTTTCAATTTGGAGATGGTTTTGGACCTGCTATTTCTAAAGTTGATATAGTTGAAATATTAAAATTTATTGGCAACCAGAATTCTATAAAAGTGGTAGGAAGCATAAAAACACTATCACAAGTTATTGATTTATTTGATTCAGGTATAGATTGTATTGGAACTTCAAATTTTAATGAGATTTTTAAAGAAATTAGACTAATTTAAATGTCAGGCGAAAGTAGAATAAAAGGTCTCTGTATTAAAGCTAGTCCGCTAGGCGAGAGTGGGAGATTAATAACTGTTTTAACAGATGAACAAGGTATTATTAGGCTTGCAGCTCCAGGCGCTAGGCGTCCAAAAAGTAGTCTTGCTGCAGCTACTCCTTTAACGTATTTAAGTTTTCAGATCTTTGGAAAAAGAAGTCTTAAATCTGTTCGTCAGATTAAAATACTTAAAAGCTACAACGGGTTAGGGAAAAATATTGAATGTCTTGCCGCAGCCCAAGCAATAACTGAATTAACTTTTTTATTAGTTGGAAATAACGATAAGCAAAAAGATTACTTGTCTTGTGTACTTATTCATTTAGATCGCATTTATGAATATAACCTTGAAAGTGAAGAGGACTTCAAAATGCTTTCAATGAGTATTCAATCTTTAATTCATTTATTAGCAATTGGAGGGATAAATATTCCTGTAAATTTTTGCTGCAAAACTGGCGAGCCTATTATCCCACCCTTGGGTAATTGGGATTGGCAATGTTCCTATTTACCAAATGAGGGATTTTCTACAATAGAAGATGCAGGGAGTATTTTAAAAGTGAATGCTTCAGAAATTGCTCTTTTACAAAGGCTTCTTTTCGCAGAATTGCCAATTAAATCAAATGGAGAATTATTAGGACCTAAAAAAGTTTGGCTTAAAATATTATCAATTATTGAGAATTGGATCTCTGCTCAATTAGAAAAAGAATTATCATCACTTAAAATGTTGAGAGAATTTTATAGATAATTAAGGGTTAAATTGTTATTAAATTAAAAGATATCGATGATTGTAACTTTGACTGTTAACTTTATAGATAGTTGGTTAATTTAATGTGGTTCATGTTGCCTGGTTAGGTAAAAAATCTCCCTTTTGTGGAAATGTAAGTTATGGAAATTTAACTACTGAACAATTAAAACTGAGAGGCCATAAAATAAGTTTTATACATTTTGATAATCCCTCTAATGCAATCGAATCTAAACCCTTATTTTTAGCCAACGATCCTGAGGTCAGTCTTCCTTACTTAATTAAATCGCAAGTTTACACAATCCCTTCTCCAAGAGCAGAAAAAGAATTAAGACATTCATTAGAGAGATTAAAGCCAGATTTAGTTCATGCAAGTTTAACTTTATCTCCTCTCGACTTTAGATTGCCTGAACTTTGCAAACAAATAAACCTACCACTTATAGGAACATTTCATCCCGCATTTGATAAAAATAATAGGAACTTAACGGCAAGTACTCAACAACTAACTTATCAACTTTATGCGCCCTCTCTCGCTAAATTTGATAAATTGATTGTTTTTTCAGAATCTCAAAAAACAATTTTAGGAAACTTAGGCGTTAGTAAAGAAAAGCAAATAATTATTCCAAATGGAGTTGATGAAAGTATTTGGCAACCTATGAAAGTAAAAAGTAAAAAATATAATTTAGTTAAAAGTAAACTAGGGGAAGGAAGAATCTTTATATATATGGGAAGGATTGCCAGTGAAAAAAATATTGAGGCTCTTTTAAAATCCTGGCGTCAAACAAAAACTAATAATTGCAAACTAGTAATTGTTGGAGACGGACCAATGAAGCCTACTCTGGAAAATAGTTTTTCTAATCTAGGAAAAGATAAATTAATTTGGTGGGGATCAGAAACTGATTTAGAAACCAGAGTAGCAATTATGCAAATCGCAGAGGTGTTTTTTTTACCAAGCTTAATAGAGGGACTATCCTTATCACTCTTGGAGGCAATGTCTACTGGTACGGCATGTGTTGCAACTGATGCTGGAGCTGATGGTGAAGTTTTAGATAATGGAGCAGGCATTGTGATCTCTACAGAAAATGTTGTCACTCAATTAAAAACTATAATTCCAATTTTGGTAGATCATCCTTCATTCACAAAGGCTCTGGGGGGGAAAGGACGTGAAAGAGTAATTGAAAGATATACAATAAAAAAAAATATTGAAGTTCTAGAACAACTTTATCTAAATACTATAAAAAAAATCTAATCCTTAATGAAATTCTTTACTACGATTACTTGCAGAAACTACTGCTTCTATTAGAGCAGACCTTAAACTCCTATTTTCTAAAACCCTTAGTGCTGATATGGTGGTGCCCCCAGGAGAAGTCACCATATTCTTAAGCTCAGCAGTTGATAAATTTGTTTCTTTTATTAAACTAGCAGTGCCTAAAATCATCTCCAAAACAAGTTCTTCAGAAAGTTTTTTTGGCAATCCGCCGCTTAAACCTCCGTCACTTAAAGCTTCAATAATTAAGGCGATTATAGCTGGCCCAGAAGATGTTACTGATAAAAAAATATCAAGTAAAACTTCAGGAAATTCATAAATTTTACTAGAATTTTCAAATAATCTTTTTATGTATTGCTTCTGATCTTTCGTTATTTCATCTCCCCATGAAATTCCAGTTAAACCTTTACCAATTGTTATTGGAATATTAGTCACTACCCTAACGCATTTATGATTAGGAAATTTGTTGATAAG
>CACLUD010000045.1 GCA_902609995.1 uncultured Prochlorococcus sp. | reverse complement strand
TTCGGTAGATACGACAATGAATCACCTCCTTTACTAATATTTCCCTTAACATAACCAAGATGAGTAAATAAAGAAACTAAATATATTAAAATTTAAAGCTTTTTTAACAAATCATTTTTTATAAGCCAGAGTTCAAGTAAATAAGTTAAATCTACCAAGGCAAAATCTCTCCATTAGTATGCCAAAATGTCCCAGTATTATTTTTATTAAGAGAGTCGATACGTTTTAAGAGTCCATTTACGGATTCTTCTGTAGATATACCATTTTTTGTAAATCCAGTCATACGAGTACTTACTAAGCCTGGATGCAAAATAGCAACATAAATATCTTCTTTTAACAAATCTCTTGAAAGTGATTTCGCTGCCATGGATAAAGCCACTTTAGACATCCTATAACCATAGGAACTACCAGATGAATTATCACCAATGGATCCCATTCTGCTCGTAATGAAACCAATCTTTGAATTCTTTTTTAAAAGACCTTTCAGTGATCTAGTCATAGAAAGAGGACTTAAAGCATTTACTACAAATTGACGAATAATACTTTCATGATCAAAATTATCAATCGAGTTAAACTCATAAATACCTGCATTATGAACTAAACAATCTAATTCGACCCCTGATAATGCTTGCTTTAAATTATTGATTGAATCCTCTGAGGAAATATCGATATCTTCTTCAATTCTTACACCTAAGTTTTTTAAATCTGAAGAAGCCTCTCTACAGGTAGCTATCACCTCATCTCCTCTTTCAATAATTTGTTTACATAATTCCAATCCAATTCCTCTATTTGAGCCAGTTATGAGGTAAGTAGACATATTTTTAGATAATTTCAAATATTATAATTTCTGAAGCCTTAAATTAAAAATTAATTACTAATTCATTTAGTGTAATGGAAAGTATTTTAGTTATAATTCGAAAATGTCAGAAAGCAAAAGTCCATTAGACAGAATTTATAGATTAATAGCATCGCATGCTTGGATGACTGAGAACGAAGCAAAAGTATTATTAGTAATGATGTATGCGTCCGGAACAAAGTCTTTAGGATTGGAGGGTAAAGGTTTAAACCAATTTATGGAAAAGTCATTAGAAAAAATGTGTTCCGATAACAAAGAAAATTTACAAGAATATCTTTTAAAAATTAAAGATAAATTTCCCAACAATGAATTACTTTCAGAAGATTAATTCATGGAGATCTTAAATCAAGAATATACTCAAGAAATAATTAGACTTACTTGGAGAAATCCTGTTTTTATGGCTTTCGCAATAGCATTGATATGGCTAATCCCACAATTACTAATTAGAAGAATTTTGTCAGAAAACTATAAGAAAAAGAAATTAGAAAAACAAAAAGACAAGATTGGGAAGCTATACCCTAAAGCTCTCAAATAAAAAATTTAAGCTTCATAGTAAATTTAGATAAGTTTGAGAGAATTTTTTTATGAATTATAAAATTGTAAGAATTGATGGAAAAGAAGATGATCTCACATCGCAAACTTTTTCAAACTTTGCAGATGCTTATGATTTATTAGATAAAATATATGGAGATATATGTTGTTCAGATGCTGATTATGGGGATATAGTTTATTACGATATTATAGAAGATAATAAAAGAGAAAAAAAAATACATGAAAAAGGAATTTGAAACTTGGGAACCTACTCATGAACAAAATATTGGAATAGTTTCAAGTGTTTATGAATTTATTAAAGGAGAACTTTCTGAGCTTCAAGAAATAACGGAATGTCCTGATTCTTTTATTTATGATTTCATTGCAAGAATCCAACACGAGTGGCATCCAGAATCATGTCAATCATTGGCTAGAAATCACAAAAAGAAAGGAAAATGAGGAAATAATTTTTTAACAATTCATAAGATTAAAAAATAATACAATTATTTCACTCATTGATTTATTTTTAATATTATTCAAAATTAAATATTATTAAAAAATGATTATTCGAGTATTGGGTATAGTTTTGATTCTTGGAACTATTGCATACTATGGTTTAGTTTTAACAGGCAATAGCACGTTATAAAATTACTTTTATTGAAAAATAATATATGAAATGGCCTCCCACAAATTGCTGGACAGCGCCAAAAACAATCGAAGGAAATCGTCATTATCAAGTAAAGGCCTATGGAGGTAAAAATGACCAAAGATGGGTAGATTTATTCCCAACCAAAAACAAAAAAGATATTAAAAGGATTTCTTGGTTAACTCTAAAATCAAAATGGACTAGCGGATGGTTGAGGCTTCCAAAAGATTGAGCAATTTAAATTATTTCAAAAGACCCTAAGATAAATTTTAATGATATTTTCAACTTAAAATTTTTGATTTAAACGATAGTTAAATAATTAAAAAAAAAGTTTATGAATAATAATTAACAACTAATTTTTTGTAAAAATTCATACTTTAATAAAAAACTCCTTCTTTTAATATCCACTAAGAAATAAATTTAAAATGAAACAAGAGCAAAATAAGAAATGGCCTAATAAAAAAATAATCCGCTCAGCAAAATTTGAAGCTAAAGAACAATTTACTAAATCAGCATTAGAAAATTTAAAAAGTGAAAATGAGAGAATTGTTAATTCATTAAAAGAATCTGGTGAAATAGATTATTAAACTTTCCAATTTTTTATAAATTTTATAAAAGACTACAGAATAAATAATTATTAACTAGTATTGTTTTTATACTACTTAAAAAATATGGATAAAATCTCTCTAGCAAATGCACATCTACCTCAACTGATAGGTTTAGTATTAATGTCAATCGGCTACACTCTTGGAAACAAGTTTTACCTACCTGAAGTAAAGAAAATAACTAACAAATAAATATAATTTAGAGAAAAAACTTTTATGAATTTATATATCTAATAGTATTTTTCTACATTATTGTGACAATAATGTGTCTTATTAACCGGAAATAACTACATTTTATATTTTTTTTATTACAATACGTAAATTTTGTGTTACATTAGTTAATAATAGTCACTTAATAATGTCAAAAATTAAATCTGTTGAAAAAGAAAAAATTGTTGCTGAAAATCTTAATGGAAGATTTGCGATGGTTGGATTTATCGCGGCGCTTGGAGCTTATTTAACAACTGGTCAAATCATACCTGGATTCGTTTAATCAAATGAGTCCACTTACTGGTTTTATAATTGTCGTTATAGCTATAACATTGCAATTTACCCTTTACACCCTAAAGAGATTACAAGAGCCTTTAGAACCCAATTTATTAGATACCCAAAAATCCCCAAACATGAACAACAGAAAAAAATCCTATTGGAAAAATGCCGAAATAACCAATGGAAGGTTAGCCATGGTCGGTTTATTGGCCTTGATGGTTAATTATGGTTTTTTTGGATGGATAATTCCTGGGTTTATCTAAATAGTTAAACTTGCAAATATTGTTTAAAAAAGCCTAGAACTCATTAAATACTTTAATAAATTTCTAAAACACTACAAATTAATTTTTTAGCTTTAATTACTATAATAGGAATTCAAAAAAAGTTATTCAAAAATAATCGATCGGTTTAACTTTTTATAATTAACATAAATTGTTTATTAATTATTAATAAGTTATTTTATTAAATCCATTAGCAAGTTCTTATTATCAGACAAAAAGATATGGAATAATTCACTTTTAATTAACAAAATAGTGGGATAAATAGAGTTAAAAAAGTTAATTACAATAGACTAAAAAATGCTTATTAGCAGTGTGATTTAAAAATTCCTTATCCTAATAATTTTTGATTAAAGCTTCTGAATTTTTTTAGTATTTTTCCTTACGTATTCAGGAATACAAGTATATGAAACTAATTCTTCGTTAGGGTTATTAAAGTAGTTTTGGAGGTCATTAAATTACTTTGGTAGAACTGTGAGAGATATTTGAATCTTCATGTTTTTCTCGTAATTAATAATGAAAATAAGTAATTTCTTCTAAATCTGTAAAGAAAATCCAAATAAAAGATTAAATTTCTGGGGTTTCTTATAAAAACATTTTATAAATATTCATATTTAATAATTGAAAAAGCTATGGAAAATAAAAAAGGCATGAAAGTAGAGCCATTGAACTTCTTTTCAAACGATATGACGGTAGCTAAAGATCAGCTAGCTCATAATCATTTAAAGTTAACTTATCAAAGGGATTCAGTTACAGATCTAGAACAAAAACATAAAGAATGGGGCCAAGAAGATACAGCAAGTTAATACTTATTAATTAGTTTGTTCGACAATAAATATTTACACTGATTAAAACTAAATAGATTATTGACAGACTGTCTAGAATAAATAGATAAAATTTACATCCCTTATGACTGATAAAGAAAAAATTATTTCATTGTTAGATGAGCTCGCATCCCCAGAAAAGATGGGTTCTTTTTTCATGAAAAATGCAACTCCAGATTTTTTATTAATCAGACCAAGTGGTAATCCTATAAGTGCAAAAGGATTTGAAGAAATGATGAATTCAGGAGATATAGTACAAGAAAAAGCAGAAATAACAAAAATACACCGCTTCGAATTTCTAAGTGATAATGTCGCAATGTGCATTTTCACTCTTGGTTCAAAATTCAGATATAAAGGGACACCTAATGATGATTTACCAACAGTTACTTCTATTTTCAAAAAAGTGGGTGATATTTGGAAAATTCATTGGATGCAGAGATCAACAGGAGATTCGGATTTGTCTTTATGGGTCTAGCAAAGTTAATAGCTTTA
>CACLUD010000044.1 GCA_902609995.1 uncultured Prochlorococcus sp. | reverse complement strand
CTCTGCTTCACAATCTCGAAAGATATTACTTGAAAACTGTCAAATTGAGTTTATTCAAATACGAAGCGATTTTGACGAAACTTCAATAAAAGAAAAAAATATTTTAAAGTTGGCTTTGGAATTGTCTTTTCAAAAGGCGAACAGCTTAACTAAAAATATTCAAAAACGAATATTTCCAGAAAAGTTTAATTGTGATCATTTAGAGATTCTTGGATGTGATTCAATTTTTGAATTTAAAGGTGCAGCTTATGGAAAACCCTCTAACAAAGAAGAGGCATTTAATAGATGGAAAGAAATGTCTGGAGAATCTGGATTTTTACATACTGGTCATACTCTAATAATTGGAAATTTTGATTCAACTTCAAATATTTTTAAAATAACTAAGACAATTAAACAAACAGTTAGTTCTCGGGTTTATTTTCCAAAGTTGAATGATGTCGAAATAAAGAGTTATGTTGATACCCTTGAACCTTTATATTGCGCCGGTGGATTTGCTTTGGAAGGTATAGGAGGGAAATATATAGAAAAAATAGAAGGTTGTTTTAGTAATGTAATGGGCTTAAGTTTGCCATGGCTTAGAAAGAGTCTTATAAGGGAAGGAATTTTTCCATAAAAAAAAGACCCTTTTAAGGGTCTTTAGAAAAATTGATTACAGTTAATCAATATCTGGCATTTCTAGAGCTGGTTCACTCTTTCTGTCGATTCCTTTTTCGAAACCTGCAGCGGCTGCCCTAGCACGTCCAGCATGCCAAAGGTGACCGATGAATGTAAACCATCCTAGGAAGAATTGAGCTGCAGCTAACCATTGCCTTAAGTTAACAAAGTTAACGGCATTAGGCTCTGTAATGATTCCACCAACTGAGTTAATAGAAGCGTTAGGAGCATGTGTCATATATTCAGCAGCTCTTCTAACTTGCCAAGGCTGAATATCATTTTGGATTTTCTCAAGACTCAATCCATTAGGTCCTCTTAAAGGCTCTAACCATGGACCTCTGAAATCCCAAAATCTCATTGTTTCACCACCAAATATAATTTCACCTGTAGGAGATCTCATGAGATACTTACCTAATCCTGTTGGTCCCATTGTTGAACCTACGTTAGCACCAATTCTTTGATCTCTCACAAGGAAAGTAAAGCTTTGGGCCTGTGAAGCTTCAGCGTTTGTTGGGCCGTAGAATTCAGAAGGATAAGCAGTGTTGTTAAACCAAATGAAAGTTGATGCAATAAAACTTGCAACACAAATTCCACCTAGTGCGTAACTTAGGAGTCCTTCTCCATTCCAAATGAAGGCTCTTCTAGCCCATCCAAATGGTTTTGTGAAGATATGGAATAAACCACCGATAATAGCAGTTATACCAACATAAACATGACCACCAACAATGTCTTCAATTGAGTTGACACCGATAATTGAACCAGCACCTCCCCATGGAGACCTGAATAGATAACCAAGAATAACTCTTGGATCTAATGTTGGACTGACTAATCTAACTTCTCCTCCGCCGGGGGCCCATGTGTCATAAGCACCACCAATAAACATCCAATCTGCTACAAAAAATAAAGCACCTACTCCTAAAACTATTAGGTGATAACCCAATATATTAGTCATTTGGTTCTTATCTCTCCAATCAGTTGAAAAGAAAGGAAAATCTTGCTCGAGCTTTTCTGGACCGGCTAAGGAGTGATAAATCCCTCCAAAACCTAAAACTGCTGAAGAAATTAAATGCATAACACCCACTACAAAGAAGGGATATACAGAAGTAACTTCACCACCAGGGCCTATACCAAACCCAAACATTGCAACGTGAGGCATACAAATTAAGCCTTGTTCCCACATTGGTTTATCAAATGTGAAATGGCTTACTTCGAATAACATCATTGCTCCAGCCCAAAATACTATTAAGCCAGAGTGTGCAATGTGTGCTCCAAGTAAACGACCAGAAAGATTAATCAATCTGGCGTTGCCTACGTACCAAGCGTAACCAGTTTCTTCAATACTCTGGTTAGGAGCTCTTAGTAAATTATTAAAGGGCGTTTCCACGCGGAAGAACCTCCTCAGGGAATACAAAGTTTTCGTGTGGTTGGTCCACAGAAGACATCCATGCTCGCATACCTTCGTTCAAAAGTATATTCTTTGTGTAGAAAGTTTCAAATTCTGGATCTTCTGCAGCTCTTATCTCTTGGCTAACAAAATCGTAAGCTCTTAAGTTAAGTGCTAAGCCAACAATACCAATTGAAGATGTCCACATACCCATAACAGGTACAAATAACATCAAGAAGTGAAGGAAACGCTTGTTAGAAAAAGCAATACCAAAAATTTGGCTCCAAAATCTATTCGCTGTAATCATTGAATAAGTTTCTTCTTCTTGTGTTGGATCGAAAGCTCTGAAAGTTGAACTTTGAACTTTACCATCTGTGTAAATACTTGTATCTTCATATAGTGTGTTTTGAACTGTAGCTCCATGTATGGCGCAAAGAAGTGCACCACCAAGAATTCCAGCAACACCCATCATATGAAAAGGATTAAGAGTAATATTGTGAAAACCTTGTATGAACAAAATATATCGGAAAATTGCCGCGACACCAAATGATGGAGCAAAAAACCAGCTATGTTGTCCTAAGGGATAGATAAGAAAAATACTTGTAAAAACTGCAATTACAGCTGAAAAAGCAAGTGCGTTGTAAGGTCTAATACCTACAAGACCAGCAATTTCAAATTGACGAAGCATGAAACCGATAAGGCCGAATACTCCATGTAATGCAACAAAGTTCCAAAGACCACCAAGTTGTAGCCATCTAACAAAACTACCTTGGGCTTCAGGACCCCATAAAAATAGAAGACTGTGTCCCATGGCATCTCCAGGGGTACTTACAGCTGCTGTTAAAAAGTTTGCTCCTTCAAGATATGAAGATGCAATACCGTGTGTGTACCATGAGGTAACAAATGTTGTTCCGACAAACCACCCACCAATAGCAAGATATGCACAAGGTAGAAGTAGAAGACCGGACCAACCAATAAATACAAACCTGTCGCGCTTTAACCAATCATCGAGGACGTCAAACCATCCTCTTTGTGGGGCGCTTCCAACGGCGATCGTCATGAGAAATCGTTTTTAGCTTCGGGATACGATGAGACTGTAACAAAGATTGAGAGTAAAGTGGGGAAATATTTGTATATATGAAATGCCTTGTAAAGCTTTCCTAACTTTTAAGCTAAAAATTAGGTATTAATACTCTATATTAATTGTTAAATTAGTAGGAATAGGCACCTAAAATAAATTTATTATGCAATCAAATCTTTCTTCCTTTAAAAAAATTGAACAAAAAATTAATGGTTCAAGAAAAATATCGAACTACCTTATTGGAGGAATGTTATCTATTGGTGGTATAGGTTTTATCTTAGCTGCGATCTCAAGCTATACAGGAAGAGATTTACTCCCTTTGGGTAATCCTTCAACCTTACTTTTTATCCCTCAGGGAATAATAATGGGAGCTTATGGAGTTATAGCCAATTTGCTAAACATATATTTATGGTATTTGGTTTTTATAAATTTCGGTTCAGGTTATAACTTTTTTGATAAAGAGTCTCAATCTGTTGAAATTAAAAGAAAAGGATTATTTAAGGATATTGAAGTTAAATTAAATTTTGATGAAATTAAAGCAGTAAAACTTGATATAAGTGAAGGATTTAATCCAAGAAGAAGAATTGCATTAGTTCTTAAAGGCAGAAAAAAAGCACTTCCTTTAAGCGGAGCCGGAGAACTTAAACCATTGCTGCAAGTTGAAGAGGAAGGAGCAAGATTAGCCAAATTTTTAAATGTAAATTTGGAGGGTTTAAAATAAGAAGATTTTTTTATTAAAACCACTTATATTCTTTAAGTTATTTTTATTTTCAATTACAGGTTGCACTTATAAGAGTACTTTTGATTCTAATTATTATTGCGAGAAGTTTAATCTTAATTGTGTAAAAAAGGACCAAATAGTTGAATTCAAGACTTCAAAAGGTAATTTTGATGTCAAATTATATGGAAAAAATAAACCAGTTACCGTAACTAACTTTATTCAAAATGTTAAAAAAAATGTTTATAAAAATAAAAGGTTTTATAAAATAATTAATTTTCCTCAAGTTAAATTAATTCATTCAGGTATTTACCCAGGAAAAAATTACTACAACAAAGAAAATCTAAATCTAAAAAATCTTAGAAGAAATATACCCTTGGAAATAAAATTAAAAAAAGAAATCGAACCAAAATATAATTATCAAATTGTGGAACCTTCTGAAATTATAAATCTTACAAATTTTTTTGAAAAAGGATCATTAGCCATGGTAAAAAGTGGAGAAAATTATTCTTCTGCTACAGAGTTTTTTTTAGTAACTAATAAAGTTCCTGAATTAGATGGAAGGTACTCAATCTTTGGAAAAGTTGTAAAAGGAATCGGCGTACTAGAGAAATTAGATAAAGAAGATTTGATTTATGAAATCATAATTTCTAATTAAATCTCTAAGGAGTACTTATTTATTTTTAACATTTCAGTATTAACTCCCGAAGATCGTTTAAGGGCAACTTTACCTGTTCTCGCGATCTCAAGAATTCCGTATGGTTCAAGTAGTTTTTCCAAAGCAACTAATTTCCCTGGATCTCCTACTACCTCAAGGGTTAAAGCAATATCTGAAACATCTACAACTTTTGCTCTAAATATTTGAACGATATCCAAAATATTACTTCTCGTATCCTCTTTCGATGATACCTTAAGAAGCATTAGTTCCCTTTCAACGGCTGCAAGGTTAGTAAAATCTACTACTCCAAGAACATTAAATAATTTATTAAGTTGTTTTGTCATTTGTTGAAGGGTTTCATTATCACCTTCTACAACCATTGTTAATCTAGAAATCCCTTTGGTTTCTGCAGGCCCAACAGCAAGACTATCGATATTAAAACCTCTTCTGGCAAAAAGACCTGAGATTCTGCT
>CACLUD010000043.1 GCA_902609995.1 uncultured Prochlorococcus sp. | reverse complement strand
ATCTAGTAAAACGTCTAACCTGGATATTTTCACCAATTTTAGCTGCTGCTTGTTTCACAAGGTCCTCAACTGTTATTGCACTATCTTTTATGTAAGGTTGAGAAAGCAAGACTAACTCATTTAGTCTTTTAGCTATTCTTCCCTCAACAATTTTTTCTTTAATATTTTCTGGTTTGCCAGACAAATCATCTCTGCCCATTTCTATTTGTTTTTCTTTTTCGACTATATCTTTTGGTATTTGATCAATAGATACATACTCTACATTTGGACATGCAGCTACTTGCATAGATACGTCTTTTAAAAGAGATTGAAATATATCTCCTCTAGCAACAAAATCAGTTTCACAATTTAGTTCTAAAAGAACACCCACCCTTGATCCCGTATGTATATAGCTACCGATAGAGCCTTCAGCAGCAACTCTTCCTGATTTCTTTTCTGCGCTTGCTATACCTTTCTTCCTTAACCATTCCAAGGCTTTTTCAACATTTCCATCTGTCTCGTTTAAAGCCTTTTTGCAATCCATCATTCCTGCTCCAGTCTTATCTCTAAGATCCTTAACTAGTTTTGCTGTAATGTTTCCCATTTAAAAAGATAATGTTTTTTGTTTTTATTAAAGTTAGAAAATAACTTAATTTTTCCTTTGATCGTTAGAACCTTTTCTTCCCTCATTAATTGCATCTGCAAGTCGTCCTAAGATAAGTTGAACAGATCTCACTGCATCATCATTGCATGGAATAGGGACCTCACACAAATCAGGATCACAGTTAGTGTCTAACATTGAAACTAAAGAAATATCTAATTTCCTAGCTTCAAGAACAGCATTAGATTCTCTTCTTTGATCTACAAGAACAACTACATCAGGTAATCTTCTCATACCTTTAAGACCACCTAAATACTTCTGCAATCGTTCTAGTTCTCGCCTCAAAACAGCCGCTTCTTTTTTTGGTCGCATAGCGATAGCCCCACTACTTTCCATTCTCTCAAGATCTTTCAATCTTTCTATCCTTGCTTTCATAGTAGTCCAGTTAGTAAGCATACCTCCTAACCATCTCTGATTCACATAAGCAGCACCACATCTAACAGCTTCTTGAGCAACAACATCTGATGCTTGCTTCTTCGTACCTACAAAAAGAAACCTTTTCCCACTTTTTGCAGCATTCCTTGTCCACTTATAAGCATTGTTCATACATAAAGCAGTTTTAACAAGATCAATAATATGAACCCCATTTCTCGCACAATATATATACTTAGACATTTTGGGATTCCAACGTCTAGTTTGATGTCCAAAATGGGCACCAGCTTCCATCATTTCAGATAGTGATACAACAGCCATGTTTAAATAAGTTTCGGGTTAGCCTCCATCCGACGGGAAATTTAAATATTTAAATCACCCGAAACAGTCAGATGTGTGGTTTTATTTTTTAATATTGTAGCAAATAATCAGAAATCCTTAAAGAATTTCTTTTATGATTTATCTTTAAAATCTAAATTAATCTTCTAAGTTCTTTTACATAAATTAAATTAAGGGGAATCCTAACAATCTCTAATGCAATTCTATTTCTACCTGAATCAACTAGGAATCTTAATAACGGGAATAATCTTTTAATACTTATCAATCCCCCTAGACAAATTATTTGCCAAAGCAAAATATGAATAGGAGTTAATTGAATCATAAATCTAACTCTCAAATTTGAGTGTTTTTTATAAAATATTAAAGCCATCCTTGCTCTCTCTTTTTCTTGGGATACTAATGATGCAATTTGCCCACAATCAAAAGGGGGGTGCCAATGAAATCCAACAGCCTCTGGACATTTAATTAATGTTGTCCCTAATTTTTTTAATCTCTCTCCCAACTCTAGATCTTCCCATCCATAAAGGCTAAAAGAATTATCAAATAACCCAACACTTAAAAGTAATTCTTTTGAAATAGCAACATTTCCAGTAGCAAAGTATGCAAAGGAAAAATCAGTCAATTTATATTTTTCACTTTCTGGATTCGAGAAATTAGAAGTATTAATAACTGAACCATAAGTAAAGCATTTTTTATTATTTTTATTCCAAGAGAATAATAATTTATTTACATGACAGGCTATAAAGTCTTCTAAAACAATAAGATCACTATCGATGAAAATGATAATTTCATATTTAGATTTCCTTACACCTAGATTTCTTCCTAAAGCAGGTCCGCCATGTTCTTGTTCAAATAAGACAACATGAGAGAGAAATTCATTATTATCTTTTATCCAAGAAGTTGTTCCATCCGTAGAGCCATCATCAACAACTATTACTTCATAATTACTAATATTCTCGTTTAAGTTCTGATTCTCAAGAGCCTTTAGACATTTTTTCAATATTGGTTTTCTGTTATACGTTGGAATAACGATGCTTACATTCATATCCATATATTATTTATTTATTAATATAAAGAATTTTTAAATATAAAAGATCCAAATTTTTATTAATCAGCCGCTCCGCCATTATTAGCTGTGCCAGTTACGTTATTTCCTTCTGGTCTACCATCAGATCTAAGCTTTCTTTTTTTGAATTTCCTTGCATATGCACGATTACGGTCTTGCTTTTCTTTTTTCAAATTTCTTCTCTTTGACATAAAAAATCTTTTTAACTTTAAACTATCTTAGCTCACTAAGTGCATTAAATATCTTACCATCTTCCATATTTAATATCCTGTCCGCCATATCTGAAATTCTTGGATCATGAGTAACCATAAGGACAGAACAATCCTGCTCTTTTGCTAATTTACGTAATAGTGAAACTATTTCTCTTCCAGTGACACTATCTAAAGCTGAAGTAGGTTCATCCGCAAGTAAAAGTTTGGGATTCGCGGATAATGCCCTTGCAATTGCAACCCTTTGTTTCTGCCCTCCTGACAATCCATTTGGGAGTTTTTTATGATGACCCTCCAAACCAACAGCAGATAACCACTTCCTTGCTACTTCTCTTCTTTGTAAGTACGTCAAATTTGTAATTAAATCTGCGCCCATTTGAACATTTTGTTCTGCTGTTAAACATCTAAGCAAATTATGTCCCTGAAAAATCATCCCTATATTTCTTCGAAGTTTTTGTCTAGTCTTTCTTGAAGCCCCATTTAGTTGATTATTTAAAACCATCAAATCCCCACTTTGGCATGTTCTCAATGCACCAATTAAAGTTAAAAGAGTTGTCTTGCCACATCCAGAGGGTCCTTTTAAAAGAACTAACTCTCCTTTTTCAATAAAGAAATTTACATTATTAAGTACTTTTTTCTTATTTTCATTAATACCATAATAATGACTCAAATTATTTATAGAAACTGTTTTTGAATTTTTATCTTTTTTATTGATGGCTTTACGCATACAAATAATTCTAGTTAAAATATTTCAGCAGGATCTGCATCGACTAACTTACGCATAGCAATTCCAGCAGAACCCATACACATAACCAAGATCAAAATAAAAATTAAAACTGTTTTATTGGCATCCATTACTATGGGTAATTTTGTAGAATTTCTGACAATTGAATATAGTATTTGTCCAGAAAAATAAGCAGGCAAATAGCCAAATAATGCTAATAAAAATCCTTCTCTAGCAACAACATAAAACAAAGATTTAAGTCTATACCCCATAGCCAACAAGGTTGCATATTCAGGGAGATGATCAGTGACATCGCTATAAAGAATTTGGTAAACAACAACGCAACCAACGACAAAGCCCATCAAAGCTCCTAAACTAAATATAAATCCAATCGCAGTACTGTTTTTCCAATAATTTTTTTCAAATTCTATAAATTGATTTTTTGTTAAAACACGAACATCATTCGGTAAAGACTTTTTTAAAATTTCAGATACCAGAATAGGATTTGAACCACTTCGCAGTTTCACTAAACCAATTTCAATACTTCCTTTTGGATTTGCAGGGAAAAGCCTTAGATATGTTTCTCTACTTGTTATGAGGTTTCCATCTGCTCCAAAAGAAGGACCTAACTCAACAAGGCCTTCAACTAATACTCTCTTACCAGCAACTTCGGTTTCTACTTTCTTCTCCGAAAGAAACCAATCTTCTATAGGTCCAAATTCTGGTCTTGAAAGTTTATCAAAAAGAACTCTTCCTGGATTTTTAAGTTTATCAGCCTTTCTTGAAAATCCATCATCTAGTAAAAGAGAATCTGAAGGATTAAATCCTAAGGTTAAAATAGATCTTGTTTTTAGATTCTCTGGGTTCCTCCAGAGAAGATAAGTTAAGTTAACAGGCGCAGTTTTTTCTACGTCTTCTAAAGCTAAAGTTTGAATTAGTCTTCTTTTTGGAAATCCACTCATACTTATGGAACTTTTTGATCTTGGACTTATCAACACAAGATCAGCATCTAAAAGTTTATGAATGGTTACACTTGTATCAAATAATCCATCTCGAAAGCCTAATTGCATAAACATTAAAATCCCCGCGAAGCTAATTCCTGCAATAGCAACTATTAATCTAAGTGGCTGTCTTGTTAGTAACAACCAAGCTAAAGGAATTTTCCTAAATTTTATGAAAGAAAAATTCATCAAGGGAGGAATTTTGCAATGACTTTCATACCAGTATAATTTTTAACTAATTTTATAGATTCCGGATTAAGCTTTACAAGAACTTCAATAATACGAGCATCCGCATCACCTGTAGGATCTGTGGATAAAACCTTTCTTTGTTTTACTTGTGGGCTAATTCTTATTACTTCCCCTTTTAGAATTTTTTTAAAACCTCCATTTTCACTACTTAATTCAACATTTTGCGAGATAAATACTCTATTTATATCAGATTCATAAACTTCTATTAGAGCCTCCATATTCTGACTTGAGCCAATATCAAGTATCCCTTCGTTTTTAGATCTTTCTCCAACTCTTGTATTAATATTAAGAATATAGCCATCTATTGGGCTTCTAAGTTGAGAGTTAAAAAGATCTATCTCAATGTCTTTTTTATCCCCAACATTAATTATTTTTTGTTTTTGTAATTTTAACAATTCATCTTTTCTCTGAGAAAGTTGTACCAATGAGTATGCTGACTTTTCAACGGCCAATTCATATCTTTTAATTTGATCTTCCTTTAATGAAATCTCTAAAATATTAGTTTTAATAAGCTTATTCTTTTTTTCAAGATCTGCAACTAATTTCTTTTTATTTTCAAAAACGGCTAGAACTGAACCTTCCTTGACAAAATCACCCTCCTTCACTAGTAGTTCAGACAAACGAGGAGATGATCCAAATTGAGAGATTGGTGCTGC
>CACLUD010000042.1 GCA_902609995.1 uncultured Prochlorococcus sp. | reverse complement strand
CATGCAGAGGGTATAGGTGTAATTCTCGACTGGGTTCCTGGCCATTTCCCAAAAGATAAGCATGGTTTAGCTTTCTTTGATGGTTGTCATCTTTATGAACACGGCGATCCTCGTATTGGAGAGCATAAAGAATGGGGTACTTTAATATTTAACTACAGTAGAAATGAAGTAAGGAATTTTTTAGTAGCAAACCTTATTTATTGGTTTGAAGAATTCCATATTGATGGGATAAGAGTAGATGCTGTAGCTTCAATGTTATATAGAGACTATTTACGTCCTGAGGGTGAATGGATTCCAAATGAAAATGGTGGGAATGAAAATTTTGAAGCTGTTAAATTTCTTCAGCAAGCAAACCATGTACTTTTTCAGCATTTTCCAGGTGCACTTTCTATTGCTGAAGAATCAACAACTTGGCCAATGGTTACCGAGCCTACAAATGTAGGTGGACTAGGTTTCAATTTAAAATGGAATATGGGGTGGATGCATGATATGCTCGATTATTTTGAAATAGATCCTTGGTTTAGGCAATTTCATCAAAATAGTGTGACCTTTTCAATAACTTATAATTACACCGAAAATTTTATGCTTGCCCTTAGTCACGATGAAGTTGTTCATGGAAAAAGTCATCTTTTACATAAAATGCCAGGAGATGATTGGAAAAAATTCGCGAATACAAGGGCTTTATTAACTTACATGTGGACACATCCTGGTAAAAAGACAATTTTTATGGGAATGGAATTTGGGCAAAGGCAAGAATGGAATGTTTGGGATGATCTTCAATGGGAACTTTTAGAATTTGAACCCCATAAAGGTATTAGAAACTTGGTTGATGACTTAAATAAACTTTATAAAAATGAGCCTTCTTTATGGAAAAATGACTTTGATCCTTATGGATTCCAATGGATAGATTGCGATGACACCTCCAATTCAGTTATCAGTTTTATGAGAAGGGAAAATGAAAGTAATGAATGGCTTGTAGTTGTTGCAAATTTTACCCCTAACTTTCATGAATCCTATAAAATAGGTGTTCCTTTAGAGGGCTTCTATAAAGAGATTTTCAATTCAGACGGTTCTAAGTATGGCGGCAGTAACAAAGGGAATATGGGAGGTAAGGAAACTTTAAAATATAATATTCATAATTATGAAAATGCTCTCGAAATTGTTTTGCCACCGCTAAGTGTAAGTATCTTTAAGCATCAATTAAAGCAATAATAAAGGTTTATTTATTAGTCAATTTCATTTAATTCTTCACATACTGATTTTAATCTGCTCTACGTTGTAAAATTTTTAGGTTAAAGATTTTTAATTTTTAAAAAAAATCATATTGTACTCAAAAAATGGGTGAGAATTTACCACTTTTACTATCTGCTGCCTTAGGAAAGAAAGTTAATAGGCCTCCAGTATGGATGATGAGACAAGCAGGCAGATATATGAAGATTTACAGAGATTTAAGAGAACGCTACCCAAGCTTTAGGGAAAGATCTGAGAACCCAGAACTCTCTTATGAAATTTCAATGCAACCTTTTTTGGCTTTCAAGCCAGATGGTGTAATTCTTTTTTCAGATATACTTACACCTCTTCCTGGTATGGGGATCAACTTTGAAATAATAGAAAGTAAGGGTCCAATAATAGAACATCCAATAAGAAATATTCACCAAATAGAAAATTTAAAAGAATTAATTCCGAACGAAAGTTTAAGTTTTGTGGGAGAAGTCCTTTCATCATTAAAAAAAGATGTGAAAAATGAAGCAACAGTTCTTGGCTTTGTTGGAGCACCTTGGACTTTAGCTGCATATGTCGTTGAAGGTAAAAGCAGTAAAAATTATTCTTTAATAAAGTCAATGGCTTTTAAAGAACCTGATTTACTTCACAAACTTCTAGATCACTTTGCAAAATCCATTGGTGAGTATTTAAAGTATCAAATAAAATCTGGTGCTCAAGTTGTACAAATTTTTGACTCTTGGGCAGGACAATTAAGTCCTCAAGACTACGATATTTTTGCTGGCCCTTATCAAAAGAAAGTTGTTGACATCGTTAAAGATGAATTCCCAGATACCCCGATAATATTATATATATCGGGCAGTGCTGGGGTATTAGAAAGAATGGCTAAAACTGGTGTAGATATAATTTCACTTGACTGGACTGTAGATATTGAGGAGGCTTGCAAGCGAATACCTTCAGGAATTGGAATACAAGGAAATGTTGATCCAGGTATATTATTTGGAAATAAAGATTCAATAAAAGAGAGAATCGATATTACTTTCAATAAAGTAAAAGAGAGAAAATATATTCTTAATTTAGGTCATGGAATTTTACCAGGCACACCAGAAGAAAATGCTCAAACATTTTTTGAACATGGTAAAAAACTAACTTATTAATTTAAATTTTGGCAATTAAAAACTTATTAATAACAGGATCTAACGGATGTGTTGGCCAATATTTGATTGATTGGTTTTTAAGAAACACTCGATTTAGGCTTTATCTCATGGTAAGAGATAAAAATAAGCTCCCCCTTGCTATACAGAAGAACAAGCGGATTAAATTGCTTATATGTGATATCAGAGAATGCAATAGATTTAGCAAAGAAATTAGTCAGGTAAATTTTCTTATCCACACTGCGACTGCTTGGGGTGATCCAAAAAGAGCCTATGATGTAAATATAAAAGCGTTCGAAGATTTACTTGGAATGCTTGAAAAAGATAAATTAGAGAAAATAATTTATTTTTCAACGGCCAGCATACTCAACGAACAATGTGAATTAATGAGGGAATCTTTAACTTATGGAACAGAATATATTCAAACAAAATATAACTGTTTTGAAAGACTTAAAGAGAGCTCATTTGCAGAAAAAACATTCGCAGTTTTTCCTACATTAGTTTTTGGAGGAACTCTTAATAAAAGAAGTAAGTATCCCGTGAGCTATTTAACAAGCGGATTGAAAGAAATAAATAAATGGCTTTGGATGGCAAGATTTCTTAAACTTGACTCAAAGTTTCATTTTATACATGCCAATGATATTGCACAAATTTGTGGGTTTCTAATTAAAAATCATAAAGAAGAGAATTACAAAGGGTTCAAAAAATTTGTACTAGGTCAAAACTTTATTTCAATTGATGATGCGATAAATATCCTTTTAAAGAGAAACGGAATGAATAGATATTTTTCCATCCCCTTAACAAAAACAATAATGAAAATATTATTAAGAGTTCTACCTATTAAAATGACTCCTTGGGATAGCTTCAGCATAAAAAAATATGACTTTAACCATGTACCCATAACGAATCCTGAGAAATTAAATTTAAAAAGTTATGCTAGATCCCTGCAAGATGTTTTAAGGTTAGCAAAGTTACCAGGTTGTAATATCAATTAAACTTCTCGCGATTTAGTTACAAAAACCTTGTAATATATATTTAAAGTAAATTTAAATTATGTTACGTTCAATCTTTGCAGGTTTTTTTGCAATAGTTTTAACTTTTGGCCTAGGAATTTCTTCTGTTTCTGCTAAAACTGTTGAAGTTAAGCTTGGTACTGACGCTGGAATGTTAGCTTTTGAACCAAGTTCTGTAACTATCAGTACAGGTGATACTGTTAAATTCATCAATAATAAATTAGCTCCTCATAATGCTGTTTTTGATGGCCATGAAGAATTAAGTCATGCTGATCTGGCCTTCGCTCCTGGCGAATCATGGGAAGAAACATTTGATACAGCAGGAACTTTTGACTACTATTGTGAGCCTCACAGAGGCGCAGGGATGGTAGGTAAAGTAATTGTTGAATAAAATACATAATTAATTAAAAAATTTTTTCAATTCAACATTCACAATATTTTTAATTTCATTTTTATCTTCGTTCCTTATAGATAAATCATTTATAGATTGACTTCCTAAATTACTTGTAAGAACAATTATTGAATTTTTAAAACTAATTGTTCTACCTTGCCCATCAGTAATAATCCCGTCATCAAGAACTTGTAATAAGATATCTAAAACATCTTTGTGGGCTTTTTCTATTTCGTCTAGGAGTATAAGAGAGTAAGGGTTTTTCCTGACGGCTTCGGTTAATTGGCCTCCTGATTCAAAACCTAGATACCCTGGAGGGGCACCAATAATCTTGCTTACAGAATGCTTTTCCATATATTCAGACATGTCTAGTCTAGTGATTGATGAATTCGAGTCAAATATTGTTTTGGCTATTACTTTGCTTAGTTCAGTCTTTCCTACCCCTGTTGGCCCTAAAAATAAAAAACTAGCTATTGGTCTATTGGGATCATTTAGTCCTGTCCTTGATCTCTTAATTGAATCTGAAACGGCGCATATAGCATTATTCTGACCAATAATTTTTTCTTTAAGAGTTAATTCTAGTTTTAAAAGTTTTTCTTTTTCAGATTGATTTAAATTATTTACTGGAATAGAAGTCCACTTTGAAACAACTTCTGCTATGTCATCAAAATTAACTTCTTGCCTTAAAAGATTCTTTTCACCATTTTTAAAAGAATCAACTAAATTCTCACTTTTAATTTTTAATTTTTTTTGTAAAGAAATTAAGGTTCCAAATTCTAATTCTGCAGCTTTATTGAGATCAAAACTTCTTTTGGCTTGTTCAATTTTTAATTGAGTAGATTCAATTTCTTCTTTTAAATTACTAATCTCGTCAATTTCTTCTTTCTCTTTTCGCCATTGATGGTTTAATTCAGATTGCCTAATCTTAAGATCGTGAAGCTCATCATTAATTCTTTTAAGCCTTTCTAAAGAAAAATTATCTGATTCCCTTTGTAATGATAAATTCTCCATTTCTAGTTGTAAAACTTTTCTATCAATCTCATCAATTTCTTCTGGTTTGGATGTTATTACCATATTTAATCTTGAAGCCGCTTCATCAATTAGATCGATTGCTTTGTCTGGTAGGAATCTATCATTAATATATCTTTCACTTAAGCTAGCAGCAGCAACAAGAGCATTATCAGAAATTCTTACACTATGATGAACCTCATATTTTTCTCTTAGCCCTCTAAGTATTGAAATCGTATCATCTACTGAAGGAGCATTAATTTTTATTTTCTGAAATCTCCTTTCAAGCGCAGGATCTTTTTCAATATTTTGTTTATGCTCATTAATTGTCGTAGCACCTATACATCTTAATTCCCCCCTTGCGAGCATTGGTTTCAAGAGATTACTGGCATCTAAAGATCCTCCAGTTGCTCCAGCACCAACAACTGTATGAATTTCATCTATAAAAAGAATAATCTTACCTTCAGAACTTTTAACTTTTTTTAAAACATTTTTAATTCTCTC
>CACLUD010000041.1 GCA_902609995.1 uncultured Prochlorococcus sp. | reverse complement strand
TTGATAATTAATTCTTTCTTCAATTATTTCATAATCTGAATCAGGACTAGTATTTTGACTTAATTGAATTAAAACAGAAAGATAATTATCAACTATTTTGCAAAAAGCATTTTTTTCACTTTCATTTTTTAAAGAAGCGAAAAAAACATTTTTAGAGAAAATATTTCCCCAGACTGGAATTTCCCTTTTAGATTTAAAAACGCTCTTATCAATATTAGACAATAAATGATCATATTTTAAATTTTGGTTCTTCGATGAAGGAGATAAATCAACAATAGCTGCTGAAACTATTTCATTAACTTTAACTAAATCCATTCCAAATATTGGAATGTCATACTTTGGGTCTGGGAAAAATACGCAATGTAGAATCTTTAGACTTTTTGAAAATTCAGCCACTTCAATATGTAACTTTCTAAATCCTTTTGCTTTAAAAAATTCATTTTCTATATGTAGCTCCTTACCTTCTACATTGGAAATTATGTTTGAAAGTTTAGGATCAACCTCTATGCAATTGAGGTCATTAAGCTTAGACCTCTGAACCTTTATATTTTGCAATAAAGCCAAAATAAGTGGGTCAGTTAATTTATTTTTGGTTAAGGATTTAGACAACAAGTTTAAAAAGTATCAAAATTAAAATAAGGAAAGGATTTTAATGAACCCAGGAGAAGTTAAGTACTATACCCATTCAAGCAAACCTAAATGCGTTTTTGTGGAAAATAAAGAATTACCTCTTGTATGCATAGATTTTTGGTTTAAAGCAGGATCTGCATTTGAGGAATCAGATAGAAACGGAACAGCTCATTTTTTGGAACATATGATTTTTAAGGGTAGTAACAAATTATTGCCAGGAGAATTTGATTACAAGATCGAATCTCTTGGTGGGATAAGCAACGCTTCAACTGGATATGATGATACACATTACTATGTATTAATACCTGAAAACAACTTTAAAGAATCATTGGCTCTTTTGACAAACATTGTTTTATCTCCAAGCTTTAATATTCATGAATTTGAAAAAGAGAAAAGTGTTGTCATTGATGAAATAAAACAACAAAATGATCAGCCTGACGAAAAACTTTTTAATTATTTTTTGAGCAGAGTATGGAAGGATAATAAATATGGCAAAACCATATTGGGCACTGAAAAAAATCTCCAATTATTAAAAAAAGCTGATTTAGAAAAATTTCACAAAAGCTTTTACAAAAAAAATAATTTTTGTATCGCAATTGCTGGAAATCTATCTGAGAAAACTTTTGAAATATATCAAGAAAACAACTTTTCTTATCTAGATCAAGATGAAACTTCTCAAATAAAAAATGATAATAAATTAATTGCAGTTACAAGAACTGGAAGAGAAGAGATTAATTTTAAGAATATTGAATTGTCTAGAATATTCATGGCATGGAGTATACCTAGCCTAAAGAATCAAAAAATGAATATCGGCTTTGAGATATTAGCATCAATACTTTGTGTTGGAAGAAATAGCAGATTAGTAAAAGTTTTAAAGGAAGAAAGGAACCTAGTTGAGTCAATATATGTAGATATAAATGGTGGAGAATTTGGCAGTTTATTAATAATTGAAGCTTGCTGCGAAGAAATAAATTTAAAAAAAGTAGAGGAAGAAATTAATGAAACAATTCAAGAAGTTATAAGTTGTAAAAATTTAACTTTAAATGAGATTAGAAAAGCAATTAATATTGTTAAAAGCAACTATATTTTCAATCTAGAAACGTCAACACAATTAACATCATTTTTTGGAAATGAGCTTTTGTGGGGTAGAAAAAATACTTTAAATGATTTAAATAATCACTTAGATTATTGGAATAATACTAATAATTTTAAGGAAATCATAAATTATTTATCAAGAAATAAATACACTTTGATTGCATTAACAGAAAAATGATAAATGCACATTGCGAAACAAAATTTAGTAGGAATTTTTCAATTGCAATGGTTTGGATAAATGGTGGAAGCAATATGGATATTGAAGAGAAAAAAGGGATCAATCAAATTCTTTGCTTATTATTAGCCAGAGGATGTAAAGGTTTTAAAAATTTAGCTTTTTCAGATTATGTTGATTCTCATGGAGCGGAACTAAATCTAGAGACATTAGAAGACGGTATGATAATAAGCCTCAAATCATTAGATGAACATTTTAATAAACTTTTCCCTTTACTAAATTTAATAATAAATGAACCATCATTATCATATAACCAATTCCAGCATGTAAAGAAATCAACTATTAATTCCTTAAAAAAAGACAGGGAAAATCCATTTAATATTACTTTTGAAAGATGGAGAAAAATTGTTTATTTAAAACATTCCTACGCCTATAACTCTTCTGGATATGAAGGAGATATTTTAAAAATTACTCACAATGATATTTTATCTGAATATGAGAATTTTAAAAATAGAAATAAGTATCTAATTTCTAATAATTTAGACATCAAAAATAAAAGTTTGAATTTTTTAAACCAAAATATTAACCAAAATAAAATTGCTCATAACTTAGAGAGCAAAAATGACAACAATAATCCTAATCTTTTGAATAGGTTTGTAAGTACACATCAGAATTCGAATCAGATTATCTTAATGTTAGGTAATCAAACATGTCCAATATCTAGTCATGAATACTTACCTTTGAAAATTTTAGAATCACATCTCTCGTATGGAATGAGCTCTGTATTGTTCAAATTGTTCAGAGAGAGGAATGGTTTAACTTATGATGTTGGGGTCTATAACCCTTTAAGAATAGAAAATTCGCCTTTCTTAGTTTATTTTTCTGTTTCGAATAAAAATGCACTTCTTGCATTTGAAATCTTATCCGAACTATGGAGAAAATTATTATCTTCTCCAATTAACGAACAGGACATTTATTTAGCAAAAACTAAATTGAAAAGTTACTTTCTAATATCAAACCAAACTTTAGATGAAATATTACAGAGAAAGATCCAATACATTGGATATACATTGGATCAGAATTATGATTTTTTAAATAAAATTAATGATGTAAATTCTGCAGATATTTTAAAAGTAACTAAAAAATATTTAGGAAAACCATTTTGTAGTATTTACGGAGATGAGAAAAAATGTAATGAAATAAATAAACTTTGGATAAAAAATTTTTAAATTTGTATTTTTTCAATCTTATCAATGTCAATTAAGAAAGATCCTCTTCTAAATTTTATTTCAACAGTATCAGGAGATTTTATAGCTACTATTTCTCCAACTTCGTCAATAGCTACTAAATCAGGTGGTCTAAGCATAGGCATATTGTCAGAGGTTTTAAGATATGACAAGGGGTTTTTTAGTTTAACTTTATCTTCAATATTGAATTCCATTGAAAAATTTGGATATAAATTTAATTTACTATAAAAGATTAAGTTAAAAAGAATATCAACGAAAAGTATCGTTTCATTCTAGAATTATAAAAATTTATATATGAAATAAATTAATGAATCAAAAATTTAAAACAATAATTTTATGGGCTCTTCCAATTATTCTAGTGATAGCTCTTTCTTATCAATTCCTTTCGACAAGCAATATTGATTCTTTAAAGTCAAATGGTACTACAATAGCTCCTAAAAATTCAGCCGTAGCAAGAGTTAGTTATGGAAGATTTTTAGATTATATTAAATCAGGTAGAGTTACGTCGGTTGATATTTTTGATGGAGGTAGAAATGCTGTTATAGAAACCATAGATTCAGATTTGGATAATAAAGTACAAAGATTGAGAGTAGACTTGCCTGGTCTTACACCTGAACTTATAACTAATCTCAAAAATGAAGGTATAAGTTTTGATGTACACCCTGTGAAAACTACACCACCAGCATTAGGAATTTTCGGTAATCTTCTATTCCCTGCCATTTTGATAGGAGGTTTAATTCTTTTAGCTAGGAGATCAAACGGTATGCCTGGAGGACCAGGTCAAGCTATGCAATTTGGAAAATCAAAGGCTAGATTTGCTATGGATGCTGATACTGGAGTGGTATTTGACGATGTCGCAGGAGTTAATGAGGCAAAAGAGGATTTAGAAGAGGTAGTTACATTTTTAAAAAAACCTGAAAAATTCACTTCTGTTGGTGCTCGCATTCCCAAAGGAGTATTACTTGTAGGTCCTCCAGGAACAGGAAAAACTCTTTTAGCAAAAGCAATCGCAGGAGAAGCTGGAGTTCCCTTCTTCTCGCTTGCAGGGTCAGAATTTGTAGAAATGTTTGTTGGAGTAGGTGCTAGCAGAGTTAGGGATCTTTTTAAAAAAGCCAAAGAGAATAGTCCATGCTTAATATTCATTGATGAAATCGATGCAGTAGGAAGACAAAGAGGAGCTGGTATTGGTGGTGGAAATGACGAGAGAGAACAAACTCTTAACCAACTTTTAACTGAAATGGATGGATTTGAGGGTAATAGTGGAATTATCATTATTGCTGCAACTAATCGTCCAGATGTTTTAGATTCGGCCTTAATGAGGCCTGGAAGATTCGACAGACAAGTCACAGTTGATGCTCCTGATATTAAAGGAAGATTATCCATACTAGAAGTTCACTCAAAAAATAAAACTCTTCAAGAAGATTTAACATTAGAAAGTATTGCAAGAAGGACTCCTGGTTTTACTGGAGCGGATTTAGCAAATCTTCTAAATGAAGCCGCAATCTTAACCGCAAGAAGAAGAAAAGAGTCAATAGGCATTTTAGAAATTGATGATTCAGTTGACAGAATAGTTGCCGGAATGGAAGGTTCTCCACTAACTGATGGAAGAAGCAAAAGATTAATTGCTTATCATGAAGTTGGACATGCAATAATAGGAACTCTAGTTAAAGCTCATGATCCTGTTCAGAAAGTAACTGTAATTCCAAGAGGGCAAGCAAAGGGACTTACTTGGTTTACTCCTGATGATGATCAATCTCTTATAAGCAGGGCAAATTTGAAGGCAAGAATAATGGGTGCTCTTGGAGGAAGAGCCGCTGAAGATGTTGTTTTTGGTAAAGGTGAAATAACAACTGGAGCTGGAGGAGATTTTCAACAAGTAGCTTCAATGGCTAGACAAATGGTTACAAGATTTGGAA
Organism: uncultured Prochlorococcus sp.; assembly: GCA_902609995.1. Lineage (GTDB taxonomy): Bacteria > Cyanobacteriota > Cyanobacteriia > PCC-6307 > Cyanobiaceae > Prochlorococcus_A. The sequence goes on along the minus strand of CACLUD010000041.1, from coordinate 1,320 downwards.
TGAGTGAACTAGGTCCAATTGCTCTTGAAAGTGGTAATCAAGAAGTTTTTGTTGGAAGAGATTTAATGACTAGAAGCGAAGTTTCTGATTCTATCTCTAAACAAATTGATGAAAGTGTAAGAGTTATGGTAAAGGATTGTTATAAACAAACCTATTCAATAATTAGTCAAAACAGGGAGGCGATGGACAAATTAGTAGATCTTTTAATAGAAAAAGAAACCTTGGATGGTGAAGAGTTTGTACAGATCCTTTCTGAATTCACAAAAATCCCTGAAAAACAAAGAACCCCACAAATACTCAATTAAGTATTTTTAATTGGTTTTTTATCTAAAACCAAATCAATTAGGCCATACTCTACCGCCTCTTTAGGAGACATATAAAAATCTCTATCAGTATCTTCCTTAATGGTTTCAAGTTCTTTGCCTGTTCTCTCAGATAGTTCTGTATTTAAACGCTCTTTTAAATATAAAATTTCATCAGCTTGAATTCTTATATCGCTGGCTTGTCCCCTTGCACCACCAAGAGGTTGATGAATCATAATTCTTGAATGTCTTAGGCTACTTCTTTTACCTTTAGTTCCAGCCGCAAGTAAAAAGGCACCCATACTAGCTGCTAGACCAACACAAACAGTATGTATATCAGGCTTTACATGTTGCATAGTATCAAAAATGCCTAAACCATCATAAACCGAGCCTCCAGGAGAATTAATATACATGTAGATGTCTTTCTCAGGATCTTCTGCTTCGAGGAAAAGTAATTGAGCAACAATTCTATTAGCAGTATCACTAGTTACTTGTTCTCCTAAGAATATTATCCTCTCTCTTAAAAGTCTCGAGTAAATATCAAATACTCTTTCACTTCCGCCAGATTCTTCTAAAACTAAAGGGATCATAATAATATTTATCTGTTTATTAGATCTTAACGATATTGACTCAACATACGCTATGGTTATTAAGGTTTACATATAAACAATTGAAAGAAAAATTGACTGTCTCAGATAGCAAAAAGTTATTTCATGAACAATTCCCTTACGTAATTCCAGGTTTATATAAAAGGATAGTTGATGAAATGCTTGTTGAACTAAATCTTTTAAATCACCAAAATGAATTCATACAAGATGATTTATTTTGTGTTGGTCTTACAGAAACATTCAAAGAATTAACGAAAGGTTATAAGCCCGAGGAACATTTAGTGATACTTTTTGAATCATTATGTAATTCCTCAAATTTTGAGCCTAAAAAAATAAAAGAAGCCTCCAAGAAAACTCTTGAAGGCTACAAAAATAAATCCTTAAAAGAAATCTCTTCTTTATTAAAAGAA
>CACLUD010000040.1 GCA_902609995.1 uncultured Prochlorococcus sp. | reverse complement strand
GAGAATAACTCTTGAAGAGATTCTGACTCATTATAAGATGGGATTACTATTGATAGATTTCGCAATGTAATTTTTTTACAACTCTTACTTAAAATACTAAAAAATAAGTCTTTATTAATTTCTTTTAAATAGTTTTCAACAATTCATAAACCGAGTAATAAAAAAAGTAAATTTATATAATTTATTAAAATTACAAAAACTATTCATTTTTTAAACAACTAAAAAATGAAATTTCATATTTCTTTTTCTGCAATAATACAGTGGAGCAAAGGAGATTCGAACCTGCAACCTAATGCACTTAAAGCAGTTTAAATAAACTTTTTGTATGTTATCTATTTTTGTCTGATATCATTTGACTATAATAAAGTTATGAAATTACTAAATAATTTTTTTAAATTAAGAAAATTAAGGTTATATAAAAGTGCTAAATCACTTCCAACGTTTTTTTTTATAACGACTGCTGAGAGGAGCGAACACTTAGAGGGTAAATTTATTAACTATGAAAAAGAATTGGCTTTAAAGTTAATTGATTTTTGCAATAAAAACAAAGTTACACATTTTATTGATATTGGTGCTGCATATTCTTATTTTTCAATTTTGCTAAAGAAAAAATTTAACCACATTTCATTAAAATGTTACGATCCTTCATTTATGCGATCCTTCATTGGTAGGTTAAATCTTTTCATAAATGGAACAAAAGGTAATTATTCTAATAAATTTGTTGGCGCAAAAGATGATCAAAAAAGTATAAGTCTTAAAACGATAATTGAATCTTTACCAGATAATTCATATCCACTTATTAAATGCGATATCGAAGGAAATGAATATGATCTTTTAATAAATTCACTTGATGAATTAATTAATAAAGATTTTTGTTTATTTTTAGAATTTCATGAAAGGATTATGAGAGAAGAGCTATATCTTGAGCCAAATATTATTAAAGAATTGCTAGTAAAACTTCACTTTAACGTAATTGAATTAAATCATAGAACGCATATAAAAGAAATTAAAAATAATATTAATTACGAATTAATTATCACCCCACCTAATTCAAAAATAGATTTAAGTTTTTTTCATTAAATTTCTCAAAATTTAAATAAGGGTTAACAATAGAGCTCTATAAAATAAAAATGAATAAAAAATAACTTATTGACATTATTACTTTTTCAATTCTTGAAAGTAAAAATTTTAAGATAAATTGTACATAAAAGAAATCCAGAGCTATCTTACCCAACTTAATAAAAGACACTTAGAAGCAATTACAAGTGAATTTATCCTCTATAAAAACTATGAAAAAGCTATTAATTCTTACTATCCTTTTAATTTCTTCTTGCAGTACTAAAGATGAACTATCCATTACTGATGAAAATAAATTATTTTCTGTAACTTAAGAAACTGCAGTTCTTGTTTGTGGAGGTAAATCAAGATTAATTGAAAGTAAAAATGAAGAAATAATCAAAGTAGAAATCAAGGATTCGTCGAATACTAAAAAAGAAAATTTTGTTCTATTTACTGTTGTTTAAACGGATAGAAAAGGGGGCAAATATAGAATTGTTAATTGTTATCCAAATAAAGATCCAAAAAAATCGATAGTTAAAACAATAACTACTAGTTACAAGTTAAATTAGTTCAACGATTATTTTTTTTTCTTAGTTTTGCGTAGTTCCTCCTGACAAATTAAGCATTCTTTGTAAGCGATTTGTCGGCTCTTAAACTTTTGAACCAATCGAGAGTTTAACCATAACTTAACTTGCATTAATAATCCCATTGCGAGAATTACTGCGGAATTTAGTTAAATCTTCAACTATCACCAATTCAAGTCTAATCATTGGAAACGTGAGAATCTCTCTAATCTATTGCTATAACTGTGAAAATTAAGTGGAGCCAAGCGGACTCGAACCGCTGACCCCCTGCATGCCATGCAGGTGCTCTACCAACTGAGCTATGACCCCAAGATTTCAATTATAGAATAATATTTTTTAAAACCATAAAAATTTTGATTTTAATTACCTATTAAAATATCTCCTAAACTAGAAAATAGAGTATATAAAAGGAGCTACAACACTTCCTTGAGTAAAGATTAAGAGCGCACCCATCAACAAAATTGTTATTATCAGTGGCGCTAACCAGTATTTTTTCCTTACTTTTAGGAAATCCCAAATATCTACAATGAGTTCAAAAAAAGCATCCATAATTTAAAAGATTCGTTTAAAGTCAAATTTGCGATTTTGATAATTTTCCCTATAACTCTTTTGCTTCGTTTTTTTCTTTTTCAATGGATCATACCCAAACAATAACATTATAAAAGCAATAGGCTGCAATATTACAACAAAAATTATCCCGAGAATTATACGGCTATTAAGCCAACCTAGGACATGACCAATAGCCATCCAAAATTTATAAGGGTAATGAAGTAAACGAGGACTTAAAATTCCAAGAATTAATCCAATTAAACCAATCCAAATAGACCATAACCTAAACCCATGGCCAGTAATAGCAGGTATGATCCAGCCAATAAGGACTGGAAATCCTATGCCAATTAAAAAACCAAATTCACGTAATTGTTTTTTTGATGTTGGTTGCATCATTTTTAATCAAGTTCGAACTCCTGCATCCAAGTTTCATCTTTTTCCACTTTTGGTTGCTCCTTCTTAAAAAGAATTTGATTTTGAAGAACTAAAATATCCATCTCAGTTCTCATGAAACATCTATAAGCATCTTGAGGAGTACAAACTATCGGTTCACCTCTTACATTAAATGAAGTGTTTACGATTGTAGGGCAACCAGTTCTCTTATAAAAGGAATTAATTAAATCATGGTATCTTGGATTAGTCTCACTACTAACAGTTTGAACTCTTGCAGAGTAATCAACATGGGTAATTGCAGGTAAAGATGATCTTGGAATATTGAGCTTATCTATACCAAAAAGATTATTCTCCTCTTCATTCATTTCTTTGCATAGGTCATGTTTCACCTGTGCAACTAAAAGCATATATGGACTTCTGGTATTTATCTCAAATATATTACTAACTTCTTCTTCAAGAATTGATGGAGCGAAAGGACGAAAACTCTCCCTATACTTTATTTTGATATTCATTACACTTTGCATTTTTTGATTACGTGGATCTCCGATTATGGACCTTCCACCCAGCGCTCGAGGACCAAACTCCATTTTTCCATTAAACCAACCTATAACATTTCCCTTATCTAATTCATCGGCAAGTATTTCAAATAAGTCATCATCTTTGTATACATAAAATGGGGCATTAACTTGAGTGAGATATTTAATTATCTCACTATTAGTAAATTCAGGACCTAAAAAAGTACCCTTCATTGAATCTTTTAAATTAACTATCCTTTCATTATTTTGAAATTGATGCCATCCAAGCATTGCGGCACCGAGGGATGAACCTGCATCACCACTTGCAGGCTGAATCCAAAGGTTTTCAAAAATTTTCTCTTTAAGTAATTTTCCATTAGCAACGCAGTTAAGAGCAACGCCTCCTGCTAAACATAAATTTCTTATTTTATTCTCTTTGCTTAAGCATTTAGCCAACTTAAGAACAATCTCTTCAGTAACAATTTGAATAGAGGCTGCTAAGTCCATATGAAACTGGCTTAATTCTTCTTCTTCTTTGCGTGGGGGTTTTCCAAAAAGCTTATGGAATTTGCGCCCCGTCATACGAAATCCCCTATGGAATTTAAAATAACTTATATCCAAACGAAAAGTACCATCGTCCTTAATATCAATCAAATTCTTCTTAATTTTTTCCACATATATCGGTTTACCGTAAGGCGCAAGGCCCATTAATTTATACTCCCCAGAATTTACTTTGAATCCACAATAATATGTAAATGAGGAATAGAGAAGACCAAGTGAATGTGGGAAGCTAATCTCCCAAAGAGGTTCGATATTTTTACCTTTACCAATCCAAGCGGATGTAGTAGCCCATTCTCCAACTCCATCCATACACAAAATTACTGCCTCTTCAAAAGGACTTGGATAAAAAGCTGCTGCAGCATGTGAGAGATGGTGTTCAGAAAAAAGTAGCTGAGGAATATATTTTGAATCAAACCTTAATGAATTTTGCACCTCTTTTAATTCTTTTTTGAGTTGACTCTTTAAAAAGAGTTTTTCCTTAATCCAAACCTGCATTGCAGCTATAAATGATCTTCCACCTCGTGGAGCAGTGCCTAAATATGTCTCAAGAAGTCGTTCAAATGTTAAAAATGGTTTCTCATAATAAATAACATATTCAACATCCAAAAGATTTATATTTTGGGATTTTAAGCAGAATAAAATTGCATTTTTTGGAAAACGACTATCATGCTTTTTTCTAGAGAATCTTTCTTCTTGGGCAGCCGCAATGATTTCTCCGTTTTTTAATAAAGAGGCTGCACTATCGTGGTAAAAACATGAAATTCCTAAAACGTATTTATTCATTTAAGAAGTTAAAAGGTTTTGTCTTCGTAGCAGAAAAGATAATAAATTAGTAAAAAGCTTCCATAAATACACAGTACAATTCTTACAAAGAATATAATTGGAATTATTAATATACTGGGTTAAAGAAAGCAATGTTTTTTTTAGCAATTCCAAATAATTAACCTTTTAATCTAGTATAAAGAATTTTAAACTATTTATTTTGTATATAATTTTATTAAATAAAGTTCGTTATAACTATCAACCTTTTTCATACTAAAAACAAATCGAGCTCAACTTAAGAAAAAAAATCTAAACATATTTGCTTTTACACATTAATATTTTTCATAATTTATTGAAACTTAATTCATTTAAAAATATACTTGAAGATAATATCCGGATAACTATAAATCTCCTTACTATATTATTTTGATTGATCTTCAGAATTTTTTGCTGAATCCTGAAAAATCAAACTTAAAAATATTAAATTCTATTCCTAAACTTTCATTAGATGAATTATAAAATGCCCCTATTGAATAAGCTCTCCTCTTGAAATCAAAAGAATATTTTACATTAGAGTAAGTTCCATTATTGAGATTTAGTATAGTTTCAAAACCAAACAACAATGGACCATATATTTGTTGCTGCAAATTAAAACTTATTCTTTGGTCATCATTAATATTATCAAAAGCAAATGGACTCGAACCATTTTTGAATACATAACTATATTGAGTACTAAACTTTGTATAGTCAAAAAATTCTTTCTTAAAACTACCATATGTCAGAACTGGACCAGTATTTAACCTTAAAGCACTTTGACTAGAACTGTCACTATATAAAAAAAGTCCCGATTGTAATCCTGTTGACCAATTTAAAGACTGATTAATAACTTCAGGAGAATATTTGTAACTTTTGTCTATCATTTTATCTAAAGATTTTTTCTTCCATAACGGAAATTGATAATTATATTCTGCTACTAGGGCGTTCCTAATTAAATCTTTAAAAATTTCTCTTGAACTACTTTTAGATTTAAAATGACCAATGTTATAAATAAAATTTAAATTTGAATTTTTCTCATTAATTAACCATTCCTTTTTATTTGATATATTAAATCCACTTGCAAAATAAATATCATCAGTAACAAAATCCTTTATTATCTGTTCTCTAAAAATATTATAAAAACTCAAATCTAAGAAGTTAGTAAATACTTTTTTACTATCTTCTGAATAAGGTTGTTTTCCATTAAACTCAATTTGTTCTTCAAAATTTGATGAAATATCCTCGCTCTCTTTAATACTTTTAAAGTTACTTAAATATTTATCATTTAATAAATCATTTTTTTCTATAAAATTCCCATTTAAATTAATTCTTTTTGATATTTTTAACTTTGTTCTAAGAGATTCTCCAAGTCTTCCAGTATTTAAACTATTTAGTTGGATATTAGATTCAAAATCCCAATTATTCTCTTCACGATTTATATTCAAATCCAATGCAAAATAATCAGAAAACTTAATATCATTCTTAACTTTTTCACTAAAAACGGATGAATTTTTTGCAGTAAAAGAATTTGTACTGCCCTTCAAAGCTCTTTGAAATAAAAAATAAGGTTTTATTTGAAGACTATAATCTTTAAATAATTTTTTTGGATATAAGCTTCTAAATAGGTAATATCCATCCTTATCTTTATAATCAGCTCCAAATCCTGACCCTGTTATAGAATCTCGTCCATAAAATATAGAACGTCTTGCGACAGGAAATTTAAACTTTTTATCCAATATTATCCAACTATTTCTACTAAGAATTTTCAAATTATCTTCTACTACTTCAGCAGAAAAATTTTTACTTAGAAAAATAACTTGTGGTTCATTGTAGATATCATTAGTAAAAAATATTTCTTTAGATTCTAAAGTTTTGGAGTTATAAGTTAATTTATCTGCCTTATATCTCAATTTGCTTAAAGAATTTTTTAAAACTACATCCTTAACATTAT
>CACLUD010000039.1 GCA_902609995.1 uncultured Prochlorococcus sp. | reverse complement strand
AAAAAAGAAGGCAGTATTGTTTTAAATCAACCCAGAAGAGATAAATTTTTTTGACCCTTCTAAAGAATTTATCCCGCAAAAATTAGATAAAGTAAATTTAATTAAAGCAAGAAGAGGTTAGCCTGTTTATTGGATTTGGGAAAATGATCAAATTAAAAGAGTCAGATTTAATCCTTTGAAACGAAAAGTCAATACTTTAATCTGATAAAAAAACTAATCAAGATTAATTTACTTCATTAAAAAAGCCAGCTTATATCCCTACTAGCTGACTTTTATGGCGATGTTATTTTAAAAAAACTAAATGAAAGTATTTGTTGTTGTTGTTGTGATACTAAGAATTACCGCATAAAAGAAGATGTAAGGAACTGCTTTAAGAGGAACGTATCCCTGACTTTTAGAAATGAAATCCATTTTTACACAATACCTGGAATGATTTGACCTGTTGTTAGATAAGCACCAACAAGAGCAATAAAGCCAATCATTGCAAATCTACCATTGAGCTTCTCAGCTACAACCTTCTCTTTTTCTACTGTTTTTGTTTCTTTCATTTGACGGTTTGTTATTAAGCTAAAGACGCTTTCTAATGCAATCTCTGAATCAATCTAATACCAAAGAGTAGATAGTGTGAGTATAATTACTTACTCTCATACCCTCCATAAGCTCAGCTTATCAAAATCAAACTTTACTTTTAAAGCAGTACTATTTAAATAACAAAGTGAGGAATTTATCTTATCCGGTAAATCCCATTTTCTGTTCTGCTGCCATTAATGAACCAACCAACTTGTGCTCAGCAACTTTTTCATCGTCAGTCATAACTGGCTTGATATCAAAATCTATATCAAACTTGACTTTCCAAGGAGCAAAGTGTTCTGTCATTTTTATGCCTGTTGAAGCTTGGACAATAATATAGACATTATTTGAGTAAGAGGCATGATATCTTCCCATAACTTTGAATCCTTCAAACTCATCATTCAAAGTTCCCTCTTCAATAACCTTTAAAAACAGGTCATAAGCTGCACCCATGAGAGCAACATTTTTAAAAGTTGCGGTTACTAAATAAGTATTCATCTAATAAATTAAAGCCTTCTTATAATAGAACAATGAATAGTTCTATTTTTAAAAATAAGGGTATCAAAACCTTTTTTGATTTTTTTGCAAGAGTTGCAATCTCATCAATATTTATATCAGCTATACCCAGCAAAATTACAGGTTTTGAAAAAACAGTTGAATTAGTATCTTCAAAAGGTATTCCTGATCCAATTGCATCTATCCTTTTAGTTGGAGCAATCATATGCCTTACCTTAGGCTCTGGATTTTTTATCTTTGGAGAAAATCAAAAAATTGGTTCAGCATTTTTATTATTATTTCTTATCCCAACCACAATTATTTTTCACGTATTTCCTTTCCATCAAAGAGCAGTACTTATGAATCTAGGATTAATAGGTGGATTACTTATTACTGCATTACGAGAACCAAATTAAGGGTTTATTAAAAGATAATAAATTATTTTTTTATTATTTAATGGAGCATAAATATTACTAAGTTTACCAATATTAATAATTATGGAAGGTAAAAAAAATAATGTCAATTTCATACCACAGAGAGCAAAGAATAATACTTTTAGGAAGACAAAATATTATGTTGGCTAGTGAAGCTCAAGAGGAAATTAATCTTTGTAATTACTTCATAAAAAATATAAGTTCAAAATAAGATTATTGAGCAAGGTTGATATTCAAATTAGTGATTAAATTGAGTGAAATTTATCTAGCCCACAATAGAAAGCTTTAGGATATAAGATTTCAAAAAGGGATTAAAAGCTACAGTAACCAGATTAAATCATAACTAAAAATAAAATATATAGACAAAAAGATGGAAAAGAAATTCACTAGAATAACTTTTTTTATAGGTGCAATTTCATCGTTATTCTATTTGGTTTTTATTTTCCTCAGGAATTATAATTCTCCAGAAAATATAGAAGAAAGATGTACAGCTAAATTTCAAAAAGACTTTAAAAAAGGCATTGGAAAATCCGATAAAGAATGGGGTTTCAATATGGATATAGCCAATGATAATTATTTTAAATGTATGAGAATTCCTTAAAAATAACTTTGAATTATTTGTAAAAAAAGATTTAGTGCTTTTTAGAAGAGTTTCAACAAGAGTGGTTTTTTAGCCCCGGTTTCTGAGTAAAAAAAAGGATCCTTAAACCTTAAACAATCAGCAACTTCTTTATTAGAGGTTTTAGTTATTTAATTTATAAAAAAGAATCAGGAATAAATTTATTGATATTCGATTTAAAAAAAGGAGAAATTAGCTCCTTTTTATGTGAATACTAAGGGGTAACTATATCAAAAATTTCTTCTTGGATATTCTCTCCAAAGGAATAGACCTTATAACTTTTGTAATGATCGTAAGAGTGTGAACCATGATTGTGTACTTCCATTCCTGGAGAGCCATGAGGCATACCTGGTAAAGCAATACCTGCAATGGTTGGAGATTTTAAATTTAAATTTTTAATTGATTCAAAAGGCACGTGACCCTCTATAAGATAATTTCCCATTTTTGCTGTGTGACAAGACCTCAAATTATTTGGAATTGAATATTGATCTTTAACTAATGAGATATCTCCAACAATATTATCGACAACTTCTAAACCATTACTTCTTAAATGGTTAACCCATTTTTTACAACAACCACAAGAAGCTGATCTATATGAAATAATTTTTGGGAAATTCAGATTATTTTCACTTTTTATTGGTGCAGCGTTTAAAGCTGGAGTAAATATTAAAAGTGCAAGTACTGAAAAAAATGATTTTTTCACAAAGGTTTTTTAACTATTTTTTTTATTTTATATATTTTCCTATTTTAAAACTGAAATTTAATATTAAAAATCCTTATTTGAAGAGTTTTAACAATAGGTTCTGATTTTTTTAAAGTAAGAAGTCTTTGGTGTTTCTTTGGAAGAGTTTCACCAAGAGGGGCTAGTTTTAGCCCCTTTTATCTGAAATATCTTTGATTGACAATCGATCTAAACTGAAGGGATAAAACTCTCTTTTTTAATGGCAAATCCAAATCAAAAAACAATATTAATAGAGCAGGCTTATGAGGAAATTAAAGAAATTTGTAATAAATTCCAAGAAGAATCTGGAGCTTCAGATATGGAAGTAAAAACTTTATTAAGAGAACTTGCTAGGGTTTGGGAAAAAGAAAATTAAATGGAATTAGTGCACCAAATATTTCCTCCTTGGCATATCTATCTGGATGTATTTCTTCTTGGTGTTGGTTTATATGTTTATCTAAGAATTACTAAAAAAATAAATACAAAATAAATGAAACGCTAACTAAGCTGTTTCTATTTTTTTTTAAACTTTCTTCGATAAACTAAATAAAATACTTTGGATTTAGCAAACTTATGAAAAAGTTAACAAAATACCATACCAGCACCCTACCAGCAGCACATATTTCCCAAATTATAGACTATGACTAAACCTAACTACTGGCTAATGAAAAGTAAGCACGTCTAGCCATTACTTTGATCTTAAGGATTCGTAATTTTTTACTCCAACTTTACTCAAACTTTTTATCAGATGAAATTTGATAAATTAAAACTCAAAAAGTTAAGTTTAGTACTGACAAATACTTTAAAAATTAATAATATAAGCCTAAATAATTTTCTAGGAATTCAAATTCATGATTAAGAATTTATTCATAGCAATAGCCTTTGCTTTGCTGCTCATTAACCCAAGTATTTCTATAGCTGCAGAATCTCCTGTAGATGTACAAGAAGTCTTTGTAGGTTCTGAAACTATGGATGGTGATTCTCTTAAATATCCTAAAGGAAAAGCAGAAATAAGATTACAAAGAGTCGAGTTAGCTGAGGGAGGGGTAGTCCCACTCCACTCTCATCCAATTCCATTATTAGGTAATGTTGAGCAAGGTACGATTGTTGTCAAAAGACAAGGAATGGAAGATCTCACCTATACAGCAGGGGATACTTTTATAGTTGGTCCAAAGACACCAAAACATACAATGGGTAATGCAAAAACTGATAACGCAGTAGTTTGGTTCGCAGCTATAGGTGCAAAAGATGTTCCAATACTAATCCCCGCAGAAGGATAATTTCAACTTTAAATCAATTATTTTTGATTGAAAGTTAACCTACAATGAAAAGCAATTAGCTCATTTTTTATGACTGCTCAAAATTTTATGAATGTTGTTCGATTTAAATTAAAGTCAGATTGTGTAGATAAGTATTTTGAAGTAATAGATAAAACAAGTTTTGAGGGGATGAATCAAAGATATATCGCTAAGACTGGAGTTTATGATTACTGTTTTGTTGGTATCTGGAAAAGTGCAGAAGCTATTGCAGCTCAAAGACCAGCTATGATTGCTCACCTTGATGAGGTTAGAGGATTTATGGAAGAGTTGTCTCCTGAACTTGGAATTACTGATCCCGTTTCAGGAAATATTGTTTCTAAAGTTGGTTTTCATGATTGACAGTTGATCTAAAATAAATAGTAATTAGTTCCTTTTTAATGGCTAAATTTTTCTTCTCAAGAAATAGAAAGTCAATACAATTTAATCAAAACGCTTTTATCTGATCCTGAAAAGTACAAGGGGATGCTATAGATGCAATTAAAAAAGATATTTCTTACATGCCACAAGAACTAAAGAAAAAACTTGAAGAGGAAAATATTACTTTTCCTACTGATAATTAATTAACCACCAGTGCAGAAACGAACAGAATCAGCTGTTAGCGAACCAGTAGCTTGCATTTCTTCAACACATTCATTAAAGAAATTTGTTTTTTTTAATGAAAAAAAGTTTAGAGCTATAGCTACTAATGCAACAGCAGAAACAATTGTTGAACCTAATTGAATAACTCCATAAGCAAGCATTGCTTTATCCCTTCTAAAATCTTTTTTAGTATCTTTTTTTATCAGCCATTTTTTTAATCCAAAAATATTACCTTAAGCTCTAGATTAATATTTAAATAAGTGCCTTAACCCTTACTTAATAATGTCTTAATTGACATTCCATCTAGAATAAACATTAATTAGTTTTTTTTTAAATGTCTATTTCAGTTACATCTATTTTTACTTTTAAAATTGAAAGTACTTTCAATGAATGGGTAGCAATATTTGACAGTGCGGAAGCTGATAAAAGACATTCTGAATTTGATATTAAGCCCCTATTTAGAGGTGTAAGCGAGAAAGATCCTCAAAAAGTTATTGTTATTCATCAGGCTCCAGAAGGTAATGTTCAAAAGTTTGTTGAAGCTAATGGTGATTGGATGGCAACGCATAGAGTTGACCTTTCAACTATGGAAGAGTCTTCTTGGACTTATTCACAATCATAAAAAACTTGTTGAGATTAAGAAATGAAACGTCTAATTTCCTACATCCCTTTAATCATTTTAATTTGGGGTTGTTCCAAGACTTCAATGCCAGATTCAATCTCAATTTCAGAAACCCAAAGACAGAGAGAAATTTGTCTAGATTGGTATGGCTACAGAATTGATACCAAGAAAGCAATTAATGATTTAAATCTCAAAATTGAAACCGAATCAGAATTGATGACTTATTGTGATTTCTTTAAGAATGTAGCTGATACAAAATAGTAAATATTAAATATTTTTAATAAGTTATTTTTTTATTTAATTTCAAACTTCTCCGCCTTCCTCAATATTTGATTCTTCAAAAAAACAAGCGCGTCTAATTTTTCTTCTTTTTCTTCAATATTTACAAATTTCATTTCTGCAATTTCAATAATTGCTTTATTAACATTTTTAAGCTGTTTCTTAATAATTCTTTTTGGGGTTTTAATTGATTCCATTGGAATTATCATTTTCTTTATATTCCCTTTATTTTCTTTAAATGCAAGTCCCTTACTCAAAAAAAATTTTTAATTATTTAATTTATAATTTGTTTTTATAGTTTTTATTATTGAATCTTGTGGTTCTTCACTTGGATAACAATTAATAATTCTATATTTTCCGCCTTTCTTATCAGTCTCTACAACTGTAAATTCCACATACTTACCTATTCCATCTATTAAATCCTTAACTTCTGTATTAATTATCTCTTCATTTTCATTTTCAATAATACGAGATTTACCACCGCAACTAATAAATGCATTTTCTTTGGTAACAAAAAAATCTTTATCATTACTGCATGAGTACAGAAAAGATAAAGAAAATACTATTAAAAGAAGTTTTTTCATAGTCAAAAGTTTTTATACATAATTAACTTATAGGGCAATTTTATTAAGTAGAAGTTAAAGATTTTTTGATTAAAATAATTAAAAAAACTTGAATGTCAATTAATTATTAAAAAAATTTTAGCTACGTTCTTTAGTTCGAATGAGAAGCGATTTAAAAAAGATCTGAATTTTGTATTTAAGGTAACCGTTTTTTTGTGTGCATTATTCAGAATAA
>CACLUD010000038.1 GCA_902609995.1 uncultured Prochlorococcus sp. | reverse complement strand
AATCCACTTTCAAATTATCAGTGAAATCAATTTGACCAAAAATAGCGGCCATGTCGCTATCGTTTTCTATTAAATCTTTATCACTTAATGCTCTATTAGATTTTAATTGACTAAGAACTTCGACAGATTCCAGTAAATTTGACTTACCAACACCATTACAACCAAGAACAATAGCTCTCTGCTCACTTAGGTCGATCTCAAAACTTTTATGATTTCGAAAATTATTAATTTTTAAGTTATTTAAAAAAATTTTTTTAGTGCATTCCTTAGTTAAATTAGCTAAATTTAAAATATTTAGAATTTCTTTAAAGAAATTGAAAAATTAAGAGCATGTAGCTCAGTTGGATAGAGCATCAGATTCCGGTTCTGAGAGTCGGGGGTTCGACTCCCTCCATGCTCGTAATAAAAGATTTAAAGTTTAAAACTCATTACCCTAATACCATTTGGATCTAAAATAAATCCACTTTCTTCCAAACTTTTAAATGAAGACATTGGAGCTTGAACAGAAATACTGCATCCTGGCATTTCCCTATTTATTTTTTCAAGAGTCACTTTAAGTAATATTGAGTAAAAAAAGATTTTGACTATTGCCTTTTTCAGCGCTTAAATTCCATAAGTTAGCGTTGAGTCCTCTGTCTGATGTAACCCTTACAAAACCATAGAGCTTATTTTTAGATTCGTTTTGAATAGTAAAGAAAAAATTACTATTCTCAATAGCAAGAGATATCTTTTGCGAAGGAATTGACTCACAACCACTATTTATCAAAAGTCTATTTAAATCCTTAGCAGTTGGAACTTGTGAAGAATTTATAAAATAACCCTCTGGAAGAATTAGTTTTTTTTGTGGAAAAGTATTGCAATGATTATCCTGTATTTCTCATCCCTGCCGCAATTCCATTAATTGTTAAAAGTGCTCCTCTTAGTAATTCACTACGACTATAAGCTCTTTTAGACTCAATCCTTTCATCTAGAAACTCACTAATTGGAGGTTGTCTTGTTTGATCTCGAAGTCTTCTTAAAAGTGAGACTTGTAAAAATCCCAAAGGAATAATAGTTTTATTTCTTAAGTTAACAGATGATCTTAAATCTTTATCAGATTCTAGAAGCTTATTTTTACCAGTTATTTCAAGCACTAAGGATTTTGTAAGATTATATTCTTTAGAGATTACATCAAAAATCTCTTCAAACGACTTTGAATTTTCTTTACTCCCAAGTGTTTCTACGTAATATTTAGCTACTTCTAAATCAACTTTAGATAATGTCATTTCTACCTTAGATATGAGCATTCTAAAAAAGGGCCATCTTTGATGAAGTACTCTTAGTAATTCAATTTGCTCGGGATCTGATTTTAATTCCACGGATAAAGCCGTACCCACTCCAAACCAACTTGGCAAAAGAAATCTACTCTGTGTCCATCCAAAAACCCAGGGGATTGCTCTTAAACTTGATAAGTCCTTTGCGCCTTTTTTTCTTCTTGCTGGTCTACTTGATATTTGTAATTTACTAATTTCTTCGATTGGAGTGACCTCTTGAAAAAAAGTTAGCAAATTTGGATTCTCATGAACTAATTTTCTATATTGAATTCTAGATGTTTCTGCCAACCTAGTCATTAAGTCATTCCATTCTGGGGTAGCATCAAGTCTGTTGATAACCAAACTATTCTGAATAACTGCTGTTGTGACAGTCTCCAAATTATATAAAGCCAATTCAGGAAGACTATATTTAGAAGCTAAAACCTCCCCTTGTTCTGTAATTTTTATTCTGCCTTTGAGTGTCCCACTTGGTTGAGCCAATATCGCTTGATAAGCAGGACCTCCTCCTCTTCCTACAGAACCTCCTCTACCGTGAAAAAGTCTTAAAAGTATATTATTTTTGCTTGAAAGATTTTGAAGAGCAATTTGGGCTCTATGAATTTCCCAGTTACTAGATAAGAATCCTGAATCTTTATTGCTATCTGAATAACCTAACATTAACTCTTGGAGAGGTTTAAAACTTTCTCCAACTTTTGGTAATAGTGATTTATAAAAATCTAATTGGAATAATTGCTCCATTACTTCCGGAGCTCTTTGCAGATCTTCAACTGTTTCAAAAAGAGGAACGACCACCAATGTTGATTTCTGAGAACCTTGATCAACAAGTCCCATCTCTTTTGCTAAAAGAAGAACTTCAAACAAATCAGATGCACTGTGACTCATTGAAATGACATATGAATTACAAATACGACTTCCAAATTCTTCTTGCAATCTTTTGACCATTTTAAACACTGAGAACGTTTCTTCAGTACTTTTATTCCAGTTAACTTCAGAGGGAATCAAGGGCCTTTTTGTATTTAATTCCCCAGTAAGCCATTGCATTCTCTCTTTTTCAGACATTTGATCGTATTGTTTTGGCAACTCAAGGTAATTAGTTAATTCTTGTAGTGCGTCACTATGTCTAGTACTCTCCTGACGTATATCCAAACTTGCTAAAGAAAAGCCGAAAATATGTACCTGAGTTAATAATTTATTTACTGCCTCACAAGTTAAATCTGTACTATTAAGACTATTTTTTATTAATTCTAGATCATAAGTAAATTCATCAACAGACTTGTAATGTAATTTTTTTCAACTAGCTCTAAATTTTTGTTATCAGATTCCCTTTCTAAAGATAACTTCCATCCACCTTCAGCTAGTAAATTATTTCGTTCATGGGTTAATCTTAATTTTTCTAAAATATAACTCAATTTCAATCTGTAAGGCTCTGATCTATATCTTGTTGCCCTTGCTTCATAAATTTCAGGAAACTTAACCCTATCTGTTTCTAGTGATTCCAAAAGAGATGAACTTACTTGGCTCCATTGCATTGAAACGCTTAATTGATCTCTAAGGTTTGAGGTCGCTTTGATATATCTCTCTAACATTAATTGTCTTTGGTAACAGGCAGTCCTCCAAGTAATTTCAGGAGTAACTGATGGATTCCCATCTCTATCAGAGCCTACCCAAGATCCAAATGTACAAAAAGATTCAGTTGGCATCTGAACGTCTGGATAATTCTCAGTAAGGGCTGAAGAAATTCTCCCTCTTAACTGAGGCATCGCATCAAAGAGCACTTGTTGAAAATAATGTAGTGCATAATCAACTTCATCTATTACTGATGGTTTGAATTGATGTAACTCATCTGTTCTCCACCAAAGTCTTACCTCTTCTTTTAATTGTATTTTGAGAGATTTAATATCTTCAACTGTTAAGAATTTTTCAACTTGTATTTTTTGCAGCAGATTAGCTACTCTTGTTTGCTTATGCCTAATTGTATGTCTAACAATCTCTGTAGGATGTGCGGTAAAAACTAAGCGGATATCCATTTCTTGTAATAATTCCTCTAGTTTTCCTGGAGGAACATTTAATCTTCTAAGCCTAAAGAATAATTCTTTAAATGTTACGGGAGCATTTTGCCTTGCTAAAGGAGGAGCAAATGGATCTAGATTATCTTGGGATTTCTGAACATTCTGATTAGTAAAGCTCTGTATATATCTATCTTCCTCCACTCTTTGTTCCAAAATATTAACTAGCTGGAAATATAATGAAAAAGCTCTGGCTGCAGAAATTGATTCAGCTAAATCCATAGAATTAACAATATCAACTATTTCATTTTTAAAATTTTTTGAACTATATTCTTCAACTTGATTTGAATAACTTAATTCCTTCAGCTGTATTAAACGATTTGCTTGCTCATCTGGACATTCTTCCCTCAATACAGATTCCCACAAATCTTCTATCAATGCACGATTTTTATCCAACGGATCATTGTTGCTTATAAGATCCACATGATTATTTTTAAACTGTTTCATAGATTCCATGTAATTATTATGTCATATGTAAATATATTGGGATCAAACATTTGTTTATATCATTAAATTCTTTCTTCTTCACTTTGAATCATTTCCTCAACAGCATATTTCATAATATCCTCAATGGACAATCCTTCTTTATATAGTTTTATCCATTTCATAGATTGATTTCCTTCCTCAAGAACTTTATAAATAGGTTTCAAAAGGTGAACCATATTTAACTTTTCTGCAGTTGAAGATAAATCAGCTAATACATTTTTTATCCATTCTCTGCAAATCATTTTCTTCCCATCTCTCCAATGAATCAATTCAGCGTCTAAACTCCCTTGGGCAGCTTTTATTTCGTTTTGATCACATATTTTTGTTAATTGATCCATAGAAAACTTACTAGTAATTAAGGGATCTAAAGTCTTCAGATTTTCGAATAAATAAATAACTCTCAGTTCAAGTAAAGCTGTTATTGCCAACAATAACTCAATATCGGAAACATAATCGCAAATTCTTAATTCCAGACGATCTAAAACATGAGGCCTTTGAGGTCCATTTGGGCGAATAGAAGACCAAAAATGTCTAATATTGTGCATATTTCCATTCTTAATATGTTCTTCAATCCATTTTATATAGTTATCATGATTGTAAAAAAAAGGAACCTTATTGGGTGTTTTAGGGAATTGAATCCATCTCTGTGAATGATTATTAGTAAGTTTATTATTTAAAAAAGGAGAACTTGCACTTATTGATAAATACAAAGAAGCCTCACACCTTACAAGTCGAATAGCAGCAAAAAGTTTATCTAAGTTATCAATACCTAAATTTATATGAACACTAGAAGTAGCAATTGATATACCATAGTTATCTTGAATAAATTGATGATAAACATTATTTTTATCAGAACGTTGAAAGTGATTTTTATGTTTAAAACATAATGTAGATGAAGGGATTATTGTTAAATCTCTTTTTTTTAACCATTTCCTTAAATTTATTCTAGGTTCTAATAAATTCTTATAACTGACTTTATAGTCTTTCTCTGGATTTGTAATATACTCAACATTTCTATTATCCGGCTCTTTGACAAAATTCGAAAACGTTTTTTCTATATTATCGGAAACTCCAACGTGATTATTATGAGTACCTGTAAAGAGTTCTACTTCAAAGCCTTTATATAAATTATCGTTATTCATTTATCTATCCAAACAGGCCAATGCCATTAATATGCCTTTGGCTTTATTAATAGTCTCTTGATATTCATTCGCAGGAGATGAATCTGCAACTATCCCAGCACCAGCCTGAACAGAAACTATATACTCACCATCTTTTGAAGGCTTAACTATCATTGTCCGTATTGTTATCGCAGTATTTAATGCACCATTTATATCTATAGATCCATAAACTCCAGCATACGGCCCTCTAGCATCTTTCTCAAAGTTCTTAATTAATTGCATAGCTCTAATTTTTGGAGCCCCAGTTACTGTACCAGCAGGAAAACATGCTTTAAGTAAATCCCATACTCCAGTATTACTTTTTAAGATACCTTCAACTTCACTTACTATATGCATAACGTGTGAATACTTTTCAATTATCATTAAATCTTTGACCTCTACTGAACCTGTTTCACATACTCTTCCTAAATCATTTCTCCCCAGATCAATAAGCATTACATGTTCTGATATCTCTTTAGGATCTTTTAATAAATCTTTCTCAAATTTTAAATCTTGTTCAGCATCCTTACCTCTTGGCCTTGTGCCAGCTATCGGTCTTAAGCTTGCAACAATTTGATTAGTTTTATTCTTCTCTGCTTTGACCATTACTTCAGGACTAGAACCTATTAAGTACCATGATCCAAAATCAAAGAAAGCCATATAAGGTGAAGGATTTACAATCCTTAAACTCCTATATAAATTAAAGGGATCACTTTTTACTTTCGATTGAAATTTTTGGCTAATAACAATTTGAAAAATATCTCCTTTTCTTATATATTCTTTTGCAGAAATAACAGCCTCTTCAAACTCTTTTCTTTCCCAATTACTTGAAATTGCAATATTCAAATCTTTTTTTTTCATCCCAGTTAAAAGCATGTCTTTCATTAATTGGAGCACTCATTAAATCTCTTATTCTATTTATTCTTAAAGTCGAATCTTGATAAATTTCTTCAACATGAGTTTCTGAGGCATAGGAAGTGTCAGCATATACAACTACAGTTATACATCTTTTCATTTGATCAAATATCACTAGTTGATCAAAAAACATCCAAGACCCATAGGGAATATCATTATCTTCTAAAGAATTAATAGGCACATTAGGCTCTATACGATTGATTAATTCATAACCCCAAGAACCATATAATTGACCAACATAAGGTAAATTATCGATATTATATGACTTATATTCTTCGGTCCAAGTTCTTAATAAATCAAATGGATCGCCTTTATATGTTTCATTTTTTCCACTTCTCCAAGTCTTAATAGTTTCTTCTCCACGACAAACTGCTTCCCAAAGAGGATTAGTAGCAACAATACTCCATCTACCTAAATTTTCCCCACCTTCAACAGATTCAAAAAAGACACCATGTGAATCTTTATTTGATAATTTAAGCCATGTTGATAATGGTGTTTCTAAATCAGCAGGCCAAGTTTTGAGAATAGGTATAAAATTTTT
>CACLUD010000037.1 GCA_902609995.1 uncultured Prochlorococcus sp. | reverse complement strand
AAAATTCTTAGATACTTCTACATTAGAATTTTCTAGGTCTTTCACTCTAACTTTATTTGGGTTAACAATATTGAGAGTTATTTCTAAATCTTCTACATTTAAAAGATTTTGAAGATCAAAATCAATCTTGAAGTTATATTTTTTTAAAAAGAGAAAATTATTTTCAATACTGTCAATTTTTAGATCAGTCGACTCTCCTAACAATTCACCTGCAATCTTTTGTATTTTAAAAAGAGTTTCTTGAGCAGTTTCCATACTTAGATTTTTATTTTTAAATGAAAAATCTAATTCTCCTGTTGATATTTCTCCATCAGGAAAAACTTCTTTAACTTTTTGTTCGAAATTTATTTGCCAAGGAAATTTTTTAATATATTTGCTTTCAATTTTGAAATTATTATTAATTGAGTCAATCTCACTAATATCTAGAGTGTCTTCAACTTTAACGCACCCGCTTAACAGTGGAATTAGTAATAACAATAATAGAGAAATGATAAATATAAATCCTTTCTGAAATGGCTTTGTTTGACCAGTTGGAATATTTGATGTATCTATAAACTTTTTCCCCTTCTTCTTCTGATTATTAAGTTTTAGAGAGGAAAGAGATGTTTTGTTTAAGGTGGGATTACTTTCAATAGTAATATTCCAATTCTCAGGTTTTCTAATTTCAGGAGAATCGATAATTTCCATTAAATACTTTGCATTTTCACGCACTTTATAATCATGAGATTTTAAAAGTTCTTTGCAAAATATTTTTGCTTCTTCTTTTTTATTGATGCCTGATAGGGCTGTAATTATTATGGTTCGTAAATTAACTCCTTCTTTACTAGAGAGAGGGTAAGATTCGATGATTGGGTATAAATATTTAATACAGAGATTATATTCACCTTTAATAAGAGCTAACTCTGCCTTTTCAACAATTTGCTTGTATGAATCCATTCTCAAGCATTAATCATTGTTCCAATACCTAAATTTGTGAAAATTTCTAGAAGTAATGAATGTTCAATCCTTCCATCAATTATATGGGCAGCTTTTACTCCTTGAGCCAGAGCTCTAATACAACATTCCGTTTTTGGTAGCATGCCATTAGAAACAATATTTTTTTCAATAAATTTTCTGGCCTCTTTTAGATTGATTTGTTTTATGAGACTATTTGGGTTATCTCTTTCTTTTAGTATCCCTGCAGTATCAGTTAAAAGAATAAGTTTTTCTGCATTTATTGCCGCAGCAATTTCGCCCGCTACGAAATCAGCATTGATGTTATGAGAAATGCCATCTGCTGTAGAACCAATACTCGATATAACAGGAATATATCCTTTCGAAATAAGAGGGTCTAATAACTCAGGGTTGATTTGTGTGACCTCTCCAACTAATCCATGACTTCCATCTCCTAATTCTCTTGACTGAATTAAGTTGCCGTCGAGTCCTGAAATCCCTACAGCTAATGAGCCTGTTTTATTGATCCCCCTAACAATCTGTTTATTTACTCTTCCCATAAGCACCATCTCAACTATTTCCATTGTTTTCTCATCGGTAACTCTTAACCCATTATCAAATTTTGGCGATATTTCTAATTTGTTTAGCCACCGATTAATTTCGGGACCACCCCCATGTATAACGACTGGGCAAACACCAACACTTGATAAAAGAGCAATATCTCTGAAGAAAGCTTTTTTTAATTTTTCATCTTCCATAATAGAACCGCCATACTTAACAACAATTTTTCTACCTGAAAAACTTTGTATATATGGAAGTGCCTCGCTTAATATTGATACTCTTAGGGAATCATCCATCATGAAAAAAATATTTAATAAAAGAAAATCAAATCGAATTCCTTTTTATTATCGTTGATAATAAATTCTGATTCAAGACCTTTGACGAAAAACCTGTTTAATCTCTCTTGTTTCTCAATCCATTGTTCAAAGGGAACATCATTGATTTCAAAATGCATCTTAAAACCATTCTTTTCTTCTTTTGTAATTTCTTCAATCTCTTTAAGTTGGGGAGGATTATCTTCATTCCATAAATTTAAGGCCTCTAATGAAGATTCAAGATGCGCTTTTATTCCATACCTCCATCTGGTTACATCTCTAACTAATTCGGTTAATTCTTTGGGTCTATTAAATTTATTGGTCTTAAAATCATTTCTATTTACTAAAATGACTGGAGGTATTTCAGAAGTTTTCAAACCAAGTCCAATTAATAAAATAGGGACTCCATAAAAGAACGTAGGCACGCTTAGATTTACTGACTCAGTAAAATAGGCTGTCATCCCAATAAAAGCTAAAACACCTCCTACGACTGTTATTATGTTTGCAGGAGATAGGTATTTCTTCATTTTGTTTTATTAGAAAAGTTATTGAATATTATGCAAGATCATAATTCTACAAATCAAGAAGATTTAATTTTAAAACTTGATCAAGATAGAGCATGGTTGTTAGAGAATCTTGATAAAGGTAAATGGTCAGAGATTAGGGGTGAACTGGCTGATCTTGAAAGAAAAATAAGCAAACTTATTATACGTGTTCAAGAATCAAATATTAAGACTTGATTTTAAAAAGGTATTTCGTCAACTTCAGGGACTAAAGGAGATGTGTTCCATTGTGAATTTTCAGTATTTCCCGATTTTTCTTCAGAAGAATTGCTATTGTTGCTATGAGAAATGTTAGTTTCTTTTTTCTCTGAGGTTATTTGTACTCCTGGACTAATATTATGAATTCTAGAAGCTGTCAGTTCAGGTTGCTTTTCCTTGGTACCATCTTTTCTGGTTACTGAGTTCATTCTTAAACGTCCCTCAATAACTATGTTTTGACCTTCTTTTAATTCTCCCACCATTTCTTGAGCAATAGTACCCCAACCTAAAACTTTTAATTCTCTAAATGGATCTTCATCGCGTAACCCTTTGAAATTAACGGTCATTTCAGCAATGGGTGTTTTATTTTCTTTGGTATATCTCATCTGAGGAGCGCTATTTATTACCGCTTGAATTAAACAATGATTCATTGACTTTCTATTTAATTACAAATATCTTGATGCACAATTCAGAAAATTGCCACGAAAATGTTTGGATCCTTTCAGGAACTTCAGATGGGCCAGTCATAGTTAACAAACTATTAAAACTAAATTATGTAGTATTTGTAAGTGTTGTCACGCATAAAGCAAGTAAATCTTACGTTGAAAATTCAAAGTTACACATCATTACAGGAAAATTAAATGATTCAAGTGAAATCATCAAATTTATTGAAAAAAATAAAATTAATTTTGTAATAGATGCTACTCATCCATTTGCTTTAATTATTTCTCAAAACCTAGATGAAGCATGTAAAAAAATCAAAAAGCCTCTTTTGGCTTTTGAGAGGAAATCGGAAATAAAACCATTTAAAAACTTTTACTACATAAAGGATTTAAAAAATATAAACAAGGAAGTTTTAGTAAATAAAAATATTCTTTTAGCAATAGGATCTAGGTTGTTAAATGAGACGGCAAGTTATTATTTAAAATGTGGTGCAAATGTATTTACAAGAGTAATTCCAACATATGAAAGCATATCCAAAGCTTTAGCCTCATGTATAAAAAATTCAAATATAGCAATACTCGAACCTAGTAAAAACAAAGGAAATATCTTAGAAAAAAAACTATGTGATCATTGGAAGATAGATTATATACTTTGCAGAGATTCTGGAAGTTATGCACAAATGAATTGGGAGGAAATTGTTTATAAAAGTGATATGAAGTTATTTTTAGTAAAAAGGCCAAAATTAAAATTTAAAAACTCGCTTATATTTTTTGATTATGATAAGTTGATAAATCAATTAACTGGTAAAAATAACACTTTAGAATGAAGAAAGTTTTACTTTTGGTAGCAACTGAATGTAATAAAAAAGCAGCTAAAAAAATAGCTAAATTATTACTCAAAAAAAAACTTGCAGCGTGTGTCTCATTAAAAGAGATTAATTCGATTTATGAGTGGAAAGGAAGAATTGAGGAGGTTAATGAGTTGGAGATCATAATAAAAAGTAAACCGGAATTGAAAAATGCTTTGGTGGTTTTCTTACAAAAGCAGATATCTTATAATGTTCCTCAAATTATTTATAAAAAGTTTAATTCTGAAAAAAAATATTTTAAATGGGTAAATAAATCTTGTTCAAATCAAGTGTGTCCGTAATAACTTTTGAAGATCAATATTAGATCTTGAACCTAACTGAGTAATTATATGACCAGCGCATATTGAGCCTATTTCTCCGCACTTTTTTAAAGAATAATTATTAATTAGTCCATGAATAAATCCACCAGCATAAAGATCTCCTGCGCCTGTTGTATCAATGATTTTTCCTAATAGTTTTGGTTTTATTTCTTCAGACTTGTCTTTATTAACAACTAAAGAACCTTTACTTCCTAAAGTGATTATTACTAATTCACATATTGAAGAAATAGATTCTTGGCATATTTGTAAATCATTTTCTTGAAATAGACTCAAAACTTCTGATTCATTACAAAAAACTATATCAATGTAGTTTTTAATTAATTCTAAGAAACTTTCTCGATGCCTATCTACACAAAAAGAGTCCGATAATGAAAGTATTATTTTTGTATCTGATTCTTTGGCAAGCTTTGCAGCTTGAAGAAAGGCATTTTTGGCTAAATCACTATCCCATAAGTATCCTTCCAAATATAAATATTTGCTATTTGCTATTAAATTATAATTTACATCTTTAGGCTCAAATTCAATTGAAGCCCCCAAATATGTGCACATTGTTCTTTGAGCATCTGGAGTTATAAAAATTATTGAATGTGCACTTGAGGGCCCTTTATCTATTGGCGGGGTATTAAAAATAGTATTACTTCTTTTAATATCAGTAGAGAAGAAATTTCCAAAATTGTCATTCTTTACTCTTCCAATAAATTGAACATTATTATTTAATTCAGCCAAGCATACGACAGTATTAGCAGACGACCCCCCTGATATTTTTTTTATTACTGTGCAATTTTTTAATAAAGCTTCAGATTCATTCGAGTTGATAAGATTCATAGATCCCTTTCTAAGGGTATTTATCTCTAAAAATTCATCATCCACATTAACAATAATATCAACTATTGCATTTCCTAATCCAATAAGATCGATATCTTTTTTTAGATCAAAAAGATTGTTTTTGTCTATCATTAACATCAGATTTCTTGATTATCTTAGAAGAGCTCTTTTAGGACCATGGATTGGGTCTTCAATTACTATAGTTTGATCTCTGTTAGCTCCTAATGAAACAATCGCAATTGGTACTTCCATTAATTCAGCAAGAAATCTGAGGTAATTCATTGCATTTTCAGGCAGATCAGATAGTTTTCTGCAATTAGCAGTCGAGCATTGCCATCCTTTTAATTTTTTAAAAATTGGTTTACATTTTTTTAGGTCATCAGAATTTGTGGGGAAATAATCTATTTCTTTACCATCTAATTCATATGCAATACAGACTTGAATTTCATCTAATTCATCTAGCACATCTAATTTTGTTACTGCCAAACAATCAAGACCATTTACATAAACTGCATATTTGCCAATAATTCCATCAAACCAACCACATCTTCTTCTTCTTCCAGTTGTAGTTCCAAATTCACTTCCTCTATCACAAAGTTGATCGTTAATACTTCCTTGTAATTCTGTTGGGAATGGCCCCTCTCCAACTCTAGTAGTGTATGCTTTCGCAACTCCTATTACCCTATCTATTAAAGTTGGCCCAACTCCAGCACCAATACAAGCACCTCCTGATATCGGATTTGATGATGTCACATAGGGATATGTTCCATGGTCCAAGTCAAGTAATGTACCCTGCGCCCCTTCAAAAAGAATATTTTTTTTATTTTTTGCAGCAGCATGAATAGTTCTTGTACAGTCGACTACATGCTTTGAGAGTCTTTGTCCATAATCAAGATATTCTTCAATTATTTTATCTTTATCAAGGGGAGTAATGCCATATATTTTTTCTAGAAGTCCATTCTTTTCTTTAAGAGGGATCTCAATTACATCTCTTAATCTATCTTCATTAAGCAAATCTCTTATCCTTATCCCATTTCTTTGTGATTTATCAGCATATGTTGGGCCAATCCCTCTCCCTGTTGTTCCTATTTTATTGGAACCTCTATCAGCTTCCATTGCTTCATCTAATAAACGATGGTAAGGCATGGTGACATGTGAGGTTGATGAAATTTTTAATCCTGATATATCTATTCCATTATCAATCAACATATCTATTTCTTTGAGTAATATTTTTGGGTCTACAACTGTTCCCGATCCAATTAAGCAAATTGTTTCTCTATAAAGTATTCCAGATGGAATTAAATGTAATTTTAAAACCTTATCATCGACAACTATAGTATGTCCTGCATTTACACCACCTTGATAACGAACAACAACATCTGCCGAACGACTTAATAAATCGGTTATTTTACCTTTTCCTTCATCGCCCCATTGGGCTCCGATTACAACAACATTAGCCAATTTTAGAAGAGCATTATTTTTGTACGAATATATAATATATTAAAAATTATTGAATAACTTTAAAAAAGTAAATCATTTGTATTAACTTTCTCTGAGAACCATTTTTTCGGCAAGAGTGAATTCTTTAGTTAAACGCTCTTTAAGCTTATCTGGCAGAGGCCTAGTTGCAAAGTTTTTGTAATGACCTGCCATGGCATTTAATGCTGTCTGCATTGTCGTAAATGATTGAGTTTTATTTACCATACCTCTGTTTCTGTATCTAGAAATATAA
>CACLUD010000036.1 GCA_902609995.1 uncultured Prochlorococcus sp. | reverse complement strand
AATTCTTCCTAAAAGTGAAGCGATCACAAAAGATTATTCAGATTATAAATTAAGTAATAAATCAAAAGAAGGCATTGAAAAAATCTTCATTAAAAATGATTCTTTATTCGATATCACTTAATTTGAAATAAAAAATAAAGTCAACAATATCCATTAAAACTATATTCTTAAGAATCAAATAATTATTTTAAACTTTTCTCCCCTTTCAAAGTAATAAAATAAACGTTATTAAGGATTAATAATATTTAATTAATCAATGTTAGGAAATATATGGCACTCATCCAATTCTGCTGCTGAGTATTTAGGTATAACTGAAATAAAACTTTCATATCTTAGAGAGAACGGTTTTTTAAAACCTGGAATACATTGGAGGAGCTCTCCTCATGGGCAAAAAAAACCTTGGAACCCAGAAGCTCTTTACAATTCATTATTGTGTAAAAAAATAGTTGATAATTATTATTATGAAGATAAATATGAAAAATATGCTGCTTGATTTCTAAACAATTTGAAAACTCCTCTAGATTAAAAAATTGTCTCTAAGCAAGTTTACTAGTTAACCAAATTCTCATGCTCAACGTCAATCAAAGTGGTTTGAAGAATTGGATATAAATTAATCATATTTATATATTGCTCTGATTTCCGATAGGAATTTGCAGCTTTTTTGTAATGCACCTCTGATTTCATTTCTAGTGAAATTTTTCTAGTATTACTTTGGGAAGTTGTCATGAGAGGAATTATCTTATTCTCTTTTTAGTAATTGTTTAAGCATGGGTCAATAATGTATTTGTTTTTATTACACAAAAAATTGTTTATGTCAGCAAAAAAAGATTTTTAAAATTCGATCATATTTGAAAATGCTAAGTATTTTTAATTGAAGTAATTAATTTTTCAATAAATTAAACGTCTTTACACTCAGAATTTTAATTGAAATTGACTTTACATATATCCCCTTAGAGTTAATAACCTTTACAATTTTGTTATGAATTAAACCGTTTGATGAAATATAAAGTATTCTCAAAACGTTTAAGCTAATCAATTCCTAAATGCAAACCTATGGTAATCCAGACACCACCTATGGATGGTGGGCTGGTAATTCAGGTGTAGCTAATCGCTCAGGAAAATTTATCGCTGCTCATGTCGCTCATGCAGGGTTAATTGTTTTTTGGGCAGGTGCTTTCACTCTTTTCGAACTATCAAGATTTGACCCCAGTGTCCCAATGGGTCAACAACCTCTTATTGCACTTCCTCACTTGGCTACCCTTGGAATAGGGTTCGATGCTGATGGAGTTCTAATGGGAGATACCAAACCTGTACTAGCTATAGCTATTGTTCATTTGGTTTCCTCTATGGTACTTGCAGCTGGTGGATTACTTCACTCGCTACTTCTTCCAGGAAATCTTGAAGAATCAGAAGTCGCAAAGGCAAGGAAATTCAATATTGAATGGGATAATCCAGATAAATTAACTTTCATCCTTGGACATCATTTAATTATTCTTGGATTCGCTGTAATTCTTCTTGTTGAATGGGCAAGAGTTCATGGAGTCTACGATCCAGCTATTGGTGCCGTGAGACAAGTTGAGTATGATCTAAACCTTGCTGAGATTTGGAATCATCAAACAGATTTTCTACTAATAGATGATTTAGAGGATGTTATGGGAGGTCATGCTTTCCTCGCATTTGTCTTGATTACAGGTGGTGCTTGGCACATTGCTACAAAGCAAGTTGGTGAATATACCAAATTTAAAGGTAAAGGTCTACTATCTGCAGAAGCAGTTCTTTCATGGTCTTTAGCAGGTATTGGTTGGATGGCAATTATTGCTGCCTTCTGGAGCGCATCAAATACAACAGTGTATCCTGTAGAGTTTTTTGGTGAACCACTTGAACTGAAATTCAGTATTTCTCCATATTGGATTGATACTGTTGACCTCCCTGATGGTGTTTATACATCAAGGGCATGGTTAGCAAATGTACATTACTACTTTGGTTTCTTCTTTATTCAAGGTCATCTATGGCATGCACTAAGAGCCTTAGGATTTGACTTTAAGAGAGTTACAAATGCTATCAGTAACATTGATAGTGCTACTGTTACTCTTAAAGATTAAATTTTAGTCACTAATAAATATTAAAAGGCCTCAATTAATGAGGCCTTTTTTATTTGATAAATTTTATCTATTAAATTAGATTTAAAAAGTATTAAGTTTAAAATAGTTGAATATTTCTCTCCTACAGAATCAAAATATTTTCTCAAATTCTCTTTCAATAAGTTTAATAGGATTTTTTGTAATCGGCTTTTTCTTGATTTTTGGAAGGAAATTTAAATTTGCTGTTCAATTAGAAAGATTTGGATTACCCATAGCTGTTATTTCTGGAATTGTAGGAATATCTATAGGTCCCTATGGATTAATAAATGTTTTATCTAAGGAGACTACAAATGTCTGGAGTAATTTTCCTACTCCTCTCTTATCTCTAGTGTTTGCGACATTAATGATGGGCAGGCCAATTCCAAATATTAATGGTTTAATTAGACCCATTATAAATCAGTTTTTGTTGGCTCTTTCATTGGGCTTTGGTCAATTTCTTATAGGAGGATTAGTAGTCAAATACTTATTGTCTCCTTCTATGGAAACAAATCCTTTAATGGGATGTTTAATAGAAGTTGGTTTTGAAGGTGGGCATGGTGCTGCAACTATCATTGGAGAAAGTTTTAATAAACTTGGATTCTCAGATGGCTTAGACTTAGGTCTTGCAATGGCTACAATGGGCCTTTTATCCTCTTCCTTATTAGGTAGTCTCTTTATTTTTGTAGGAAGAACTTTAGGAATTTCAGATACAGAGCAGATTATTGATAAAGCAGAAAATGAAAATCAAAATCTGAAAATAGGCATTTTTTCAGATTTGAGAATTTTATTAATAAATCTTGGCTTTGTAGGGTTAGCAATTTCTTTTGGGGTCTTGATACTTAACCTTTTGAGGTATATTTCAAACTACTTTGGGGAATTCTCAAAAGAAGTAATCTTATCGCTTCCTGTATTTCCACTTATTCTTATAGGATCACTTTTGATTAGATATATCTTAGAAAAAACCAATAATACAGAATTTATATCTAATCTTCTTCAAAGAGAAATTGGCATCTTGTCCACAGATTTATTAATTTTCACAGCAATGGCAAGTTTAGATATTGCTACTGTTCTTGATAATTGGAGATTGATTTTGGTACTTACCGTTTTTGGTTTGATTTGGAATTTAATTTGTATTGCTTATTTCGCATACTTTGTATTTGAAAAACACTGGTTTGAGAGAAGTTTAATAGAATTTGGAAATTCAACGGGAGTAGTTGCATCTGGACTACTTCTTTTAAGACTCGCTGATCCAAAAAATATTTCTAAAACACTTCCGATTTTTACATCAAAGCAACTTTTTGCTCAGTTAATCTTATCAGGAGGATTTTTTACAGTATTAGCTCCATTATTGATTTCAAAAATAGGATTAGATTATTGGACTGAGATTTGTGCATCAATAACTCTTTTTACTATTTTGGTTGCATTCTTTTTTAACAAAAGGTTTTCTACAAGTTATCAATAAGAAGTTAAGTTAGTATAAAAATATATTTTCTTAATTTATGTCCCATACCCCATATGATATTCCTCCTCAAGAAAACAAGGAAAAATGGTTTAGAAGTCACTTGCTTGGAAGAGAAATTGAACTAGGAGAATTATATAGTCTTGGATTTAACGAACTGGATTTAATTATGGCTGAAACTGCAGAAATTAGAAGTGATATTGAATTTAAAGAAAAAAATATTGGAAAATTTAGAACAGCAGGATATTTTTTAGAATTAGCAAGAATTATTGAAAAAAGAAAATTACTTGAAAGCTAATTAAAAGGGAAATATTCTCTATTTGTAGATGGCCTCCATACATCAAATTTATGCATTAATTTTTTAAAATTTTGATGTTTTTCAAAATGTCTTAACCACTCTTTTATAGGTTCATCAAAATAATTTGTTTTTTTTTGGCTTTCGCAAGCAATTTTAAATTGCCTTACAAATGGCCAAATACACCAATCCGCAATCGAAGGTTTATCTCCCATCATCCATCTGTTATTTGAAAGCATTTTATTCCATTTTTTTATGAATTTAGAAGCTTCTAGAAAGTGATAATCTTTTTCGCTAGCAACATATCTTGCAGAATATTTAAAACGATCTAAATGATATTTAAAAATATGATCATTTTCAGAAATAATCTCTAAAATTTCTTCCTCTTTATTTTGGGGATTATAAATTTTCTTTATATTCTCCTTTTCTGATTCTGAAAGTGCCCAGATTATGATGTCTAAACTTTCCTCTATGACTTCATTATTTTTTTTTAATAAAATTGGAACAGTTTTTGAACTGGATTTATTCAGGAATTCGATGGGCTTATTTTTTAAATCAACTTCTCTTATTTCTACTTTGATTTCACAAATTAATAATGCCCATCTAACTCGAATTGCATATGGACATCTACGAAATGAATATAAAATATCTGTTGTCATTTTGTTAAAAATTAAAAATTTTTTGATTCTTTTAGTATTATCTACATAGTATTAAACTTAACTTTACATCGAAAATGGCGGGATATGTTTACCTCATAAGAGTTGGAGATCTTTATCGTATCGGTAAGGCAGATAATCTTGATAAGAAAATTAGAAAACTCAAACCAGATGAATTACTAACTTCCATCATGACAAAAGAACCTGAAACTCTAGAAGCCAGGTTATTGAGAAAATATAAATCCCAAAGAATTCCTGAAACTGGATATTTGAAACTAACTAAAAGACAAATATCTGAATGTAAAAAACAATTTGACTTAAAAGGAAATTTACCCCATACACTTGATGCTGAGGTTTCCATAACTTTATTTGCATCCTTTTTATTATTTGGAACAAATTTTTTAATTCTCAATTACTTTAATGTTGGATTTGTAAGGAATATTTCCTATTCATTCGGTTTTGCATCGATTCCTATGATAATTTTGTTTCTAACAGGGAGTTTTGGAGGATATTTTTCTGATGATTTATCTCTATTTTCATTATTAACGAATCGAATAAAAGGTTTATTTATAGCAATTGCGATGATAACAATTGCTTTTTTAATTTTCAGACTAAATTAAATTTCATAATTACAATTTAAGGCTATTTCAAATGGAACTGACTGCATTGGTAATTTCAGGATTGTAGAACATATTTCAGCTATATCATCTGGTTGAGTCATTTTTGACTTTTCTAAGGATGATATTTTCTCAGCCATTTTTGTATTAACCCAACTAGGACAAATAGCAGTAACTCTAATATTTTCTTCCCAACCTTTGTTCTTCATTGTTTGACAAAGACTCATTAAAGCGAATTTTGATGAGGAATATGCTGCTAAATCTCCCTTGGACCTTTTGCCGCTCATTGACACTAAAACGATAATTCTTCCATTATTTGATTGACTTAAGTGTTCCCAGGAAAGTCTACATAAATGCCAAATCGCTAAAAAATTTATATTAAAAGTATTTAAAATTTCTTCTTCATCCCCATCTTTATATAAGAAAGGAACTCTTGAAAGGACTCCAGAACAGTTTATTAAAGTATCAAAACCTCCAAATTTGCAAATTGAATTTTCTACCCACTCTTTGGCAGAAAAATTATCTAATGCATCATATTTATTAATAAGTATTTTTTCACTTGGCCAATTATTAGGATCAAGAACGCTGCCTTTAATAGACTCTAAATCTCTTAGTCCAATACTAATTCTATTTCCTGCTTTTAGTTCTTTATGTGCAATATTAAGTCCAATCCCGCTACTAGCTCCGCTTATCAAAATAGTTCTCATTTTTATTTATATATTTGGTAAAACTATCCTTAGTAACATTTTTAGTTCTTTACCATGCATAATCATTAAACCTTTTTTGACACTCCAAGGAGCTCTTATAAACATTATGCACATTGCATATACGATTTCTCTTAAGGATAATGTATCAGTTAGAAATCCATACCATTGACTTTTAGGTAATTTAAAGAAACTGCCAAAAAATTCTCTTAATAGTTTTTCATCGAATCTCATAAGTTTTTCCAAACCAAATTGGTAAATTGATTTCTTTCTTATTAATTCTTTAGGCCATAAACTCTCCCAGCCTTTTCTTGCAATATTATAAGTACTTAATTTATTGTCATTCATTGCAGTTGATATTGCTTTTGCCACCAATGGAGCTCTTCTTAAAACATTTCCAATTAAATATCCTGAGGCTGGGTGAACCATTGAAGCGGCACCACCGTATCCCAGTATTGGTTGTTTAAAGTCTGGGATAGGCATATTCATGGGTAAAAACAAACCAAGTTCTTCATGTTGCATACTAGTAATTGAGATGTTTCTGTAAGCAAGTCTCTTTTCTAATCTTTCTTTTAATTTATCCATTGTTAAAGGATTTACTAAACCAAGCGAAGTCTCTTCAAGAAAATACTTTCCATTTCCCATATCCATTGCATAAAGAAAAGTAGGGGGTTCTTTTTTTTGCTCCTCATTTAAATGATCATTACGATAATCCATCAAGACAAATTGCCCTTTTTTTAGTGGGGGCTTACTAAAACTTCCTACTATTCCATAACAAGTTTGCACTGCTAATGGTCCACATGATTTTAATTTAAGAAATACAGGGTCATATCCTGTCGCATCTACAACTAATCTTGCTGAGTAACTTTTCCCATCACTAGTAGTAACAATACTTTTATGTTTCTGAAAGTGTATCTTCTCTGCAAAACCCTCATGCCATTTAATGGAAGACTTATTACATTCATTTAACCAGTAACTATGTAATTTTTTCTTATCAAACAATC
>CACLUD010000035.1 GCA_902609995.1 uncultured Prochlorococcus sp. | reverse complement strand
TATTTTGTTGATGATCTTCTTTTTTCGGAGGTCAATTTATTGAATAATGAGCTTGATATTCTTTTGATGCAGTATCTTTTTAATTCGATAGATCTAGACTTATTGAAGAACATGGATAGTAAAGAAGAGATTAGTGTTGCCTAATAGTTCTTAATTATGAAATATTTTTATGAAAAATTATGGGTTCCTCTCTTTGGTGGAATATTATCAAAATTTGTTTTCTTAATTGAAGGAAAAAATATAAGTAGAAAAAATAAAAAAACTAAACTTTAATCCGATAAATTTTTTTAATACTTTCTAAACCTTTTGGTTATATATATTGAAAGCAACAAAACATATTCCTTTAATTCATTAATTTATGCATGGTTAAAGTATCTAAACAAATATTATTTTAACAAATCTAAAATTATATGAATAACAAGCCTTTTTTAAAACCATATACTGTTTATTATAGAGATTTTCAAAATCTTAGATTAGAAAATTGTTTTTATGCATTAGATGCTTATGAAGCAAGAACATTAGCTATGGAGTTTAATAAATATATAAATGCACATCCTAATAGTATTGATTTAATAAGATGCGAAAAATGATATTTAAAATGATATTTAAAATGATATTTGAAAGTTCAAATCCTATACGCTTAAAAATTTATCAATAACTGTTTGGCTTAATTCACTTGTAGGCCCACTTGCAACAATTCCTCCCCTTTGCATTGCATAATATCTACTTGCCTGCCTAACAAAGTGTAAGTGTTGTTCAACTAATAAAACTCCGATACCAGTTTCTTTAATTATGAGATTTATAGCGTTTTCAATATCTATTACTATATTTGGTTGAATTCCTTCAGTAGGTTCGTCTAATAACAATAATTTTGGTTTACCTAATAGTGCTCTAGCAATTGCAAGTTGTTGTTGTTGCCCCCCACTTAGATCACCTCCTTTTCTTGAAAGAAAGTCTTTTAAAATAGGAAATAAATCATAGATACTTGAATCAATATTTTTATTTTTAGACAACCCTCCAGGAAGCGATTCCATTCCCAACATTAAGTTTTCTTCTACAGTTAGATAAGGTATTATTTCTCTTCCTTGAGGAACATATGCCATTCCTCTTCTAGCTCTTTGGTGTGGGGCCTTTCTATTTATATTCTCTCCAATAAAGTTTATTTCTCCTTTCTTTGCCTTCAATAACCCTATTAATGATTTTAATAAAGTAGTTTTACCTACTCCATTTCTACCTATTAAACAGATCATTTCTCCAGATTTAAGGGTTAAATCTACATCTCTGAGGATATGGCTTTCTCCATAATAAGTATTTAATGATTTTACTTCTAGTAGATTTTTCATATTTATTCTTCCGGTCTTCCTAAATAAACATCAATTACCTTCTTGTCATTTTGAACAGTATCCATTGTACCTTCACATAATACTGTTCCTTGATTTAGTACTGAAACATTACTATCAAGTCTTCTTATGAATTCCATATCATGATCTATAACAACCACTGTATTTTCTCCAGATAATGATTTTAATAAATCTGCTGTCAAATCAGTTTCCTCATCTGTAAGACCTGCAACGGGTTCATCAACGAGCATTAAATCAGGTTTTTGGCCTAGTAACATTGCTATTTCTAACCACTGTTTTTGACCATGTGATAAAGCACCAGCTTTTGAATTGATTTTTTTAGATAAGTTTATAACTTTCATTAAATGTTCAATTTCATCTAATTGATCATTTTTAATATTTTTATTAATTAGATTTAAAGGACTTTTAGGAGTGCTTACTGATATCTCAAGATTTTCTTTAACAGTTAGATTTTCAAATACTCTTGGGCTTTGAAATTTTCTTCCTACACCTAAACGTGCAATTTTATGTTCTTTTTTTCCTATTAATGATTTTCCTTTAAAAAAAACATCACCTTTAGTAGGGTTTACTTTACCTGTTATTACATCTAGAAAGGTTGTTTTCCCCGCCCCATTTGGTCCAATTACAGCTCTTAATTCTCCTTTTTTTAAACTAAGGTTTAGATCATTTAATGCTAGAAATCCCTCAAAACTAACAGTTATATTTTCTAAGCTTAATAGATAATTAGTATTCTTATTCATTTTTTAACCCCTCCGTTTCATTTTTAATTTCTAGACTTGGATACGTTTCGATTTTCCTTTTCAGACCAAATTTTTGAAGCAGATTCCTTGGTCCTTCTCCTTGTACCCATCCTAAAACACCCTCTGGTAATGCTGTGACTACTAGAATAAATAATCCACCCTGAATAAACATCCAGCTTGCAGGTAAAGCTTCACTTACTAAACTTTTTGCATAATTTATTAAGACTGCTCCAAGTATTGCTCCCAATAAAGTCCCTCTTCCTCCCACTGCAACCCAAATAACCATTTCTATTGAAAATGGTACTGTCATAAATTGAGGGGATACTATTCCTGATTGAACAGTGTACAAAGCACCAGATATTCCTGCTAAACCACCTGCTATAGAAAATATTATTGTTTTAAATAAGACAGGATTGTAACCTGTGAATCTGACTCTTGGCTCGTCATCTCTTATCCCTATAAGAATATTTCCAAATCTCCCTTTAACTACCCATTTTGAAAAAAACCATGCCGCAATAACTAATAAGGCTGTAAACCAAAAAAACATTCTTTGGATTGATTCTGAACCAACCATTTGTCCAAAAAGTTGAGTTACATCAGTTTTTAACCCGTTAGTACCATTAATAAGTTTTTGTTGTCCATTAAAGAAATTAAAGAATACTAAAAGAGCAGCTTGGGTAAGTATTGAAAAATATACACCTTTTATTCTGTTTCTAAAAACAAGAAATCCAAGTATTCCTGCAACTAATGCAGGTATAACCCAAATTGCAAATAAACTAAAGATTGGAGATCTAAATGGTTCCCAGAAAAAAGGTAAATTATCTACGCCGTAAAGTCCAAAAAATTCTGGAATATTATTTGGAAATTCAGAAGAGCTTGTAATCTGTAGATACATTGCCGCACAGTAACCCCCAAGAGCAAAAAATATACCTTGACCAAGACTCAATAAACCAGTAAATCCCCAAATTAGATCTACACCCAAAGCAACAATAGCTAATGATAAATATCTACCTAGAAGATTCAATCTGAAAACAGGGAGAATTGATGGAGCTGCAATAATAAAAGCAATAATAAGCACCCAAATTACAAAAGTTGTTTTTTTGCTTAGTTTTAAGTTTTTAAATTCCATTAACTCTCAACCATCCTTCCTTTCTGGGGGAATAAACCAGTAGGTTTGAATTGCAGGAAAATTACTATTAAAGCAAAAATCATAACTCTAGCCATACTGGTAGTCGCAAAGAAATTTATTGTATTTGATAATGGTAGAGGCATATCAGGCCATATTGTTAAAAGGCGACCAGCTCCAATTAAATCAGTCATTATTCCTATTCCAAAAGAGGCAAAAATTGTGCCCAATAGGTTCCCCACACCTCCTAAAACTACTACCATAAAACATCCAACTATATAATTTCCTCCAACATTAGGTCCAACCGATCCTAAAAGAGATACAGCAACTCCTGCTACACCTGCCAATCCAGAACCAATTCCAAAAGTAAGAACATCAACTTTTTCTGTTGAAATTCCAAGACAGTCACTCATTTCTCTATTTTGAGTTACTGCTCTTATCCTCATACCCCAAGCACTTTGATTCAAAAATAAAGTTATTGCAATCACAGATATTAAAGTAATTATTATTATCATTAATCTTGTTTTTGGGAAAGCTGTTCCAAGAATTTCAACCTGACCCCTCATCCATGCTGGAGCAGTTACATCCACATTTCTTGCACTAGCTCGACTTAATTTGCTAACAGAAGATGAAATTAAATTACCGGAGAGAACTCCTGCTAAAGCTGCAAATATCCATGAGCTAAATTTTACATATTTAAAGTTTATAGACTCTTTTATTTTTAATGAAAATACTGATGGTAGAAATAAACCTATTATGAGACTTATTACTAGTCCTGTCCCATAAGCTAAAGGAACACTTCGGACGAACTGCTGAAGTATAAGACTTACTCCCCATGTTGCAAGTAAAGTTTCTAATGGACTTCCGTATAACTTTCTAATTACAGTTTTTTCTAAAAGTATTCCTACTACTCCACTAACAATAAATGCAAAAAAGATAGAAACTATAACGTACGAGTTGTAATAGGGTTTTAATAGTGGGAGTTTGAAAATTAATTGAGTTACATATGTTGTGTAAGCACCTAGCATCATTAATTCACCATGTGCAAGATTGATTACACCCATCAAACCAAATACAATAGCTAAGCCCAAGGCTGCTACAAGTAAAACTGATCCGATCGCTACACCGTTGAATAAACTATCAAGAAGCAATTCCAATTTTAATAAGAAGAAAATTTAAGTGGATATAAGAAGAGGAGGCATTAAGCCTCCTCTTCTCTTTAGAAGTAAGCTTTTAAATTAAAGCTTATATCTTTCTCCTTTAGATGGGTCTGTCCAGTCACATGCATAACCTTTTGAACTAGGTTCAAATTGGTTCCATGCTTGTGGGAACACAACTCCATCAGTTTCTTCCAGAATCTCAAATCCACCTTCTGGCTTGATTAAACCAATTCTTACTGTTTGAGCAAGGTGATGGTTAGGCATAACTTCAACTGGTCCTTGAGGAGCGTCGAATGTTTGTCCTACTAGAGCTTCTCTAACAGCACTGTTCTCAAATGTGCCTGCATCTTCAACTGCTTGTTTCCATAAATAAACCATGTTGTAAGCAGACTCTTGTGGATCAGCAACTACTCTGTCACTGCCATATAGAGCTTTGAAATCAGCTGCAAATTTCTTGGATTCTGGTGTGTCGATAGACATCATATAGTTCCAAGCACCATAATGGCCTTCTAAAAATTCAGGTCCAATAGTACTGATTTCTTCCTCTGCTATAGAGTAGTTCATTACATAATATCCATTACTTGGAGTAATTCCAGCATCCTGAATCTGTTTAAAGAAAGCAACGTTTTGGTCACCATTAAGTGTGTTGATAATTACTCCACCACCTGATGGCGCTAACGCTTTTTTGATCTTGGAAATAATTGGAGCAACTTCAGTATTTCCTAAAGGTAAATAATCTTCACCTACAACCTTTCCTCCAAGTGATTTAAGTTGTTCTTTGGTAATTGTATTTGATGTCCTTGGGAAAACATAGTCTGAACCAACTAAGAAAAATGGCTTTCCAGCGGCAGGAGATCTTTTATACATAAAATCAGTTGCTGGTTCTGATTGTTGGTTTGGTGAGGCACCTGTGTAGAAAATGTTGTTTGAACATTCCTGAGCTTCATACTGAATTGGGTAGTAAAGGAATGCATCTTTTGATTCATACACAGGAAGCATTGCCTTCCTACTAGCAGATGTCCATCCACCAAATACAACTGGAACCCCATCCTGGTCGATTAATTTTTTAGACTTCTCAGCAAATGTTGGCCAGTCAGAAGCTCCATCTTCAACGATGTAATCGATTTTGTAGCTTTTGCCACCAACGGTTACTCCTCCGGCAGCGTTGATTTCTGCAATAGCCATTTTTTCAGTATCAACAAGAGTTGATTCAGATATGGCCATTGTTCCTGAAAGGGAATGTAAAATACCAACAGTTACTGTGTCATCGAAACTTCCGGAAGTGTCTGAACCTCCTCCACATGAAGTAACTGAAACGGCAAGAGAGGCAGTAGCTAAACCTGCCAAAATACGCCTTGAAATTCTCATGAATTCGTTTAAATTAGGTGTTTGACCCACATTGGGGGATAAAGTAAAAGTTATTAACGAGTGGGATTTAGTTTTGTAGCGTCAGTAACATTTTGTTGAATCCAATATAAAACTTCCTATTATTTTTTTTTCTTTAAATGTTTGGTATTTGACCGACTAAATACTTAATAACATCATCAACTCCACTGCCGGAACAAAGATTTGTAAAAAACCATGGTTTACCATTTCTCATAAAATCTGTATCGTTTTGCATAATATTTAAATTTGCACCAACCATATCAGCTAAATCAATTTTGTTGATTAATAACAAATCAGATCTTGTAATCCCAGGACCTCCTTTTCTCGGAATTTTATCCCCAGCCGATACATCAATCACGTAAATAGATAAATCTACAAGTTCTGGACTAAAACTTGCAGCAAGATTATCTCCTCCACTTTCAACAAAAATAAAATCCAATGGATCATATTTGTTTTCAAGATCCATTACTGCATTTTTATTAAGTGAACAATCTTCTCTGATTGCAGTATGAGGACAACCACCAGTTTCTACTCCAACAATTCTTCCTTCCTCTAAAATCTTTTTCTTTATGAGAAAATTAGCATCCTCTTTTGTATAAATGTCATTAGTAACAACAGCTATCTGATATTTCTTTTTAAGACCTATGCATAAAGTTTCAACTAATGCGGTTTTTCCCGAGCCTACTGGACCCGCAACTCCTACTCTTAATTTGCTGCTCATAAATTAATTTCTAAAAAGTTTTGTATATAGATCATTATGATTTTGTTGAGCCATAGACAAGTTTATATTCCCAACATAAAGATCATTGATATTACTGTCTACAATTTCTTGGGAAACTTCTGAGATTAAATCCAACAATTCAAATTGAATAGTTTGTGCTTTTATTGAACCCATGGGTATAAGTCTTATAGCAGCACTTAGTTGATTCGCAGTCCATGCATATATAAAATTTTCGATCATTTCTAATTTATTTATTTGAAACGAGAAGCAAGCCCAACTCCAAGCTAAAGACCAAGAGATACTTCTATTTTTTTCATATAAATAATCAAATCCAAATTCTTTAGTCAATTCAAAAAGTGATTTAGCCATTTGAGTCTGTTGATCTCTTATCTCAACAGTATCTCTAAAAGATAATAGCCATTTGTCTAAACTCAATAATCTTCTTTTGTTATTTTTAACATTACTAGCTGTTTTTAATTCTACAAAA
>CACLUD010000034.1 GCA_902609995.1 uncultured Prochlorococcus sp. | reverse complement strand
CGCTGCATGAATAAGCGCTGAAATAGGGGTTGGTCCTTCCATAGCGTCTGGTAGCCATACATGAAGAGGAAATTGAGCAGATTTCGCCATAGGTCCTAAGAAGACTAAAAAACAAAGTAATAATGCAGCCCAGACTGGCAATGAATTCTCTGAAACTGACTGTGATACCCCTACTGCAATTTCATTAAAGTCAAAACTTTTTGTAGCCCAAAATAAACCCAAAATTCCGAGTAATAAGCCAAAGTCTCCAACTCTATTTACGACAAAAGCTTTTTGAGCAGCATTTGCTGCACCATCTCTGTCGTACCAGAAACCAACTAATAAGTATGAACACATTCCTACTAATTCCCAAAAAACGTATATTTCTAATAAGTTCGGGCTAATGATTAATCCCATCATCGAACTACTGAAAAGTGCTAGATATGTAAAAAATCTTACGTAACCTTTGTCATGAGACATATAACCATGAGAGTAAATCATGACTAATAAAGTAATAGTGGTTACTAATGTGAGCATTACGCTGCCTAATGGGTCGAGAACAAATCCCATTGGGATTGTAAAATCTCCAGCACTTGCCCAAACAAATAATTTTTCTACTGATTGGTAACCGTTGATTTGCTCAATTAATGTTTTATAACTGATTACAGCAGAAACTCCAACGAACGACAGAAGACTGATAGAAACAATTTCTCTAGAATTATTGATTTTTTTATTCGCACATATTAAACCC
Organism: uncultured Prochlorococcus sp.; assembly: GCA_902609995.1. GTDB lineage: Bacteria > Cyanobacteriota > Cyanobacteriia > PCC-6307 > Cyanobiaceae > Prochlorococcus_A. Next base: position 6,852 of record CACLUD010000034.1, on the reverse strand, counting down.
AAACCAGAAAACACCGCTCCAATAAGTGGAAAGACAGGAATCAACCAGGCAATTTCTGAAGCTTGAGGCATATTTAATAAAATTTATACATTAATACTAAACTGCTAATTGAAAATTTTAGACATAAAAGATGAATTAAATGTTGTAACAGCAATATTTATATATTTATGAGACCACCAGAGTATTGCAATGGCTATTAATATCCCAATTTGTGATAATTTAAAAAATTCTTTTACTTTAATTTGCTGTCTACCATCAAATATTGCGACAAATGGGATTATTGAGGTACTTTCTTTGTACTTATAAAATTCTTCACCAAATTTAATTTCTAATCTTTTATCACCATGCCATATTGCAAAAAGATGATGCAAAATAAGCCCTAACGAAGTTATTAATGTAAAAGATGTTCCAATCCATAATGTATGAGCTAAACACCAAATAATTTGGCCAAATGCTTGCGGATGTCTTGTTATTCGCATTATTCCAGTACCATATATTCTGACTTGAGGTTTTAAAACTGAAGGAATTTCTAATAAATTATATGTTGCAGGATATAGAAACAAGAAACTGATAGCAGTTAAAATCCAAACCAACAAAAATACATATTGATTACCCTGAAAATTCCATAATCTAATGCCATCGTATCTATGTGCTAAAAAATAACTAATTAAAATAACTGCAGATGGCAAACTTAAAGAAACAAAAAGCAATCTCCATAATCTTGCTCCCATAAAAGCCTCTGCTCTACTTCTTAAAGCAGCACCTCCACTATGTATAACAGCAAAAATTAATATTAATCCCAAAATCAACAAAGAAGTTTTGTGAGTCTCCATATAATTTCAAAATACAAGTTATTTATCATTAACAATAATACCCTTAGGTATTAGAATTGAAGTTAAATTGTAGGCATAAAAATAATGCCAGAATTACCTTTTACTCTTGACCAATTAAGAATATTGAAAGCTATTGCAGCTCAAGGAAGTTTTAAAAAGGCTGCCGATTTACTTTATGTGACCCAACCAGCTGTCAGTTTACAAATTCAAAATTTAGAAAAACAACTTGAAATAACAATTTTTGATAGAGGGGGTAGAAAAGCACTTTTAACTGAAGGAGGTAAGCTTTTACTTGAATATTGCGAAAGAATCCTCAATCAATGTGATGAGGCTTGCAAAGCTATTGAAGACTTAAATAGTTTAAAAGGCGGAACACTCATAATTGGAGCTAGTCAAACTACCGGCACCTACTTAATGCCAAGAATGATAGGGCTTTTTCGTCAAAAATATCCTGATGTATCTGTCCAACTACAGGTTCACAGTACTAGAAGAACAGGTTGGAGCGTTGCAAATGGTCAAATTGATTTAGCAATAATTGGAGGTCAATTGCCAAGCGACCTAGAAAACTTGTTACAAGTAATTCCATATGCAACTGATGAATTAGCTCTAGTATTGCCACCAAAACACCCACTTGCCAACAAGAAAGAACTGATGAAAGAAGATTTATACAAACTAAATTTCGTCACATTAGATTCTCAATCAACAACCAGAAAAGTTGTTGATAAACTTTTAAAGGATTCCGGTCTTGATATTCAAAGATTAAAAATAGAAATGGAGTTAAATTCTCTTGAAGCAATTAAAAATGCAGTTCAATCTGGTCTTGGTGTTTCTTTTTTACCTGTTGTTTCTATTGAGAGAGAATTAGCAGGTGGTTCAATTCACAAACCCCATCTAGCTGATTTGGAGGTAAAAAGGGAGTTGAAATTAATTACAAATCCATCAAGATACACATCTAGAGCATCAGAAGTTTTTAAAAAATATATATTGCCTCAATTTGCAAGCTCTGAAAGCCCTTTAAGGCAAGTTAACTCAATCTAAAATTGAATGGCTTCCTTATTGATTCCCACCCCTCCATCTTCCGCTTGTCCATCACCTTTGATAATGAATTTGTTCTCATTTACATCAGTCTGATAAACACACTTAACAATTGGCTTATCTCTTATTGAGCCTATGTAAGCAAAAGTATTCATTCTTTGCTTACATTCTCTAACATCCTCATTACTTATAGCTCCTTGTTTTTGTAAAACTGTCCAATTCTCCCTTCTAATAACGCAACCAGGTTGCAATGCCGGTTGTGTTACAAAACTAGTTGAAGGATTAAGTGTTGTATACATTTCTACATCAATCACAAAAGCACTTGCTCCCCATTGCCTACAAAATTCTGGGTCTGGAACGGCCATATCTAATTGCTGTTGACTGGCTATATTACCCTGCCCTCCATCTGTTGTACTGGTAATGGCGCTCCCTATACCTACACCTAGTATCAAAACGCCAGCAAGTACAGCAATCGTTCCGGTGCTGAAATTATTTTTTTGTCCAGAGTTAGAAGGGGATATTTGTCTATCCCGCTTTGCATAATTATCGCGATCCCTTGAGGAATAGTAATTTTTGCCAGGGTCTCTTCTTGGACCTCTATTAGGATATTTATTCACAGTACTTCTTTTGTTTTAGGTAAACCCATTGAATAATTCATGACTCTACATTCAGGGTTGTAACTTAGTAATCCATTTTGAAGTAAATATTTGATTAAACCTTCAACTTCCGATCCTATTTTACGAAGTTCATAATCATCTAAACTTTTTCCTGCTCTTTCTTCAACAAGTTCAGAAAATTTTTGATTTATTTTTTTTAAGGAGTCTTCATTCCAAATAAATTCATTATCAGGATCTAAATCAAGAGTTAATTTATTAGGATGAAATATTAAATCGTCATTAACCACATCAGCAGTAAATATTCTTACATGCCTAGTGGTTGACTTTAAAAGCATTTTTTCCATAATCTGAAAAATAATCAACAAAAAAAATAATTATGTCCTAACTTTAGGATAGCTTCTTTGTAAGTGTTAAATTATTTTTTGATTTTATAATGCGTGTTGTAATTGCAGGTGCTGGTTTAGCAGGTTTATCTTGCGCAAAATATCTTGTTGACAATGGCCACATACCAATTGTTTTAGAAGCCAGAGATGTACTTGGTGGCAAGGTTGCTGCTTGGAAAGACGAAGATGGAGATTGGTATGAGACAGGTTTGCACATATTTTTTGGTGCTTATCCAAATATGCTTCAACTTTTCAAAGAATTAGACATTGAAGAAAGACTTCAATGGAAAAGCCATTCAATGATTTTCAATCAACCTTCTGAGCCTGGTACTTACAGTAGATTTGATTTTCCTGACATACCTGCTCCTGCAAATGGAGTAACAGCAATTCTTAGTAACAATGATATGCTTTCATGGAATGAAAAGATTTTATTTGGCTTAGGTTTAGTTCCTGCAATGTTAAGAGGACAAAAATATCTTGATAAATGTGATTCAAAATCATGGACAGAATGGTTAAAAGAACACAATATTCCTGAGAGAGTTAATGATGAAGTATTTATCGCTATGAGTAAAGCGCTTAATTTTATTGGACCTGATGAAATCTCATCAACAGTTTTATTAACAGCACTTAATAGATTTTTACAAGAAAAAAACGGTTCAAAAATGGCTTTCCTTGATGGAGCTCCACCAGAAAGGCTTTGCCAACCAATGGTTGATTATATAACTGAAAGAGGAGGTGAGGTTCATATGAATAGTCCTCTGAGAAAAATAGACCTCAATGAGGACAGCACTGTAAAAAGTTTTACAATTGCCCCTCTAGACTCAGATGAAAAGAAAAAAGTGATTACAGCAGATGCATATGTTAGTGCAATGCCTGTAGATCTCTTTAAACTAATAATTCCAGAACAATGGAAAGGTATAGATGCCTTCTCAAAACTAGATGGTTTAATTGGAGTTCCTGTAATTAATATCCATTTATGGTTTGATAAAAAATTAACGGATATTGATCACTTATTATTTAGTAGATCTCCGCTTCTAAGTGTTTATGCAGATATGAGTATAACTTGTAAGGAATATGAGGATCCAAATAGATCAATGCTTGAATTAGTTTTTGCTCCTGCAAAAGAATGGATTAACAGAAGTGATCAAGATATAGTCGATGCAACAATGGAAGAACTCAAAAAGTTATTTCCAACTCATTTTATTGGGGATGACAAAACTAAACTAAGAAAGTTTAAAGTTGTAAAAACTCCAAGATCTGTATATAAAGCAGTCCCTGGATGTCAAGAATTTAGACCTAGTCAAAGATCTCCAATAAAAAACTTTTTTTTAGCAGGTGATTATACAATGCAAAAATATCTTGCTTCTATGGAGGGAGCTGTCTTAAGTGGTAAATTATGCGCAGAAACTATCAATAAAGAATATTCCAAAACATCAAATAATATTTCACGAGAAACATCTAAAATAAATTAAACCTCAAGAATAAAAAATCTTTTTTGAAAAATTCATTATCCCAACTTAATAAAGCATATGAAATATGCCAAAAAGAAACTCAAAAATGGGCTAAAACTTTTTACTTAGGGACGCTTTTATTACCGTACGAAAAAAGAAAAGCGATTTGGGCGATTTACGTTTGGTGTAGGAGAACTGATGAAATAATGGATAGCATTGAAGCTTCAACTAAGACAACTGAGGAACTTTCAGATAATTTAAATGAATGGGAAGAAAACACAAAAAATGTTTTCAAAGGAAAAATACAATCAGACTTAGATGCTGTTCTTTTCGATACAATAGAAAAATTTCCACAGAATATAGAACCATATTTAGATATGATTAAGGGACAGAGAATGGATCTTGAAAAATTTAGATACAAAAGTTTTTCTGAATTACAGCTTTACTGTTATCGGGTAGCAGGGACCGTGGGATTAATGACTCAGAATGTAATGGGTATAGATAGTGCCTATACATCAGCGCCATGGAGCAACATGCCTGACCCCTCAGAAGCAGCGATAGCTCTGGGTATAGCAAATCAACTTACTAACATTTTAAGAGATGTTGGAGAAGACAGACAAAGAGGTCGAATATATTTACCCCAGGATGATATGAATAAATTTAATTATTCTGAAGAAGAGTTATTAAAAGGAGTAATAAATAATCAGTGGAAGATGCTTATGAATTTCCAATTAACAAGAGCTCGTGATTGGTTTGAGAAATCTGAAGATGGCATTAAGTGGTTATCTTCAGATGCAAGATGGCCTGTCTGGACATCTTTACGCCTTTATAGAGGAATATTAGACTCTATTGAAAGATTAGATTATGATGTATTTAATAATAGAGCTTTTGTAAAGAATTCAGTAAAAGCCTTTGAAATACCAATATCCTATTTAATCTCAAGGATCAAATAGCTAAGCATGGGCTTTCTGGTTAGCTAACAAATCTTTTAATTTTGAAAGTTCGCCAGCCCATCTTGGATCTGGGGCTTCAAGATTAGGCGCATCACTATGAACAATCTTCTTGAAATCTTTCCTCTTTTTATTTTTATTAGAGCCTAGACTACTTCTCTTGTGTGGGGAAGAATCTTTCTTTTCTGAAAGTTCAACTCTCAATTTGGATCCTTTAAATTCAAAACCATTAAGCTTTTCGATTATTGAATTTGCATTTTGTTCATTATTTGTTGTAGCAAAACCAAATCCTCTGCACTCTTTTGTTTCTTTATCTAGAACAGCTTTAAATCTAATAGAATCCGATACTGATTTTAAAAAACTATCAAATTCTTTTGGATTAAATATTTGTGGTAAATTGCCAATGTAAATACGAATGCTCATAAATTTTTAAAAAATAATTTGAAGTCTGAACTTTAAACAAAAATTAAGCTATGTGTATTTAATCACATTTTGGCGCATTTTGTTGAATCCATTGCTTTCCTTTATATATAGCTTCATCAAAATTATTCAATCTATTATATGCAAGCTCCATAGAAAGATAATTAATGACCTTGCCTAAAATAGGTCCATCTTGGATCTTTAAATATTTTTTTAAAACGTCTCCTTTTATTAAATTCGAGGGATGAAATAATTTATCGTCTTTATCTCGCCATCTAGCGAGCCAATTTATATAAAATGATTCTGGCAAAAAAAGAATAAAAGATGGAAGAATAGTTTCTAATTCTTGATGTAAATCAAATCTTTCTCTCTCATTAAATTCATAAATAGTTTTCGTCTTCAATAAGAGATTCCATTTTCTTAATACCCTAATTTTTAAAAAGTAATTTACTAAGAATTAAGAAAAGGTTAGATCATGCTGAACATGGAGGAGCATTATTGCTTGGGGTAAATGGTATTTGTGTAATTGGCCATGGTAGTAGTAAGTCATTATCTGTAGTAAGTGCTCTGCGTTTGGCTCATTCAGCTGTAAATCATAATGTTATGGAAAATTTAAATCAACTTCAAAAGCTTCAAGTTTTAAATTCTTAAAACATATTTTGTCAGATTTGTGTTTGACTTATATAAGTAATTAGATAACTCTTTTGGAAGGAATAAATTTAAATCAAATTGGAGTCTCATTTAAAGGAAGTGGAAGTTATGTACCAAATCAAATCTTGACGAATCAGGAAATTAGTAAGAAGGTAGAGACTAGTGATGAATGGATAAAATCTAGAACAGGTATTTCTCAGAGAAGAATTTCTGGACTATCAGAAAATGTTAGCGAAATGGGTTATAAGGCAGCATTGGGAGCAATTGAGATGGCTAAATGGGATATTGAAACAATTGATCTGATAATTTTAGCTACATCAACTCCAAATGATCTATTTGGTTCTGCTCCTGAAATTCAATCAAAACTAGGAGCAATTAATGCTGTTGCTTTTGATTTGACAGCTGCTTGTAGTGGTTTCTTATTTGCTGCAATAACAGCTACTCAATTTTTAAAAGCAGGCAGTTATAAAAGAGCTGTAGTAATAGGATCAGATCAACTTTCAAGTTATGTA
>CACLUD010000033.1 GCA_902609995.1 uncultured Prochlorococcus sp. | reverse complement strand
TTAAAAAATTAAAAATATTGAGAGAAGGTTCATTAAACTTTTTAATGATTTTTGGTTCATTAAATCCGTTTGTTATTAATACTTTTCTTACATATTTGATTCTCTCTTCTTCAGTAGATGTAGTCCATATATTAGGAGCCTTATGCCAAAATGCTCTATTTGAAAAAGCAATAATGATCTTGCCCTGATTACTCAAAATTCTTACGATTTCTTTGGTTAAATTTTCTGGGTATTGCAAATATTGCCAGGCTGCCACTATTAAACAATAATCAATGCTTCCACTATCTAGAGGAATCTTTTGATTTAAATTGAAATTTTGTATCCAATAAGAATCAAAAATTTTGTTTTTTTCGAGTTCTTGTTTGTTTAATCCATGTCCAATAACTTTTTTATATTTTTTCTCTTTAGGTAAATAACTATCCCAACTCGACATTAAATCAAGCACAGTTGAATAATCGGCAATTTCATTTTTATAAACATTTGAAAGATATTTCCTGAAGTTGGCGTCTAGATGATAGACAAATTTTGGAAGAGAATAAAAATCTTCGTCATTACTCTCATCATGCTTTTTTCTTTGATAATTATTTAGAACTTCCAAAATAATAATGAATCGTTCCTTAAATTTAGTAAATAGATATTCATATTGTGATTTAGAAATATATTTAGCATTTAATTAATTAAAGATTTTAAAAAAAGCTAGACATCGGTTCAAAAAAAGTTAAATTATTAAATATTAATTTAATTAAAATGATTGAATTTAAAAGGAGCAAAAAAAGTAGATCTAAAAATGCCCTTTTCAATCCATATAAAAATGGAATTAGTCAATACGATATGGCATATCTTTCATCAAAAAAAGTTTTTAAAAATAAAACTTTTAATCTACAAAATGATTTTCAAAAAGATAATTTAGCTGCATAAATATGCCTTATATTAATGTTTCTACTTCAGCAAAAATAGAGGATAAGAAAAAATTACTTGAAGAAATCTCAATATTAGTTTCGTCTTTAACCAATAAATCAAAAAGATTTGTTATGGCTAAGTTAGATGATAATTCAGAAATGTATTTTGATGATGAAAGACCTTGTTGCTTTTTAGAAATTAAATCAATAGGCTCTTTAAATCCTTCAGAAATGGCAAAGCCGATATCTAATTTTGTATATGAAAAAATTGGAATTCCAATAGATAAAATTTATATTTCTTTCGAGGATGTGCCTGCTTCATTGTGGGCTTGGAATGGAAGAAACTTTGGTTAACAATTATTATTTAAGGTATTAATTAAATGGAAATAAATAAATTAGCTGATTTAAACAGTCTTAGAACTGCTCCTCTTTTAATCAGTAGTCAAGAAAAAAAACTATTAGGAGAACTAGAAACTAATATTTATAATGCCGATTGGATAACAATAGGAATAATGGCACCTTCTGATACCAAAGCTATTGAAGCACTGAAATCAATTTCTAATAAATATTCCTCAATAAAATTTGGTAATTTAGATTCGCTTCATGCTGAGGGATGTGTTTTTTTAAAAGGTAACCAAAAAACTGGTAATGTTTTTGTTAGATCTGAAAATGGTCTCGGAGAAGGGATTTTAATAACTTGTCAGCATGATGATAATGAAGAATTAAATACTTTTGGACCCCTGCCATTAAATTTTTTCGATATTTAAAATCTTATTAGTACCATTGTCAAAAATATTTCTTTTCTTACAACTTTGTTACTATGTTCATTGGTGCAGCTCTAAATTTTTAAAAATTTTAATTCGATGTATTTTCAGGATATAATTCAAAATTTAAATAAATTTTGGTCTGAAGAAGGTTGTTTGATTATGCAACCTTATGACACAGAAAAAGGTGCTGGAACTATGAATCCACATACTTTCCTTAGGGCTATTGGACCAGAACCATGGAGTGTTGCTTATTGTGAACCATGCAGAAGACCTACAGATGGAAGGTTTGGAGAAAATCCAAATAGAGCTCAACATTATTTTCAATACCAAGTAATAATTAAACCATCTCCTAATGGGATACAAGAAAAATATTTAGCTTCATTAGAGTTTTTGGGGATAAATCCAAAAGATCATGACATAAGGTTTGTAGAGGATAATTGGGAGTCGCCTACCCTAGGAGCCTGGGGAGTAGGCTGGGAAGTTTGGTTAGATGGAATGGAAGTTACGCAATTTACCTATTTTCAACAATGTGGAGGAATAGATTGTCATCCAATACCTATCGAAATAACTTATGGATTAGAGAGAATTGCAATGTTTTTGCAAGATAAAGAAAGTATTTGGGATTTAAATTGGAATAGAGATATTAATTACAGCGATATTTGGCTCCAATTTGAAAAGGGGCAATGCTCATTTAATTTTAGTGAATCAAATCCTGAAAATCTCAGGAAACTATTTGAAATCTATCAAGAAGAGGCAAATTCTCTTATTGAAAAAAATCTTACATACCCCGCTTTAGATTTTGTACTTAAATGTAGTCATTGTTTTAATTTACTTGATGCAAGGGGAGTAATTTCGGTCACAGATCGAGCTCAATACATAGAAAAGATTAGAAAGTTAGCCAGAGAAGTTGCAAAAACTTGGATCTCGCAAAGAGAATTGTTGGGATATCCATTAAATAAATAAAATTAATTTGATAATAATTTACGTAGAAGGCATGGGCTGTTAAGTATAAAAATATACACTGGTTTGAATCTAATTATCCTTTTTCGTTTTGTTACAGAAGATACAATAAAAGTGGCCCATATCTATGGGTTAATTCCGTGTGAGGTAAAATGAAACTCTTCCAACAAATGTTGGTAGCAGGTGCTTCTGTAGGCTTAATGGCTCCAACCTTAGTGCAAGCTTCCGACGTTATAAACTTAGATGAAATAAAAAATTATTCTTCATCTCAAGAAATCGATCTAACAGCATTCTCTGACGAAGTCATTGAAGAGATCGTATCCACTGATCAGCAAGATCTTCAAGATATTAACTTTGAAGCAGGTGGATTCTCAGATACCACAACTTTAGATGGTAAAGCAGTTTTTGCTTTAGGAGCTCTAGAAAACGACTCAGGAGATATTTCTGAGGTTCTTGACTTCAATTACACTTACCAAATGAACTTAAATACAAGTTTTTCTGGTGATGATAATTTGTACGTGAGACTCAAATCAGGAAATGCTTCAAAAGATGTTGATCCTTTAGCTACAGCTGCAGATGGCTCTTACCTTAGTTCCACAAATACAAATGGGGACGTTTTAAAAGTTGATAAAATATGGTATGAATTTCCTGTCGGCGACAATAACACTGTTTGGATAGGACCAAAGATTGAAAACTACTATATGCATGGTGCTTCACCATCTATTTATTCTCCAACCCTTAAGCAATTTAAATTAGGGGGAAATGGAGCGGCTTATGGAGCTAGTACCGATAGTGGTATTGGCTGGGCTTATAAGGCTGACAATGGTTTCTCCATTAGTTCAAATGTAGTTAGTAAGGGTGGTTTAGACCCAGCTGAAGCTGCTGTAATGACTACAGTTTCATTATCAGATGCACAAATTACAGCGATTGCAGATGAGGTAATTCTTGAAGATGCTACTGATGGTGCTGCTGATGCAATTGCTGCTGCAGGTACTGTTGTAGCAACAACTGCTGCTGTCCCTGCTTCACCAATGGGATTTTTAACTGATCAAGCTAAAACTAATTGGTCTACACAAGTTGCTTATACAACAGATCGTTATCATGTCTCTGCTTTAATGGCTTTGAAGTCTAACGATTGGGAGGATTCTTATTATTCAACAACTGCAGGTAAAGCTCGTACTGATGCTAGTACAAATTATGGCTTAAGAGCTTATTGGAGACCTGAAGATTCAGGTACTGCAGTTCCTGAGGTTTCTGTAGGATATGATACCTCTACAGTTGAAGATCAGGATGCTGATACTGATGCATATTTTGTTGGATTAACTTGGAAAGACCTTTTCCAAGCTAGCGATAAAATTGGTGTAGCATTTGGATCACCTCAAACATCATCTGCTGAAGCTGAAGATCCATTTACATGGGAAGCATATTACTCATTCAAACCTAATGATTCTACGGAAATAAGACCTTCTGTATTTGGTTATCAGAGTGCAAGAGGAACAGCTGACCGTGATTACACTGGAGTAGTATTAGAAACTACATTTAAATTCTAAAGTTTAATCCAGTAAATAAAAAACGCCCGTAAAGGGCGTTTTTTTTTGAACTGTTAACTTTTCGATTTTTACCAGCAGTTTTCTCCTTCTCCAATTGGAATGCAAGTGCTGGATTTAGCAGCTTCATCTGCTAAATCTTGGGCCTCTTTATCCAATATAAAGTCTGCATTAATGTCCATATCTGTATTCCATTCTTTTAGGCCACCCATATCATTCTCTCCACTATTTACAGATGACGTTATTGCTAATGCGCTTGTAGCGGCTACGAATAATGAAATCGAACTTTTTTTTGGCATTTTTAAGATAATTCTGAAACCTATTCTAAATATATTTGAAACTTTTTTACAGTTTATGTATAAAATGATTCTCTAATTCCCAAGTAATCTCAGCAAATTTGAATAAGATTTAAATATTACATCCAGTTCATCTGACCTTCCATATTTTGCCAATAATCCTCTAGCCCCTGCATCAAGATCGAATAAATATTCCCTTTCTTCAATTGATTTAACATAACTTTCAATCCAACCCACGCATACTAATCTTTCTCCATTTTTAATCTCTTTTACTGAATGCAAGTAAGTGCTTGGATAAATAATTATCTCACCTGCTTTTAGTTTGAATTCTTTTTCTGAATTCATCTCTTCAATCATGAGCTCTCCGCCGCTGTATTTGCTTTTATCACTTAATGAAATGGTAAAAGACAAATCAGATCTACCTGATGACATAAATGGGTTGTCTATATGCCTCCCATATTGCATGTTATTTAGTGATTTTGTAAACATTATTCCATGAATTATTTTTGGTAACGCAAAGCTTTTGATAAGAGGGTTGGAAAGAATTTTTTTTCTAATTGATTGTGATAAATTCTTTGAAATTTCAGATTCTCTATCTAATTGAAGATTATTTTTTACTTTTGATGAATGACTCCCTGCCGTTTTTTTTCCATCCTCCCAAAGATTTTTTTCTTTATTTAAATTGTTAACTAATGTTTGGATTTCTTCTTCATGAAGAAGTTGTAGAGTTAAATAATTCATATTGGTTATAAGAAATGATACATTTGCCTGTATAAAAATATCTTTAAGGATTCTTATGCTTTGAATATATATAAAGTAACCATAGATACTATTTATAAAAAGTGCAAAAATTAACGAAATTCCTTTATTCAGCTTTAACTCTCACTTTTATAATTAATTTTAATTTACCTGTAAATTCAACAGAAAGAGAAGTTAAGATCTATTCTGGGAGGCATTACAACACTGATAGGGAAGTTTATAAGAAATTTGCAGAAGAAACTGGTATCAAAGTAAGACTTATTGAAGCTGCAGGAATTTCTTTAATTGAGAGATTAAAAAGAGAGGGGGAAAACTCTCAAGCTGATTTGATTCTGCTTGTTGATGCAGCAAGAATTACTAATGCTGCTAAAGCTGGATTACTTCAGAGCATAAACTCACCAAGTTTAGAGAACGATGTTCCAGATGATTTAAAAGATCCTAATAAGGAATGGTATGCATTAACTAGAAGGGTAAGAGTAATGGTGGCAAATCCAAAAGTAATAGATGTTAATAAGATTAGGGATTATACTGATCTGGCTGATCCGTCTTTAAAAGGAAAAGTATGTTTAAGAAATAGAAAAAGCCCATATAATCAATCCTTGGTTGCTAATCAAATCGTTAATAAAGGTGAATTAGAAACTAAAGCTTGGTTAAGTGGAATGATTTCAAATGTTTCTAAACCTTTTTTCCCGGGTGATATTTCTATAGTAAGGGCAGTTTCTAAGAAAAAATGTGGTATTGGCATCGTTAATCATTACTATGTAGCTAGAATGCTCGCCGGTGTAAATGGAAGAAGAGATGCTTTATATGCAAAAAAAACAGCTGTTATTACTCCAAGTCCAGCGCATGTGAATATAAGTGCAGGAGGAGTAGCTAAATATGCCAAAAATAAAGCTGAGGCAGTTCGGCTTCTTGAATTTCTGGCTTCACCCAGAGGCAGTAAAGGATTAGCAGCTCCAACCTTTGAACATCCTTTAAAGGAAGTTAATCAAAATCAGATAGTTAAAAACTTTGGAGATTTTACACCAGATAAGGTTACTGTAGATGATCTTGGTAGTAACAACTCAATGGCAATAAGGATGATGAAGGAAGCTGGTTGGGATTAAAAATTAAGATAATCCCTTTGATCGTAAAATTACATTAAATTTTATACATAATAATTAGAAGAAGGAGAGGTGGCTGAGTGGTCGAAAGCGAACGACTCGAAATCGTTTAATAGGCAACTATTCGTGGGTTCGAATCCCACCCTCTCCGTTCTAATTAGTTGTGCGAAACAAAAGTAAGAAGAGGTGTATTTAGAATTTTTTAATTTGATGTTATTAACACTATAAGGTTTAAAGTTATAAAGGAGTTATAGATTTTAAAAATTGAACTATCTAAATACCTTTTTGTTGTTACTTTTAGTCATTGCGAATTATTCAAACTTATATTTAACTCACTTAAGGAAGCGTAGATAATACAAATAGTATTTTTGTCGTCAAATTCATTGCAGGGATTTTTTATCGATATGAAGGAATCTTAACGGTCATAAATTATCCGACCGACCAAATTCTCTAAATTAAAGGTGCTCAACCTTTATTTAAATCAATATATTGGTTTGAGAAATATTTAGACATTGTTTTTTTGGTAATCATTATTCTTTGTTTGTATTGGATCAAAATTACTTGAAGAGTATTAAATAAAATTTATTAAGCTTCCAGTAAAATTAATAAAAATTTAGACTTCCCAGAAAGGGTCTGTAGTAAGTGAAACGTTTAAATTAAGTCCTTTAACTCCTTTAATACAACTAATGCAAGCTCTTACTGTTTCTCCATTAACATCAATTTCACAAGCTCCGCAACTTCCTGTTAAACATCCACTAGGAATTTCGAGGCCTGCTTTTTTAGCTGCTGAGAACCAGTTATCTCCCTCAGAGGCAAATGTTTCTATTTTATTTGGCCATAAAATTTTAATTAATGATTTTTTCAATTTAATAATGATGTAAGATTTAAATTCTTATCAAATGCATTTGCAAGATTGTCAATAATTGATTCTCTTTTGATTTTATAAGATTTTGTTTTTTTATCTTGCATTGGTAAATTTTTGCCTTTCCTAATTAAATTCAGATATTGGTATCTCCAGTTATCATTTTCAAAAATACCATGAATATAGGTGCCAGCTATAGTCCCTCCATAATTATTTTCTGTATACCATCCAAGATCTAGATCTTTAAAAATAGACTTAATTTTTAAAGTCGTATGATTTTTATCTTTTTTAGTTATCCCATTGTGTATCTCAAATCCATTAATTTCCGAAAGAGATGGCCAAATTGATTTTGAGGTTATTTGTCTTGTTATTTTATTTTTGCGAAAAATTGTATTTAATGGCATTAATCCAATTCCCTTAATTATTTGATTTTTATTTACTTTTGAACCTTCCTTAAAAAACGGGTCTTCAAGATATGTACCTAACATTTGCAATCCTCCGCAAATTCCGAAAATATTCCCATTAGTTTTTGAATACTCTTTGATATTTTTTAAAAGTCCTGAATCTTCAAGGAATATTTGATCTTTTATTGTTTGTTTACTTCCAGGAATAATAACTAAGTCAAATTGTTTCAAGTTCTTTGGCTCCTTTATCCACTCAATTAAGATTGATTCTTCATTTTCTAATGGATCAAAATCTGAAAAGTTACTTATTGATGGCAATTTTATTATTCCTACTTTGATCTCAGGATTCTTGAAACGAGATTTTCTTTCTAATAAATCTAGTGAATCTTCTGGAGGGAAAGTATCATTTAGCCATGGAATAATCCCAATAACAGGAATTTGAGTTCTACTTTCTATCCATTTTTTCCCTTCTTTAAATAATGATAGATCTCCTCTAAATCTATTTATGATAATTCCTTTAATAAGTTTTTTTTCTTCTGGTTTCATTAATTCAAGAGTTCCTATTATTTGTGCAAATACTCCTCCCCTTTCAATATCAGTAACCAAAATACAATTTGCATTTAAGTACTTAGCAACTCTTAAATTAGTGAGATCTCTATGAATCAAATTCATTTCAACTGGACTTCCAGCACCCTCAATAATTAAACGGCAATTTGGTTTTTTTTTATAAATAGAATATAGACTTTTTTTAATTACTTCCCAACCTGGAATAAACCAATCTTCGTAGTAATTTTTGGCAGTTGTTATTCCTATACTTTTGCCAAGGTGAATCACCTCACTTATTGAATTGCCTTGTGGCTTTAATAAAATGGGATTCATCTCTGAAGAAGGAGTAATGCCGCAAGCAAAAGCTTGAAGTGCTTGTGAATATGCCATTTCTCCACCTTCCAAATCTACCCAAGCGTTATTGCTCATATTTTGTCCTTTAAAAGGTATTGGTTCTT
>CACLUD010000032.1 GCA_902609995.1 uncultured Prochlorococcus sp. | reverse complement strand
GAAGGTATAGAGATAATTAGACATTCCTTTGCTCATTTGATTGGTCATGCAGTTAAACAACTTTATCCAAATATAAAAATGGCAATTGGTCCAGTAATTGATAATGGCTTTTATTATGATATTTTTTCGGAATATAGATTTACACCTGAGGATTTAATAAAAATAGAAAACAGAATTAATAACTTAATTAAAAAAAATTATGATGTTGAGATTTTACAAGTTACCAAAAAAGAAGCAATTAAAACTTTTCAAGAAAGAGATGAAACTTTTAAATTAAGAATAATTGAAGAAATTCCTGATGAAGGTCTCATCAATTTATATAAACACGAAGAATATATTGATATGTGCAGAGGTCCTCATGTTCCAAATACAAGCCACCTTAGACATTTTAAATTATTAAAGTTATCTGGTTCATATTGGAGAGGTAATAGTGAAAATGAATCATTACAAAGAATATATGGAACTGCTTGGGCTAAAGAGAAAGAACTCAATGATTACTTAAAAAGAATCGAAGAGGCGGAAAAAAGAGATCATAGAAAACTTGGAAAAAAGCATTCACTCTTTCACATACAAGAAGAATCTCCAGGTATGATTTTTTGGCATCCAAATGGTTGGACAATCTACCAAGTTCTTGAAAAATATGTAAGAGAAATACTTTATAAAAATGATTATCTAGAAATTAAAACCCCTCAAGCTGTTGATAAATCTCTTTGGGAAAAATCAGGTCATTGGGATAAATTCAGAGAAGATATGTTCACTACGGCATCAGAAAATAGAACTTATGCAATAAAACCAATGAATTGTCCTTGCCATATTCAAGTATTTAATCAAGGTTTAAAAAGTTATAAAGATTTACCTATTCGACTTGCTGAATTTGGTTCTTGTCATAGAAATGAGCCCTCTGGTGCATTGCACGGTTTAATGAGAGTTAGAAATTTTACTCAAGACGATGCACACATTTTCTGTACAGAAGAACAAATACAAGCTGAAGTGTCTACTTTCATTGATCTTGTTTTCGAGGTTTATAAAACTTTTGGTTTTGATGAAATTATTATCAAATTATCAACCCGTCCTGAGAAAAGGGTGGGTAGTGAAAATATTTGGGATAAATCAGAAGAGGCACTTATGAAGGCTCTTGATAATAAAAGTCTTAAATGGGAATTACAGCCTGGAGAAGGGGCTTTTTATGGTCCAAAAATAGAATTCTCTTTAAAAGATTGTCTTGATAGAGTTTGGCAATGTGGGACAATTCAAGTTGATTTCTCAATGCCTATAAGATTGGATGCAACTTATGTAGATTTAAATAACGAAAAAAGAAATCCAGTAATGCTCCACAGGGCAATTTTGGGATCTTTTGAAAGATTTATAGGAATCTTAATAGAACAATATGAAGCCAAATTCCCAATCTGGCTTGCACCTTATCAAATAATTTTGTTGAGCATTACCGATAGGAATATTGAAAAATGTTTGAAATTTAATCAATTAATAAATACTAAGGGATATCGTTCGAAAGTTGATATTAGAAATGAAAAGATAGGCTATAAAATAAGAGAAGCAACTATTGGAAGAATTCCGTTAATTGCAGTTATTGGCGATAAAGAAGAACAAGTTGATTCAGTTGCTTTAAGAGCCTTAGATGGAAAAAATTTAGGAATTTTCAAGTTAGATGATCTCTATAAATTAATGAATAATTTAATAGAAAAAAAAGGAAGAACAGAATAATTTTCACATATGAATTTTCTTGCTTGTGATCTAGGAGGTACAAAAGTTCTTTTAGGAATTTTCAAAAAGGAAGATAATACTTGCACTCCAAATTTAATTTTTAAAAAAAAATATTTATCTTCTGAATGGGATTCAATTGACACAATTTTAGAAGATTTCTTAAAAAATGAATGCAAAAACATTAATCATCCTTTTTCTGCTTGTTTCGCGGTAGCAGGTCCCATATCTAATAACAATGCGGAAATTATTAATTTATCGTGGAATATTTCTGGCGATGAATTAAAAAAGAAATTTAAATTTAAAAATTGCGAGCTAGTTAATGATTTTGCAGTGCAAATTTATGGAATACCTTTTTTGAAAAAAAATCAATATTCTGCTATTCAAAATGGAGACCGGTCAGTAGGTGTCAATAAAGATTTACATGCAATCGTCGGAGCAGGAACTGGTTTAGGCTTTGCAAAAGGCATAATATCTGGAAATAAAATAAAAGTTTTAGCTAGCGAAGGTGGTCATGTTGAATACTCTCCAAAGTCAGATTTAGAATGGGAATTAAAGAATTGGCTCAAATATTCTTTAAAAGTTGAAAGAATATCTTGTGAAAGAATCATAAGTGGGACTGGGTTATCAAGAATAGCTGAGTGGAGACTTAGCAAACCTGATGCCAAAAACCATCCTCTACAAAAATACTTAAAAGAATTAAAAACTTCTGATAATTTAAGAAAAGAACTTCCTCAAGAAATTTGTAATCTTTCTAATCAAGGGGATAGGTTAATGATTCAAGTGGAAAGAATATGGTTAGATGCTTACGCCTCATTATTGGGTGATGTCGCTCTTCAAGAATTATGTTATGGAGGGTTATGGATTTCTGGAGGAACCGCTCCAAAACATTTCATAAACTTTAAATCAGGTTTATTTATGAAACAATTTTCAGATAAAGGAAGATTAAAAGATATTCTTAAAAATATACCAGTGAATGTAATCTTAGATGAAGAGTTTGGATTATTTAGCGCAGCCTGCAGAGCAAAAATGCTTTCACAAATAGAATAATTTTCATATGTCTTCTCCAGAAGTAGGAAAAAAGATTGTAGTTACAGTTCCCTCTACAACTGCTAATTTAGGTCCTGGATTCGACTGTCTAGGTGCAGCACTAGATTTATATAACGAATTTATCTTTACAAGAATAGATGGAGGCGGAGATCGATTTGATTTGATAATGGAGAGTACTGATGGTAATCATTTAAGAGGAGGCCCAGAAAATTTAGTTTTTAGGGCTGCGCAGAAAGTATGGGAAAGTGCCAATATCAAACCTTTCGCCCTTGAAGCTAGAGTGAAATTAGCAGTTCCCCCTGCTCGCGGACTAGGGAGTAGTGCCACAGCAATCGTTGCAGGACTAATCGGAGCAAATGCGATTATGAACTCCCCTTTATCTAAAGAAAAACTTTTAGAACTTGCAATTGATATTGAAGGTCATCCTGATAATGTAGTTCCTTCTCTTTTGGGGGGGCTTTGTTTAACCGCTAGGTCATCTTCTCAGAGATGGAGAATTATTAGATGTGAATGGCACGATTCCATTAAAATTGTAGTTGCAATACCTGCTATACGTCTTAGCACAAGCGAAGCAAGGAGAGTTATGCCGAAGAATGTACCTATTTCTGATGCTGTAACAAATATGGGAGCACTTACTTTATTACTAAACGGCTTAAAAACAGGTAATGATGAATTAATAAAAGAGGGCATGTTTGACAAATTACATGAACCATACCGATGGAAGCTTATTAAAGGTGGATTGGAAGTTAAAGATGCCGCACTACAAGCTGGTGCTTTGGGCTGTGCAATTAGTGGAGCAGGGCCAAGTATATTAGCTTTGTGTAAAAAGGATAATGGTAGAGAAGTCAGTCAAGCCATGGTAAAATCTTGGGAAAACTCAGGCGTGGCAAGTAGAGCACCATATTTGAACGTCCAAACAAAAGGCAGTCAATTCAGGGACATCTCTGGTAAGTAGTTTTACTTAGGCATTTTTAATGTTATAGTCTCAAGCTAGAACAACTTCAACTAGAATAAAAAAATTATTCATTATTCTATGAATTTAGAATCTTTTCCTTTGCTATCCTCAATTGTTTTATTACCCTTAATTGGGGCATTAATAATGCCTTTCTTAAGTTCTAAGGAAGGAGAAGATAATTCACTCCCAAGAAATACCTCATTATTTTTTTTATTTATAGATTTTCTTCTCATAATTGGAGTACTTTTCCAAAAATTTGATACAACAGATAGCTCATTACAACTTGTTGAAAGATTAACTTGGCTACCCTCAATAGGCTTAGAATGGTCTCTTGGCATGGATGGACTATCAGCGCCACTAGTAGCTTTGAGCGGATTAATTACCTTTTTATCAGCTGCAGCTAGTTGGAAAATAAAGAAAAAATCTAATTTATATTTTGCTCTTTTACTAATTCAGGCCTCAGCTCAAGCACTAGTTTTCCTTTCTCAAGATTTCTTACTATTTTTCTTAGCTTGGGAATTAGAATTAGTTCCTGTTTATCTTCTTATTGCTATTTGGGGAGGCAAGAAAAAATTATATGCAGCTACAAAATTTATTCTTTATACAGCATTAGCATCATTACTAATACTTATAAGCGGACTTGCACTTGCATTGAGTGGTGATACATTTACCCTAAATCTTAGCGAAATAACAAATAAACATGTAACAGGTAGTCTCGCATTATTATCTTATCTTGGATTTCTAATAGGTTTTGGTGTTAAACTTCCTATCTTCCCATTGCATACTTGGTTACCTGATGCTCATGGGGAAGCTAATGCTCCAGTATCAATGTTACTAGCTGGAATCCTTTTAAAGATGGGGGGATATGCTCTCTTAAGATTTAATGTACAAATATTACCCGAAGTGCATCTACAACTTGCACCTGCTTTAATTATTCTTGGAATTATCAATATAATTTATGGGGCTTTAAATGCATTTGCTCAAGATAACGTGAAAAGAAGAATCGCATGTAGTTCAGTAAGTCATATGGGTTTTGTTCTTCTGGGTATTGGAGCAGTTGATGCGTTAGGTATAAGCGGAGCAATGCTACAAATGATCAGTCACGGACTCATAGCGGCGGCAATGTTCTTCGTCACAGGCTCCTTCTATGAGAGAACAAATACTCTGTCAATTCCAAACATGGGTGGCTTAGCAAAGGTCTTACCAATAACATTTGCTTTTTTCTTGGCGAGCTCACTAGCGTCTCTGGCCTTACCAGGAATGAGTGGATTTATAAGCGAAATCACCGTATTTTTGGGGATCACAAGTCAAGAGAGTTTTAGCTCTCTTTTTAGATCAATCACAATTCTTATAGCGGCAATAGGTCTTGTCCTAACGCCCATATATCTTCTTTCGATGTGTAGAAGAGTATTTTTCGGACCTAGAATTCCTGCGCTAGCTACCGTAAAAGAAATGAATGGTAGAGAATTGACAATCGGGTTCAGTTTATTATTGCCTACTTTAGTAATAGGTTTTTGGCCAAAAATTGCTATAAATTTATATGAGTCTTCAACAAATGCTCTCAGTCAACAACTAACTTTAGCTAAATTAATTGGGTTCATCTCAAATATTAGTCAATTTAATCTTTGATAAAATGGAAACTTCAATTTTTAATTACGGAGAATTACCAGAATTTAACAAATTTTCTTCCGAAAGAATTAATCAAGAATTTCCAAGCGTAATAGAAAAGATAAATCTAGATTTCAAAAAAATTGAAAAATTTTTATCTAATTACTTAGAACAAGAAAATCTAGAATGGGACAAAGTAATTAATCCTTTAAATGAAGTCAATGAGATTCTAAGGTGGAGTTGGGGAGTTATAAGTCATCTTAATGGAGTAAAAAATTCTGAAAGCTTAAGAGAAATTTACTCAAAATTTCTACCTGAAATTATTAATTTAAGTAACAAGTTTGGACAAAGTAAAATTATTTATGATGCTCTTTTAAAGCTTAAAAAAACAAATAATTTTGATGAAATCAAAAATAGAATTCTAGATAAAGAAATTCTCGAAATGGAACATAGAGGTATTTCGTTAAATAAAGATACCCAGAAAGAATTCAATGTTATTTCTGAAAAGCTTGGAAAACTTTCTACAAATTTTAGTAATAATGTTTTAGATGCCACTAATTCTTGGTCATTAATCCTAAATGATAAATCTCAAATAGATGGTGTCCCAGAAAGGGTTTTAGAACTAATGTCAATATCAGCTCACAAATTTTTAAATAAAGAAGGAGAAGCTGATTCAAAAAATGGGCCATGGAGATTAAGTTTAGATATTCCGACCTATACCGCGTTTATGACATATGCCAATGACCGTAATCTCAGGGAAAAATTATATAAAGCTTTTGTAAGCAGAGCCTCTGATGGAGAAAAAAATAACTCTCAAATAATTGAAGAAATTCTATCTCTTAGGACTAAACAGGCTAAACTTCTTGGTTATGAAAGCTGGGCAGAATTAAGCCTTTCAACAAAAATGGCTAAGGAAATTAATAATGTTGAAAAACTTTTAGAGGAGATTAGAAAGCCTGCCTTTAAAACAGCCAAAAATGAATTAGTTAGACTTAATAAGTTTTCAAAAGATAATGGATTCCCTAACTCTGAAAATCTTCAATCATGGGATATTAGCTATTGGTCGGAGCTTCTCAGAAAGGAAACACTTAATTTAGATCAAGAATCACTTAGACCCTGGTTCCCTCTGAATGATGTTTTAAAAGGTCTTTTTAAACTTAGTGAAAAGCTCTTCGAGATTAAAGTAATTGAAGCTATAAATGAAGCTCCCATATGGAATAATGACGTTTTATTTTTTAATATCCTAAATAAAGATGATGAAAAAATAGCTTCATTTTATCTGGACCCCTACTCTCGTCCCGAGTCAAAGAGGGGAGGTGCTTGGATGGACGAATGCCTTAACAAAAACAATATTGGTAGAAATACATTACCTGTTGCATATTTAGTTTGTAATCAAACCCCGCCATCCAAAGATAAACCAAGTTTAATGAGTTTTGATGAAGTTCAAACCTTGTTCCATGAATTTGGTCATGGTCTTCAACATATGCTTACCACAGTAAATCTTCCACAAGCAGCCGGTATTAATAATGTAGAATGGGATGCTGTTGAACTTCCAAGTCAATTTATGGAAAACTGGTGTTTTCACAAAAACACTTTATTAAATATTGCTAAACACTATAAAACAGGGGAGAAATTATCTGATGAGAATTTCGAAAAATTAGTAAAGAATAGAACTTTTAATTGCGGGATGGCTACTCTAAGACAACTACATTTTGCAATTACAGATATAAGATTGCATAGCAATATTTATAGTAATCAGGGTAAAAATTCTGATGAGATAAGAAAAGAAATTGCCAGAAATACAACGGTAATCGAACCTATTCAAGAAGATAAGTTCCTTTGTTGCTTTAGCCACATATTTGCAGGAGGTTATTCAGCTGGATATTATTCTTATAAATGGGCAGAGGTGTTAAGCGCCGATGCTTTTTCTATGTTTGAAGAGGCTGATTTAGAAAATAATCAAAATATAAAAGTCATAGGTAAAAAATTCAAAGATACAATTTTAAGTCTTGGTGGAAGTTTCTCTCCATTAGAGGTATTTAAATTATTTAGAGGGAGAGAACCAAAAACCGATTCTTTGATAAGACACTTAGGTCTATCATCTGTTAATTAAGAAGTCTGTCGATAATTTTATCAACAGCATCTGGATTTCTTACCAAATTCTTATGTTTATAGATCTTTAATGATATTTTCTCACCCGAATTCAAACAAGCTCTCCATCCAGGGAAAACCATAAGATCCCAATAAGTAAAAAAACTAATACAATTTATTCCACTAAGAAGATAATCGGATTTAGAAAGCTCTCTTAATAAAAGACTATTTATTTTCATCTCAGATATTCCTTTAAAGGGATATTTAGGAATTAATTGGGATGCAAGAGTTCCATTATGTGGCGACCCAATAGTTATAAATCTTCGCGTTCTTTTATAACCATTCAATTTTTTAATCCAATATCTCCCAATTATTCCACCCATCGAAAATCCCAAAATATCAAGCTCTTCATCATAACCATATTTTTCTAAAATCAAATAATTTAATAAATTAGTTAATTCAACAATAGATGTCATTCCATATTCGTGCTTTAATGTTGGGGAAAAATATTCAATTCCAATTTCATCAAGTTTAGAAGTTATCGAAGAGAAAATATCTGCTGTATTCCAGAGTCCATGAATTAATATTATTGGATTTCTCTTTGACAATACAGTTAATTATTTTCAAAAACTCTTACTATTGAAACCTCTCCATCAAAACCAGTAATTGGAGGTTTACATTTCGTTAATATAATTTTAATTTTGCTAAGTTGAAACTCTTCAACAATAATTTTTAAAATTTCATTTGAATATTTCTCAATAGTTAAGCAACTTATTTTCTTAGATTGATATTTTAATATTTCAACTAATTTCGAATAATCAACTGTACTTTTAATATCATCATTTTGAGTACAATTTTCAAAATCAGCCCATAAAAATACATCTAAACTAAAAAGTTGACCTAGGTCCCTTTCTTGTTCTAAAACACCAACTCTTGCCCAAAGTTTAATATCCTTAATTTTTAAATATGTTTCCATTTCTAAGAATTAAAAATCTTTATGTGAATAGATTAATTTTCCAGATGAAAAATCATCAACAACATGGCCTTCGCCTCTTAAAAAATACTTATAAGTTACTAGCCCCTCCAGTCCTACTGGGCCTCTTGGGGGCAATGTTTGTGTAGATATCCCAACTTCTGCTCCAAAGCCATACCTAAAACCATCCGCGAATCTTGTTGAGCAATTATGAAAAACACCTGAACTATCTATCTCGCTCATAAATTTATTAGCATTACTGATATTTTCCGTAATTATTCCATCTGTATGTTTTGAACTAAATTTTTGTATATGAGCAATTGCTTCTTCTAAATCATTAACAATTTTTATAGATAGAATAAGATCTAAATATTCAGTTTGCCAGTCCTCATAATTAGCTTCAAAAGCAACACCCAATTGAAAAGATTTTTTATCTCCAATCAATTTAACATCGTTAGAGTTAAACATTGGAATAGCCTTATTCAAAAATTCAGAGGCAGTATCTTTATGTATCAAAAGAGTCTCAACAGCATTACATGCAGCTGGATATTGGATCTTACTATCTAAAGCCACTTTTAAAGCTATATCGAGATTTACTTCGTTATCTATATATAAATGACAAATTCCATCAGCATGACCTAAGACAGGAATTTCTGTATTCTCCTGTATAAATTTAACGAGTTCATTGCTTCCTCTTGGAATTATTAAGTTTATATATTTTTCTAAATTCAACATTGCCATACTATCTTTTCTACTTGTGAGAAGACAGATTGCATTTTCATCAAGATTTGAATCTTGCAAACCCTCTTTAAGTGAAGAAACTATTGCAAGATTAGTTAAATTTGCTTCACTTCCCCCTTTTAGCATTACTCCATTTCCAGATCTAATGGCCAGAGAACTTATTTGCATAACAGCATCGGGTCTTGATTCAAAAATCACTCCTAATACTCCTATGGGAACTGTTTTTCTTTCAAGGACTAAACCTTTAGAAAGTTCCCTTTTTATTTGAATTTGACCAACTGGATCAATCAAATTCCCAACTTGTCTTACCCCTTCAATTCCTAAATT
>CACLUD010000031.1 GCA_902609995.1 uncultured Prochlorococcus sp. | reverse complement strand
TAGGTAATGGCCGTGAACCTCTTTTAACTTCATTTCTTGATGCTCGCCTATCTCCAAAACTTCCTCTTCTATCCTCATTACTCATCCTATTATCTTCAGACCGATTTCTTCTTCTCTTCGGTTCATCATTCTCAAATCGCTGAGAATCTCTTAAAGAAGAACGCCTCCTGCTTACTGCAGATTCAGGGATAGCTCTTGATATATTTCTCCTTTGCGATCTACCTTCCATATAATCATCCTTTAAGTCATCATCTTGTGGTCTGAATCTTCTAGAAGGTCTATCAGAATCCTCAAATTGATCATAATCATCATTAAATCTATTTCTAGAAGAATTTCTAGGCATATCTGGAATCTGATCATCTTCAAAATAAGAAGATCTTCTTGCTTGGTCAGTAGCAACACCTCTTAATCGAACACTTTCATAGGCAAAAAATACCGTCGTTCCTGCTAATAAAAACTGCCCAAATTGCAAAATAGGATCTAATCTCCATCCTTGAAAAAATAATATACCTCCACATAAAAGACCTATTGCCGCAAAGAAAACATCATAATCTCGTGCAAGCGCAGGTTTAAATGACCTCAAAAAATATAGGCCACCTCCACATACAGCTAGTACGATGCCTACAATACTCGCCCAATTTAGACTAGCATTGACCACTTTTTTTCTCCAAAACTTATTTTTTTAGGTGCAATAAAAGCACCTTTATATATAGTTTACTTAAAACTTTTATAAAAACTAGCGTCTACGTGTAGCTGAAGTACGTTCAAGTGAATCTTTTTGGCTAACAAAGATCAAAAAAGCTGCTGCTGGAATAACTATAAGTAACGCTGCTGCGAAGAAACTCGCTATCATATTAAATCCTGAACTACCAGCCACTTCTGGGGAAACATTAGCCGCTAATATTAGATTAGAAATTTGAATCACTTTTTTTAAAATTAAATTCTGAATTTATAATACGAATTAAATCCCAACTTATGGGATATTTATTAAGATGGATTAAATAATTGTCATTTCATTGTCTCAAAACTATTTAAACGTTTTAGATCTTACGCTAGGAATTCTTTTATCGTTTCTAACGCTAGTCTTTTTAATAAGATTAATATTAACTTGGTACCCAAAAGTTGATTTAAATAAGGGTCTTTGGTTATTTATTGCAGTCCCAACAAGTTCTATTTTAAACTTTACAAGAAAATTAATTCCTCCTATTGGGGGAGTCGATGTGGGACCAGTCATTTGGATAGGAATAATAAGTTTTATTAGAGAAATCTTGGTTGGTCAGCAAGGTTTAATCAAATTAGCCATTCAAAAGAGTATTAATTAGGAAAGCATGACATTGCATTTAATAGTTAGGTAATAATTCTTCTTCAACATATTTCGTATGAATTTTGCCTTCCATAAATTTCGTTTTATTGAGAAGGTTTAAATGAAAGTTAATTGTTGTTGGAATTCCAGTTACAGCGCATTCATTTAAAGCTCTATTCATTCTCTTAATAGCAGTATTACGATCTTTACCCCAGACTATTAATTTACCTATAAGTGAATCATAAAATGGGGGAATTTCATAACCAGTATAGACATGACTATCAACCCTTACTCCAGGGCCCCCTGGAGGTAGCCATCCAGTTATTTTTCCAGGAGATGGGCGAAAATTATGTGAGGGATCCTCAGCATTAATTCTGCATTCAATAGCATGACCGTTTAATTGAATATCGTCTTGAGTAAATCCTAAATTATCACCTCCAGCTATTTTGATTTGTTCAGCGATTAGATCAACACCAGTTACCATTTCAGTTACGGGATGTTCTACTTGAATCCTAGTATTCATCTCCATAAAGTAAAAATTATTATCATCATCTACTAAAAATTCAACAGTTCCTGCCCCTTCATAACAAATACTTTTTGCAGCAGCGATGGCTGCATTACCCATTTTTTTTCTAAGAGAATGATTAATAGCTGGACTTGGAGACTCTTCTAATAATTTTTGGTGCCTTCTTTGTACAGAACAATCTCTCTCTCCAAGATGAACGACATTACCTGACCTGTCCGCAAGGATTTGAATTTCAACATGTCTTGGCTTTTTTATAAATTTCTCCATATATAAACCATCATTACCAAAAGCCGCTTCTGCTTCACCTTGAGCTGCTTTAAACATTTTCTCTAAGTTAGCCTTGTTTTCAACCAATCTCATGCCTCTACCTCCGCCTCCAGCTGTGGCTTTTATTATGACTGGATATCCAATCTCTTGTGCCATTTCATAGGCCTCTTCAACATTCGACAATAAACCTTTACTTCCTGGAACAGTTGGTACTCCGACTCTCTCCATTGTCTCTTTAGCAGTAGATTTGTCTCCCATTGATCTAATAGCATTGGGAGATGGACCAATGAAAGTTATACCATGATCGTTACACATTTCTGCAAATTTATCATTCTCCGCAAGAAAACCATAACCTGGATGAATGGCATCAACTCCTCTAGATGTAGCAGCAGCTAAGATATTTGGAATATTTAAATAACTCCTGTTACTTAATGAGTCCCCAACGCAAACTGCTTCATCTGCTAATTGCACATGCAATGCCTTTTTATCTACGGTGCTATAAACAGCAACAGTTGCAATATCAAGCTCTCTACAACTTCTGATAATTCGTAAAGCTATTTCTCCACGATTAGCAATTAAAACTTTTTCAACCATTACAAAATTAAATTGAAGAAATAAAAAAATTGATTTAAACTGAAAATACTTTAAAAAGTATTCAATTAAATTTTTGAATTTCAAGAATGCATTGGTTAACAATACAACCTAAAACGTTATATGTGGATAATTATTTATTTATGCAATAGAAAAGATCAGCCATTATTAAGTATTTAAAACTTGATTAATTAAAAATAAATGTTTTAAGAATTTAAACCGAGCAGATTAATGAAATATTATCGTAAATTAATGCGATTAATGTATGATGATTTAGTGGGGTAAGAACACCCTTATGCTCGAAAACCCTTTGCGGACGTGGCGGAATTGGTAGACGCGCACGTCTAAGGAGCGTGTGGCTTAGGCCTTGCGAGTTCAAGTCTCGCCGTCCGCATTTATGTATTTTGGATTAACTGCAATGAAAAAAAAATCAATTGCAGTTGTAATTATCTCTAATGGGCCTGGAGAATTATCAACGTGGGTAAGGCCTGTAGTGGATTATCTAAATAAGATAAATGATACTTCAAAAAATATTGATAAACTGAATTTCTCAATAAGATTAGTTTTAGTACCGTGTCCAAATGCTACTGGTAAAGAATATGAAGTTGCTAAATCATGGCACAAATTTGAATTAGTTACAGAAGCAAAAACTTTTTGGAAATTGTTAATCAGGCCTGCTCAATATGCAAAATGGCCTCAAAAAGGGATCGTTGTTTTTCTTGGAGGTGATCAATTTTGGAGTGTTTTGGTAGCAAAAAGATTAGGTTATATCAACATCACATATACTGAATGGATTTCAAGATGGCCACGTTGGAATAATGTAATTGCAGGAATGAATAAAAACGTCAAGAAAAGCATACCTTCAAAATATCGATATAAATGTAAAATTATTGGCGATTTAATGGCAGACATCACGAATAAAAAAGCAATTACTTTAAATCTTGAAGAAAAAAATTGGATTGCTTTACTACCAGGTTCTAAAAAAGCAAAGCTCACAGTAGGTATTCCTTTCTTTCTTGAAATGGCTGATCATATTAATAAAAACAATAAAAATATTAATTTAATTATTCCTATAGCACCAACTACAAGTACAAGCGAATATTTATTCTTTCAAAGTAATAACAATCCTATATCAAAATATTATTCATCAAAAATAAAACAAATTAAACAAATTAAGAGTTCCGTTTTTGATTATGTTATTGAAACCTCAAATAATACAAAAATTTATTTAGTTAATAAACATCCTTGCTATGAAGTACTAAAAAAATGTGACCTTGCAATTACCACAGTTGGAGCAAATACTGCTGAGTTAGCTTCGCTTAATTTACCCATGATAGTTATTCTACCTACTCAACACTTAAATGTCATGAACGCTTGGGATGGTATCTTCGGAATAATTGGGAAAATTTCTTTTATTAATAACATCTTCACTTTTATAATTAAGAATTGGTACTTAAAGCAGAAAAAATTTTTTGCATGGCCAAATATAAAAGCTAAAAAGCTAATTATTCCAGAAAGAATAGGAAACATTTCACCAAAACAAATCGCTAATGAAGCTTTATTTCTGATAAAAAATAAAAAATATTTAAGTGAGCAAAGACATAATTTATCAAAACAACGAGGAAAAACTGGTGCAGTTAAAAAATTAGCTTACATAATTTTTAATTCGATCAAAAAACTTAGTTAATCTTCCAATAGTTACCAAGGATCATCAATTTCTACGGATTCTGATTGAGGATTTTCTATGACCATTTTTTTCTCTTCAACAGGTTCAATATCTAATGGTTCTTGTGACCTTTGAATCGGTCTCTTTGAAGCCCGATTTGATATAGATGGTCTTTTAATGACAAATTCTGTCGTATTTTCTTCATTAGTTTGATTATCTAATTGTTCAGAGGAGTCATTATCCAAATAAAGTTGTTTTTTATTATTTATTTTTTCTTTTGCAGTTTCAATTTCTACATATTCAAGTTCTTCTTCTATCAATTCTTCTTCTATCAATTCTTCTTCTTGAATTTCTTCCATAAAATTATTTTGTTCTTCTGATTCAAAACCTGACAATAGCTGGTTCTCCACTGGAACAAGATTTGCTGTATACCTATTTGATTCCCTCTCTTCCCACGAAGTACCGCCGACCCCAAGTTTCTCGAGTAATCCACTACTTAGTTGATTCAGTTTTTCCTCTGCGCCTTCATAAACAATTATTCTGTCAGTACCACTACTTACTATCTCATCTACAGGAATTTCCCAAGTACTTAAAACACCTTCACCTAAAAGAGGAACTCCTACTGCACCCATAACAAGAGAAATCAAATCCCCCGTCTCAATATCGAAAGAAAATCCAAGCACTCTTCCAAGAAGCTGACCTGATTCCGTAATTACCTGGCAATTTATAACTTTTCCATATCTTTCAGGAGAAAAACCATCACTCAAAGAATCTAAAGAATCCACTAAAATTACATCGCCAACCTGCTTTATGCTTTCAAGAGGCATCCATTTAGGTAAACCTGGCAAAAATCTTGTGAGAGGATTATCTCTAAGACCTAAAGCAACTACCTCTCTTCTATCAATATCAACAACAACTTCACCTACAACCCCTAATCTCCTACCAGTATCAGTAGTGATGACCTGAGTCCCCATAAGTTCCGACCTTAACCATAGACGTTCGCTAGGTACGGAATTACGGCCATTATTATTTGTGGATGTGTTCGACAAACTCATTAATATCTTTCTGATATTCTGACGTAAAAATTTAAAAAAGTGTGATTATGCAGCATTTGGTAATCCAACAACCTGGGTATTAGCACCTCTTGCTTGAGCAACACCAATCGTTCGTTCAGATGCACTTATCATAGGTCTTCTATGGCTAACGACTATAAATTGAGCATTTGATGACTGACTTGTTATTAATTTTGATAACCTTTCAACGTTAATACCATCTAAAAAACTATCTACTTCATCTAGTGCATAAAACGGAGAAGGCTTATATTTTTGCAAAGCGAATAAAAAACTTAGGGCAGTTAATGATTTCTCTCCACCAGACATTGAAGCTAATCTTCTAACATTTTTTCCTTTAGGATGAGCAACTAAAGTTAAACCTCCCTCCAAAGGAGCCTCTGGATTTTCGAGCTGAAGGAATCCATCTCCATCTGACAAATTGGCAAAGATCTCTCTAAAATGCTTATCAACCTCTATGAATGCCTGCATAAATGCTTCTTGTCTCATAGTTGAAACAGTTTCTATTCTTAATAACAACTCCGATCTTTCATTAGATAAAACTTCCAGTCTTTCTATCAAATCATTTAACCTTTCTGTCAATTCCTCTAGTTCATCTAAAGCCAACATATTCACCGGTTCTAAACTTTCCAATTTCGTATTAATAACAACGATCTCTGACTGTAATAAATCAAGAGTTATATTCTCATGTTGTCCAAAGCTAGGCAACGGATCAGGTAGCTGTTTTTTGTAATTTTCTAACTTAATAGTTTCGCTACGCATTTCCTCATTTAGAGAACTTATATCTCTTTCGAGATATTCCAACTTAAGGGTAAACTGGTTTTTTTCTTGTCTTTTATTGGAAATAGATGAATTCAACTCATCCCTTTTTCTTCTTAATATTCCAAGATCTTTTTCAAGTTGCGATTTTTGACTATCAAGACACGCAAGCTCACTTTTAGAATCGTCTCTTTTCTTAATCCATTCATTATGAGCAATAGAAAGCTCTTTAACTGATTTTTGTAGATTCTTTTCTTGTAGAGATATTAGATTTAATTGATTATTTATACGTTCTTTATTTAAAACAAATTGATTTTTTTTATTTAATAATTCATCTTTCTCTTGAATCATTAATTCAAGTTTTTTATCTAAATTTTCGAAATCATTATTATGAGTCATTAAAGAGGATGTTTGATTATCTTCATAATTCTTTTTAAGGATCATCTCCAATTCATCCAACTTTTTTTTAAATGGTTTTATTTCATTTTGAATTTTATCCAACTTATCATTTAATAAATTATTTTGAGACGTAAGCTTATTTAGCCTCAAATTGTTATCATCAATCCTTTTCATTGAAACTTTTAGAGAATTATTATTTACTTCAATTTCTTTATTAGAAGATACACAATCCTCTAATGCTTCCCTTTGATTAAAATTTAATTTATTCAAGTTATTATTTTTATTTAAAATATCATTATCTGATTTCTTCAAAGCTTCTTCAATGATAGATAGTCTTTTTTTTATAGGGTGAGCCTCGTCAATATCATTATTGGTTCCGAACCTATAAGCTAGATCTTTATTAACTTTACTACCTCCCGTAATTGCACCATTAACTTCCAATAGTTCTCCACTCAAGGTAACCATTCTAATTTTTTGTTTAGATGATTTCGCTGTCTCTAAATCGAAAAAGACTACTGTATCTCCAAAAACATATTTAAAAACATCATCATAAACATCATCACAATCAATTAAATTAATAGCCTTATCTACAAATCCGTTCTCTTTAAAATTCTCAAATCTTTTAAGCGCGAAATTTTTTTTATAGGTTTTAATTCTATTTAGTGGGAGAAAGGTTAATCTCCCTGCTTTCTTTTTTTTAAGAATTTCAATAGCTTTTGAAGCAATAGTGTCATTATCAACAACTATTTGTCCAAGTCTATTACCAGCTGCAATTTCTAATGCATACCTATGCTTTTCATTAACGGCACCTAATTGAGCAACATATCCATGTATTCCCTCTAAACCTGACTCTAAAAGTATTCTTAACGCATATGATCCCCTGGATTCATTTAGAGCTTCTTTTCTGCTTTCACATCTTGATAAATCTTTTTCCAGCCTTAATTGTTCGTTATTTAGCCTTAATTTAGTTTTATTTAACAAATCTATTTCAATTTTTAAAGTATCAATCTCAGATCTAATACTACTCAAATTACGATTTTTTTTATCCGTTGATTTTTCATTATTTTGATTAAATTCGGATAGTTTTTGTTTTTCTAACTTTAAAAGATGATTTTGAGATGATATTTCTTCTCTTTGAATATTAATTTGTATAATTTCCTCTTCAATATTTCTTTTATTAGATTCAAGAGGTTGTAGCAAAGATTTTATATTTTCTAACTCATTATTGAGCTTTATACTTTGCTTTGAAAATTCACCTGATTCACCTGCAGCATCAGAAAGTTTTTTTCTAGATAGCTTATGTTTTAACGTTAAATCTTGAATCTCGATATTCAATTTTTCTAGATACTTATCATTAAAGTGCTCTTGTTGATTCTTTTCTAACTCCGTACTTTTTTTAGATATTTCAATTTTATCGCGTTGATCTTGTAGTTTAATGCCCTCCTCTTTGTTAACAACTGCTATTCTTTC
The DNA here is from genome assembly GCA_902609995.1 of uncultured Prochlorococcus sp. Taxonomy (GTDB): domain Bacteria; phylum Cyanobacteriota; class Cyanobacteriia; order PCC-6307; family Cyanobiaceae; genus Prochlorococcus_A. The sequence goes on along the minus strand of CACLUD010000031.1, from coordinate 2,194 downwards.
TAATTCCCTTAAATTAGAATTTATACTCCCAATATCAGAATTTACTTTGATTAAGTTATCTTCTCCTTTCTCTTTTAATTCTGCAATCATGATTTGCATTGCATCTTGCAATACTTGTATTTCTTTACTAAGAGATTCTTTTTGTTGATTGTATAAAATCTTACTCTTATCCAAGTTAATAGCTTTTTTCTTAATTAATTTAATATTTTGAACTTGTTTATCGAATAAAAGTACTTTTTCAATCTCTTTAATATGAAAAAGTTTTGCCTTCAACTCTTTATATTTTTTTGCTTTTTCACATTCTTTTTCAAGCTTCACTTTACTAGATTGCAGTTCGTTTTCAAGAATCTCGCATCTTTCTTGTCTTTCAAAAACATCATTAAGTTTGGAATGCGTTTGTTCAATTCTGCTATCAAAAAGAGCTACCCCTGCCAATTCATCAATAAGTGTTCTCCTCTCTTTATTATTCATTGATACTATTCTTGTGACATCTCCCTGCATCACAACATTACTGCCTTCTGGATCAACACTTATATCTCTAAGAACTCTCTGTATTTGTTGTAAAGTGCACGGACGTCCGTCAGAGGTATAAGTCGATGCATATGATCCACCAGGCATTAGCCGCAATTTCCTGGAAACTATCCATTCTTTTTGATCTCTTTTAAGCGCGATATCTTCTTCTTCTAAATCCAAAGGTGGAACATCTTCCCTTGGCGACCAATCTTCAATATTGAATTTAACGGAAACAAATGTTTCGGAAGATTTACCTTCTTTTACTTTAGAATTATTTATTAAATCTGGTAGTCTCTCTGCTCTCATACCTCTACTATTTGCCAAACCTAAACAGAATAAAATTCCGTCCAAAATATTACTTTTCCCAGATCCATTTGGACCAGTAACCACTGTGAAACCTTCTTCAAGAGGAATTTTTACACTTCCTCCGAAAGATTTAAAATTTTCAAACTCGACCTGATTGATGTATACCAATCGCAAGTCACAATAGCTAAATAAGAATAGCTACTTTTCAAAAAATCTCAAGAGAATTATTAAGATTATTTCTAAAAACAAATTAATTATTTTTAGTTAATTGACAAAAATTCCCATCTATTATAAACAAACCGTTTAACAATTTACCGTTCAATATCATTTTTAACTCTTGAGAGTCTGGATTTTGAGAAATATAAGAGGAAGTTCCATGATCAATTCTTTTTACTAAACCTCTATTATTAGAAAGTTGATATTCAACTCTAGAAAGCCACACCAATCTATGATTTGGTTGTTGTACTATTTTAACAAAACCCTTATTTAGTAATGGAATTTCGTGAAATTTCCAAGTAAAACAATCTAGTTGATCTTCAACAAGAAAATCATAGTGAATATCAATTAATTTACTACCTAGGATCTTATGTTCGAGTAAAACCCATCGATTCATTATCTAGTGCATCAATAAATAATTTTATATCAATAATCATTTATTAAGATGAGCTAACAAGTTAGCGCATCTTAAAAAAGGAAAAACCTAGTTACCCGCATCAGGAACAAATCTTAAAGCAATAAATAGCAAACTTCCAGCTCCTGCAATAGCTGCTGCTACCAATCCAAAATCAGTTGGAATTGTACGGGATGCAAAAATAATTGCTGCAAATGTTATATCCATGATGAAATAAAAAACTTAATTAAATAAATCAGTAATAGCTTAACAAAACCTTATTACAGAACAGGGGAGATAAATGAAATGTAAATAAAATTTTATATGTCGATAATTTTTTTTAAAAACAAATCTAAATAGAAGGGTTTCAAATTAAGAAAATACGAACTACTCTAAAAGAAATGCTGGTGGATTAATGGAAGCTTTTCATCCTCCCAAAGAAGTTAAAGAAACAATTGATGATTCTGTACTGCCAAAGGAAGAAGGTATATCAGAAAAATGGTTACGTGAGAAAATTGATAGTTTGATTCCGTTAATACAAGAAAAATGGCCTAATATTGCAAAACAAACTCTTGAGACTGCAAAAGGGAGTATTGATGATTTAGTTGAAGTAATAGCAAGCCATACTGGATCATCTGCTAGTGGCATTAAAAATCAATTATTTAAAATCATTGATTCAATTCAAGAAAATAATTGGGAAATTGCAGATAAAATAGAACCAATCGAAAGTCAATTAGAAGAGTTATTAGATGAACTGAACAGTAC
>CACLUD010000030.1 GCA_902609995.1 uncultured Prochlorococcus sp. | reverse complement strand
AAGACGTTAGAAATCCAACTCTTTCTTTAGTAGCAGTTATGTAAATAAATTTAATTGCTTAATCAATTAATTTAAACTTCCAAAAATAAATTATTATTTACTATTGCATAATAAAATTTAACTTCATAAGATGCTTAAAAAATAATTAACATCACTAAGCCTTTCCAAAAAATAAAAAATAATATTTAAAGAAAATGAGACTACATGTAGTGATTTATAAAATACTTGAACCATTTGTAGGGGTTGATATATATAAAAATTTCTGTCATAATTAAAAACCTCATCACCTAGGTTCGGCAATATTTACCGAAGTCTTTTTTTGCTTATTAAGACTAACATAGTAAAAAAAATAAATAAGTCTTTTCAAAATCTATCAGCATATATACAAATAATTAAATTAATTAATAAATCAATGAAACTCAAAAAAATATCCTATCTACTCACAGTTGGGAATTAAATGTAACATAATATGTTTACACATAGTAACAATTAAATGAGAGGAATTATTCCATACATAGCCTTCTTATGTTTGACAGGCTTCACAGCCACAAGTGGTTTGCCAGTTATGGCAGGCGGTTGCAGTAGTCACATGAACAAGAAAGCAGAAATAAAATGCGCTGAAGATGACACTGAGTGTCAAACTGAAAAAGCTGAAAAGTTTGAATTAAACAAAACCTTAAGGTCATAAAAATTGTATCAACTTAGTTTGATTTTTAACTCTGTACCAAGGGATTTACTTGAATTTATCTTTTGTTTAACTATCGGTTATACAGCGGGGTCACTAGGGTTTGTTTAACAAATAACAACATGAATACTACATCATTTTTTTTAATATTTTCAAGCTCACTTCTAACTTACGTGATGGCTTGTTTGTGGAGAGACCTTATAAATCAAAAAGTAAATATTTAGCTATCAACTAGTTCAACAACAATAAAATAAAGTAAAGTTAAATAATAATAAGCGATAAATACCTTACTTGTCACAAGAAATTAAATTTGCCAAAACTTTCCCATGGGATTATAAACTTGGAGATGAGAATTTTCATAAAGAGCCTTGGATTCTAAATAAAGGGAAGCAAAACGTAACAATTAAGAAAAATTTAGATAATAAAGGTTTTTTTTATGTCCAAAAGAATGAAGAAAGACGTCTATCTCTTAACCATTTACAAATTAAATCTACGTATAACCAATTGATTCAATTTGGTTATAAACTACAAAAATAAAGTTTACAAAATATTTTTTTGATATTTTTCTTTAGAATTTAATTGAAATAATTTAAAAAGAGTTCTAAAAAAAATAATAGTAATTATATAAAGCTTGATCTAAAATGATCTAAATATTCTTCCCTTATTTTTTGACTGATATTAATGATTTAACGATAAAGTTAAAACTGTGTACAAACTTTATAGTTAAAGAAGTTATCGCCCTCGATCCTGTGATAAGGAGACAATGGCTTTATACATATAAAGGAATTGTTGAGTATGTTGATTCAAATTCAAGAGACCTTTCTCAAGAACAAGTTATAGGAGCTTCAATTTATAAAGATCTTATCAAGCAGGTAGAAGAATTTATAAACTTAGAAAAATATGAAGGACAAAATTATAACCGATACAAAAGCCGTGATCCTTCCGAGTCTAAATACGAGGTTATTTACCAAAAACGTTTAAAACAAATTAAAGAAGATTTCTCAGATCCAGAAGTGTTTATAGAAAAATAGGCAAATAATAATTTAATAGAAATTTAGTAATAAAAACAAGTTAAAATAAAAAGAAAAAATAACGAATGAAAAAACTATTTTTAAGAAATATTATATTGAAATCAAGAAATAAAAAATAACTTCGACTAGTGATGATAAATTCGCAAAAATTAAAAATAATCTAATAATGATAAACTCTAATTTACAATATTTAATTAATAGAAAAATTAAATTTTACCATTGATTTACTAAAACTTGTATTTAAGATTTATTCGAAGGAATACTTCCAAAACAAATATTTAAAAACATTATTTAGATAAAAATTTGATAAAAATATCCCACAAGTAAGATTGTAAAAAAATAATATCCAGGAAGTAAAAATTATCGATAAGAAGATAGAATTACTTTTATCCTTGAAATCATAATGCTATAAATTATTAATGAAGGACAATTATCAGAAAGGTAATTTAGAGAACAAAATAAGTATGGTGTTGTTTTGGATTTATCTTTTCCTAGTTGCAATTATCTTTACTCGTGGACTAATTTTATTTGTAAGTAAGTGAATGGTAATTTATAAATTTAAAACCTTAATTAATTATCAAATTAACTTGTTTAAAAAGTCTTCAAAATTAAGAGTTAAAACATATCATTAAAATTACAATTAAGACTTAGCTTGCCACTAAAATATTTCTTTGTTAAAAAGATAGAGTGGACTAAAGTCCAATTCTCCACGAGGATTTAGTCCGCTTTCAATAATTAAACAAAGTTTTTTTATTTGATCAGTTATTAAATAATTTATTTGTAGTAAAATTACTTTTTAAAGTTATATAATCTGTTAACTAAATACTTTTAAAAAAAAATAAATAAAACTTTTTTACTTAATACTTGTAAAATTATCAGAATCGAATTAATGCCAATTGTTCGTTGAAATAAGATATTTCGTAAATTCAATTAAAATCTTTAATTTGATAACACAAATTATTTTTAGACTTTAAGTTTTGTATCGACTCTGAATTATGAAAATTCTTTGATGAAAGAGAGTGTAGCAAATAGACGAAAAAAATAATTTTAGAAAACAGTAAATGGTTTGATGCGAATATAGATCCAATTAACCCACTTAAATATTTAATGAAGATGAATTTACTTTGCTATTTTTATTCAATTAAATTTTAATATTTAAAAACAAAATCTACCTATTAATTCTTCAAATAATCCTTCTAATATAAATATGAACTTAAAATAACTTTTTTTGTTTAAGTTATATTTGTTCTAGTTGAACTTGTAAGTTGGAAATAACCATTTTTGTTTAAAGAATATTTATCAAACCATAGGTTTAATAAGTTATCAAGTCCAATCCCTTTTAAATTCTTTTTATTCAAAATTTTGTAGTCTGATAATGCTAATAATAAATAAGGAAAAATCATATCAGAAACTTCGGATGGTAAGTTTTTTAAAGCAACACAATGACCCTTTTCCCAAAGAATGGACATATCTTGAGTAAACAAAGAACTCCAATATTTAAAATCACAATATAATTTATCTGGAGGCAAAAGGTTAAGCTTTAATTCCTGAGTATAAAAATTCATAGTAAAAGTTAATGAAAAAGAAAAAAGACATAAAAATAACTGAATTCATTTTCTATTCTCAGAAAATAAATATTTGACAAAGATTTAAAAATTTAAAATATTTACCCTTAAATAGTACATTACTGTACTGAACAGTGCAACACTTATTACATTAATTACTTTTTTTCATTTTTTCTTGAAATTGAAGGAACATTAAAAATTTCTCATAAATTACTTTGTCAATAAATTCATGACTCGGCCCATTAACAGGTTGATTATCAGTATTGTTAATTTCATTAGAAATATCTTTTTCATCATTTTTTATCATTATTGTATTTTCATTATCTAAATTAATTTTGTTTTCATGATTTAATGCTTTTCCATTTTTTATATTAAATATCCCTCTTTTATAAAGTGCCTCCTCTACAAGAATATTAATTATTTTAGAAATACTTAAATTACTTTCAAAACTTAATTTATTTATTAGATCCAAGACATCACTTCTAGGGATAAAGCCAACTCTTCTTTTCTTAGTAGGCATATAAAGTTCAGCACTTGACTAAAGTAAGTGTTGCACTACATTTAAAATAAGTCAATAATTCTTATTATGGTAATACCTTTTACTCTTTTGTTCGGGGTCATTGGATATCTTTATTACAAATCTAAAGATGAAGTGTCCTTAGTAGAAGTAGAGAAACAAGATTCTCCAAGTATTCAATTAGATCAAGATGACTTATATGAGGACTTTGAAGACTTGTTTATATAATTAAACTTATTTAAACTTCGTTTATTATTATTTAGCAAAGCCCATATAATAAGAATGCAAGCTTAGTAATAATAAAATTGAAGAACCAAAATACCACACAAGGAACCATGTAACGAAAGCTCCTCCACTTGATTTCTTCTTTTTAAATTTATCTAATATATTTAGCAAATAACTACTAGTCTCTCTAGATAAACTTAATGACTTCATAATAAATGTCTTTTATTTAAATCAAACATAAAAATATATCCCTGCAAGTGTATTTTCATTTTTCTTGTCATTTTAAAAAAATTAAGATAAATGAATGAAAAAGATAAAGTCCTTAAAACAAACAACTTCGTTTCATAACCGAACACGTAAATAAAGAAAAGAGTAATTAAAATTATTATTAATTAATTCATACAGTAATGACTGTACATCAAGATTACGAAATAAAGATCAACATAAATGAGTTGATTGAAAAAAGAATTCCTTGTTGTGATTTATTACATCCGGATCATTGCCTAACTGAACAACAAGTTTCAGAAATCGCTCATGACATTAGGATGGATTTAAATCTTCATGACTTATATAAGCAAGTTGATCAACACATTATGAACTATGTCAACGCTGCAGGTATCGATAACAAAGAACACTGGGTAGAACCTCATCTTCCTGATTTAGATAGAGATATTAAAGAAGAAGTTGGCATTGAATTTGATTAAATTAATTAATAAGTGGAAATATTTATCAATTATTAAATAACTTTACCAATTAAAAGTATGAATTAATCTAAAAGATATTTTTTTTCTAAATCATCAAAGTTTATAAATACTTTCCGCACTTCTCTTTTTACTTTTAAACAAGATTTTAGTAATTGAGAAAATCATCATTAATGTTACAACAGACAAGGTCAATGAATTAAACGTCATTAAAGATTAAACTCTTCATATAAGTTATTTAAATAATATCACTTCTTAAATAGGTACTTTATACAAAATTTTAAATTAAATTTAGCCATAATTAATGATGTAATTTTCATAATCATAAATTATTATTCTTATATTGATTTATCAACTACGATAAGTCACGAGGCTAGTATTATAATGAAAAAATGATTAAAATTTTTGCTTTAACATTATCTGAAATTGGAATTGGCAAATTAGAAATTTTTGTAATCGGAATAGTGTCTTTATTATTTCCAACATTATTCATAATCGCCTCAAGAAACCTAGATGCAAAAGGAGTTTTTAACTGGATGATGGAGAAACCAAATGATTGGATAGGCCGGCAATAAAGCTTTATTTTAGGAGGTATTTAAAATTTAATTTTTAAATGCCAATTTGTCTAATTCATATTCTGGGAAATCAAATATCTGGCAATTATTTTTTAGGCTTAGAAGAATATTTTTATTAAGAAGTTCATAGTCAATAAATTTATTTAATTTACTATTTGAGAATTCTTTATTTGTCTCTCCTATTGAAAATCTCAACGCCCCATCTTTGGAAATACCAAATTTTAATGAGTTACAATAAGTATTAGCAAACTTATTGGATATCTTTAAAGAATATTTCTCAATAGCCTTTTGTGAAGTGTCAATAGGATAAGCTGGGGTATCGAATATCAAGAAAAGAGACAATAAAAGAATATTTAAAATATTTTTAATCATTGAATACCAAATATTATTGATTTAATTTACATTAATAAGAATTATTAGACAATCGCATTGTTTAAAGCTAGATAATCGATTGGTATGGAAGAATTAATTAAATTCAAATAAAGTTATTTAGAAAATAAAATATTTCACAAAATTTTGATAACATTCCAAATAATTTGAAAAACATAAGAATAGCACAAAATTTAATTATCAAGCTATTAAAAGATACTTTATTTGTTTAGGGGATGATAATCTAATATTTCTTCTACAAATATTGCTACAAATGATAGAGAATTTTTTTTATAACAGAAATTGATTATTTACTTGAGTTATAGTTCCCAAAGATAACTGGTCAATTAAAAAAAGATATTAGTTTATGGAAAATAAGCAAATTAATTTTTTTAAAGCTAAAGACATTAATACGGTTTTAAAGCCTTTTAAAAAAGGAAGTGTAGTTAATATCGAAAATTTGGAGGTAAGAGAAAAACAAAAAGAATTAAAATTAGGTTTATATGGATGGTATGCAATTTGTCCTTCAACGGAGCTACAAAAAAACAAAATTCATTACTTCTCATTGTTTGATGAACCACTTCTTCTTTTTAGAGACAAGCACAATAATGTTAGATGTATTAAAAACATTTGCCCTCATAGAGGTTCCTCCTTTTATGGCGGTTCAATTTCTAATGGTGAATTAACATGCCCATACCATGGTGCAAGATTCAGTTCTCAAGGTATTTGTCAAAATATAGATAGGATAACCTGTAGTCATATTGTTGATAATAATTATGATAATTATGCAAAGAGAATTCACTTATCTCAATACAAAGTAGTAGAAAAGGAAAATTATATATTTATTTATTTTACCGACAAGTCAGAGACAGATTTAAATAATTTTAACGATGATTCATTAATTAGTAATTATGAGTTAACTGCTAATGGTTTTTCAGTTAAAGATTCCGTATCTGAAGAAGTTTTAGTTGATTTTAAATGTGATTGGTCAAGAATTATCGAAAATCATTTGGATATTCTTCATATATTTTGGGTTCATGGAGATACAATTCCAGACAAAGATGTAAATAAAAATGTACTAGTAAGTTTTAATCAAAAAATAAATATTAATCCAAATTATATTGAAAGTATATATTTCTACAAGAATAATCCTACAAAAGAATTTATAAGAATAAAGTATATTCCGCCAGGAAGAATTTTAATCTATAAAGGAGATCCAGACGCTTCACGATATGTGCAAGTGCTTGATCACATTCCACTAGGAGATAATAAAGCGAGAGTGATAGTTAGACATTATAGAAAATTCCTTAAAAACAAATTTCTTAATAACTTAATATTTTTCAAAGAGATTCAGAAAAAGATTTTTTACAAAATCTTTGATGAAGATTATATGATTCTAAAAACCCAAACTTATAATCAAAAATTAGGCTTAATAAAAAATGACGAGATAAAATTACTAGGTGAAGATAGAATAATAAATTATTTCTGGAATTGGTATAAAAATTCTGAAGAAAAAGATAAACCTTGGAAACACATAAATAAAAATAAGGAACTAAATGTTTATGATGAGATAATTTTAAAATATCCTCCAGAAATTAAGAAATTGGAAGTAATTAATAATATTAAAATAATAAGAAAAACATTTATAAGATACGCAGCACCACTTTTGTTTTTGTTGCTCATAATATAACTTCAATGAAAAAAGTTAATCGACCAGCATGGCTTAATTGGCTTTATCTTTTAATATTTGTTCTTAGTTCAATACAGTTATTAATGTTCTGGAGTAACAAATTTTAGTGACTAATGATTATTGGCTTGAAGCAAAAAATATTAGTTGCTTTAAAAATAACTACGAGGTAGTGAAGGATTTAAATTTAAAACTAAAATATAGTGAAAATGTAATTTTGATTGGACCTAATGGCTCTGGAAAGTCATCTTTATTAGAATTAATAAATAGAAATATATATCCAGTTTTAAAGAAAGATACTGTTTTTAAATTATTTAATAAAGAACTTATTAATATTTGGGAACTTAGAAAAAAGATTAGTACTGTAAATTACGATGTTAAGGGAAGAATCAATGCAAATATAACGGTATTTGATTTAATTATTAGTGGTTTACATGGTAAGTATTGCAAAATCTCAAATAAATCTGAAAAAGATGTTTTATTAGCGGAAAATCTTATTAAAAAGATGTTAATAACAAATTTATCTCAAAGATATTTTTCAAATTTATCGGAGGGTGAAAAAAAAATTGTTCTAATTGCTAGAGCTTTAGTTAAAAATCCAGAGATATTAATTCTAGATGAGCCAATTGCTAATTTAGATTTAAAATCAAAATTTTATCTAACAGATCAAATTAATGAATTAACAAGATTAAATACGAAAATAATTTGCGTAACTCATGATATATCTATGATTACAGAAATGTACAATAGGGTAATAATGATGAAAGACAGAATAATAATTGCAGATGGAACGCAAAGTGAAACTATAAATGGCAAAAATTTAAGTCTTTTATTTGATATTAATATCGAGGTTAATAAACATAAAGGCTATTGGCATATTTACAGAAAACCTAAAGAACTACAAGCAATAGAATAACTAAGGCAATAAATATATAAATAATCTTTTTGTTTTGAATGCGTGAAAATGACTTATTCTTAAATGAAGAGGAACCACATTTAAAGCAGACCATCCTACCTCCCAAAGATCTGTCAGATACAAGATCGGAACTACCGCAATTTACACAAATTTTATTAGAGCTCATATCTAATTCTTAAATTGATTACCCCTATATAAATTATATTCGAATTAATAATGTAAAGAATAAATTCAAAATTTTATTTGTTAATGAGAATCTCTTGCATTAAGTAATTATTTGATTCATAATTGATAATAATTCTCATTATCAAAGTATTTATATGAATTTCCAAAATTATGGGGAATATTCATCAAAAACTGTTCGATTAGTAACTGGACAGTCAGTTCTTATTGATCCTTCATCAAGACCAAAAGGAACCTGTCTTGAGGTTGAGAGCGGTATTGCAAGGGTATATTGCCCATGTGAAGAGACAGAAGGAATGACTCTTGCTTTCTTGCAATCTGGAGATCAATTAAGAACTGATTTATTATGCAGTGAAGGTGTTTGTGTGGAAGCGTTAACTGATTTGAACTTCTATAGTAATATTCATATTGAGGAAAATTCTGGTGGCTTTGATGCTGTTAATGAATGGACTCTTCAACTCTTGAGAATAAGACATCTTGGAAATGCAGAGCAAAGACTGCAAGCTCTATTTTCAATATTAGTTAACCGTCTCGGAAGAAGATGCGGTCAATGGTGCGAATTACCTTTTAGGCTTACTCATGAAAGGATAGGAGAATTAATAGGTTCAACACGGGTAACATCAACAAGATTAATCTCAAAACTCCGTTCATCAGAGTTATTAATAGCTCCAACTGGAAAACAGACAGTAAGTGTGGCTCCATCTTTTGTTGAATCCTCACCTTTATAAACCAAATATGTATAAATCCGAATCCATAATCAATAACTTACTGATGGAAGTTGAATCGTTAAGTTACAGGATAACGAATATTCATCAAGCTTATTTAAACACTACACATGTAGGGTTACGAGATAGATTATTTTACGAAAATAAAAAAATCTCGGATAGATTAAATGAGATATTTTCAATATCAAAATTATTAAAAAATAGAAATAGTGAAAATATTAGTTTTTCTAGTTTATTAGTTGAGAAATGTAAAAGAACTATTGATCAAAAAAGAATAGAAAAGAATTTATTTTTTCTTTAAATCGCTATCAATTAAAAGTATTGCAGAAGGCTGATTCGCTGCAAATTTAACCTTTCCTAATATATGAGCAAATTCATCCTCAGATTTTGTTTGAGCATCAACAATTGGATCTAAGAAAACACTAGTTCTTGTATCTGAAATTCTCTCAGAAATTGAATATAGCTGTTGTAATGAAGAAGTTAAATCAGCTTCCATATTGAATGAATAGGATATGATATCCTCAATAGAATCCCAAGTTTGAATTGGAGCTGGTAACTCCTTCAAATTTACAGTTTGTCCACGAGCAATAAAATAATTAGCGAATTTATAGGTATGTTCCATTTCTCCTTGAGATTCACTTAGAAAATGTGAAGCAAAGCCATCTAAATCTCTTTCTTGGAACCATAAATAGATAGAAAAATATTGAACATTTGCATATCTTTCCATTGTCAGATGTTCGTAAAAGTTATCCAATAAACTTACATCCATTGGCTGAGCAACAGCTCTACCAGAAGGACCCAAATTAACTAGTTTTTTTGTATGTAAATTATTCATAGTCAATTTCAAATTTAATATATATAAATAATACAACATTTTGTATAAATTGGTAACTAAAAAAAGATTAATAATATATGAGTGAATATGATAATGAATATCAATAGCAATATTAGTAAAATGAATTTTGGAAAAGATTATTCTGAATTTCTACTAATTAATAAATTATATGCATACAAAAAAAAGAAATGTAAAAAGAAAAAATGTTCAAACTGGAAGGGGGGCAAGTGTAATTGCCTATAAAATTTAACTAACTATATATCTTATGTGCTCCAGGATATAAAAAAAAGAAACAATC
>CACLUD010000029.1 GCA_902609995.1 uncultured Prochlorococcus sp. | reverse complement strand
ATGTAATTCGCCAACATAAGGTAGTGCAGTATCTTGTAATAATCCAATCTTATTAAGACCGACAACTAAATTAAAATCCGCTTTTACAGCATTTTTCAAGAAGGGTTTCCCGGAATTAGGACATAAACCCGTTGGAACATCTATGCTTACAACCTTACCAGACCTTTTTTCAAATTTTTTATTAAATAATTCAATTAATTTCTCATCAGCTTCTCTTTTTTGATTATTCCCGAAAATAGCATCAATCCATAAGTCTTTCCCTTCAGGATTAGGAGGCTCTCCTAATTTTTCTACTCCAAGAGATGTAAGATAATTTACATAATTAATAGTTAATGTTTTTTTTAAAGGAAATGGGCACCATAATTTAACTAAATATCCCTTTAAAAAAAGCTCTTTAGCAATTACTGCCCCATCCCCACCATTATGGCCAGGACCTAACAAAACTACTACGCCCTCCTTTAAAAGAGATTTTCTTTTCAAAAGCCATTTAGATAGTTGAATTCCAACTTTTTCTGTTAACGCCTCTTGAGGCATTCCTTGAGAAAATATTTCATTCTCTAAATCCAACATTTGCTTTGAATAAACAACTATATGTTTAGAGTCAATTGTTGGCCATCCAATTTCTTTCATAATTAGTTCAAAGCTATTAAAAACTGTTCAAAATTTTAAAATTCCATGTTAAAGACTTTAAAGGATAAAAAATTAGAGAATTGTTCCTCTATCAATAATAAATCTAAAAAACAAAAAAAAATTATTGTTGGTCTTTCAGGCGGAGTAGATAGTTCTCTATCAGCAGCTCTTCTTATTGAAGAGGGTTGGGAAGTTGAAGGCCTAACTCTTTGGTTAATGAAAGGAGAGGGCGCATGTTGTTCCGAAGGATTAGTTGACGCTGCAGGTCTATGTGAAGATTTAGGAATTAGTCATAATATATTGGATTCAAGAGTAATTTTTGAAAGGGAAGTAGTTAAAAAGACTACTGAGGGATATGAATCGGGTTTCACTCCACTTCCATGCTCGATGTGTAATAAAAATGTAAAATTTGAAGAAATGTTCAATTTTGTTATTAAACAAAAAGAGTTTACCTATATTGCTACTGGTCACTACGCAAGAGTTCAAAAAAGTTCATGCGAAAATATTGAAAACTCTGAAAATTTCCAATTCAAGGATTTCTTACTCCTAAGGGGGGCTGATAGAAATAAAGATCAAAGTTATTTTCTTTATAGTCTTTCCCAAGAAGTATTAAGCAGATTAATACTTCCGCTCGGAAATCTTAAAAAAGAAGAGACAAGAAAAGAGGCCTTAAGATTAGGACTTAGAACAGCAAAAAAACCAGAGAGTCAAGATCTATGTTTAGTTGAACATTATGGATCTATGCAGAAATTTATTGATAATCATATTGAATCTAAAAAGGGGGAAATTAAGCATATTAATGGAAAAATTCTTGGCACACATAATGGTATTCAACATTTCACAATTGGACAAAGAAAAGGTTTGGGTATTGCGTGGCCAGAGCCTTTATACGTGGAAAGTTTAGATAAACAAAAAAATATAGTTTATGTCGCAAATAAAAATGACCTTTTTAAAAGAGAAGCCATAATAAAAGACGTTAACTGGGTTTCAATTGAAGAACCTTCAAAAGAAATAGAAGTAGAAGCACAAATACGATATCGGAGTGAACCAGTAAAAGGAACTTTAGTTCCTGTAAAAAATGAAGAAAACATTACTAAAAAGTTTAAATTAATTTTCGAAGATAATCAAAGCTCTATCACTCCTGGGCAAGCTGCAGTTTTTTATAAAGATGAAATCTTATTAGGAGGCGGATTAATTTGTGAATTTTCCAAAATATAAATTTAATCCTATTAAAAACAAAAATAATAAGACAAAAGGGCGTTCCCCATATAGTGTGTAGAAAGTTTTCACAGTAGAAAAATTAGGATTTACAACATCAATTTGCTCAACATTAGGATCAAAGAGTTTAATTACTCTTCCTTCTTCACTTATTAATCCTGAAGGACCAGTGTTTGAGACAATTATGTTATCTTTTTTATTTTCTATACTTCTTACTCTGGCCAAAGATAGAAATTGATTATGTAGCTTCCTTGGATAGGGATCTAAGTTGGCTGCTGAAATTATTAGTTCTGCCCCACTGTTTATAGCATTTCTTATTTTAAATCCATCAGTAATTTCATAACAAATTGCTATTGCAAGTGGCTGAGTAAATTTCCATTTAAAAAACCTTGAATCTGATCCTGGCTGTATACCTCCCACTGCCGATAGTCCTCTTGAGAATATATTTAAAAATCCTGGAATTTTCTCCCCCAAGGGAACCAGTCTATATTTATCAATAAAAGATGAAAAAGTTTTATCTCCAATTTGATATCCAAGTAAAGAACTTCTTAAGCCATTTTTAGAGTTTCTAAAACCTCCTGCCAACATCCTAATTTTGCTTTTGAAACTTAAATTGAAATTATTATTCAAAGTCCCCTCGGGTGTAATAAGGAGTTTTGCATTATTTGATAGAGCAATTTCTTGAGCAGAAATCAACTTATCATTTATAAATTGATTTTTAAAATTCGTTTTTTCTCTTGTGGGCATATTAGTTTGCCATAGAGCTATTGTATATTCATTAGTTCTATCAATTGGATTTGTTAAACCTCCAAGGAAATGTAAAATTACGATAATTAAAAGCCCAAATAGGAATGTTTTTTTTAAATGATATTTTCTTTTCCATTTCTCATAAATCAGGTATATCCAAAAACCTATTATTAACTGCACTACGCATAAACCACTTGCACCAATCCATCTTGCTAATCCCGCAAGATACAAATCACCGGGAACTATTCCTTCACCCAAACCTATCCAAAAAAGAGGCGTTTGGGAAAGAATCAATTCACCCATACCCCAGGCAAAAGATAACAATAAAACTTTTATAGTTAATCTTAAAAAGTTCATATTAGAAATTTCTTTTTTTTGGAGAATATTTTTAACTAAAAGACCCCATAAATAAACCAATATTCCTCCTATCAAAGAGCAACCTAATAAGATTGAAATAGAGATAATTAAACTTGATATCCATGAGAAACCTAACCAGGTCAATGGGTGAAGTTCATAAAGCCAAGAATGACTTACTAAAATAAAGAAAAACCCCCAAAGAAAGTTTGCTAATTTTTTATCACTTCTACTCCATAAAATAAACAAGGATAATGGCATAAAAAGTAACCAAAAGTGCGTTGATGTAGCAATTCCTCCAAAGATGCCACCCAAGCATGGATAAAAATTCTTATTAAACTTTTTATTTTGAATGTTAATCAACAATATAAAATTTCTAAATTAATTGTTTTAAAAGATATATTATTGTACCTTTTTCTGTAGAATTGAATATAGTAATTTTTAAATTTCAGTGAAAGAAGTTTTAATTAGTTTTACGATTTTTGTATTTTGCCTTTCATTCACTCTGTTTAGTCAATTTAACTCCCCTCAAGTTGTTAATGCAGCTGAATCAAAAACTGAATTCGTAAATAAAACACCTATTACAAAATCATCTAATGTTTCAAATAACAATATATTTGAACTAGATCCATCAGATCCAAACCCAATACTTTTCGCTATGGCAGAAGAAACACAAGAAGAAAGCAACTCTAGAACTACAGATAGTGGTTTAATTATTGTAGACATAGTTAATGGAGAAGGAGATGAAGCAAATCCTGGACAAACAGTTTCTGTAAATTACACCGGAACACTAGAAGATGGGACCCAATTTGATACCAGTATTGGCAGGGGGCCATTCAGTTTCCCATTAGGTGCAGGGAGAGTAATCAAGGGTTGGGATGAAGGAGTAGCAGGAATGAAAGTTGGTGGAAAAAGAAAATTAACAATTCCTCCTGAGCTAGGATATGGATCAAGAGGAGCAGGAAATGTAATTCCTGCAAATGCAACTTTAATTTTTGAAGTTGAATTATTAAAAGTCAATTAAAGTAAGAAATAACATATAAAACTTTTCAATTTAGTTAATCTGCAAGTAGTATATATTCAAATATAAAAAAACGAATGTTAACCAAATTAATCTCTTCTCTTTTAAATAAAAAATCTACATTGGAAGTTCATGCTCACTGTGACGGTCCATGTGGTGTTTACGATCCTGCTTCTGCAAGAGTCGCTGCTGAAGCTGTACTAGCAATGACAAAAAAGCTAATTGCACTTACTCCGCCATCAAGTACTGACTCAGCAGATTGGGCAGCTTATAGCAATACGTTTTCTAGATTTGTTGCCGTAAAAGAAGAGCAGGCTAAAGAAACTAAAAAAGAAATTCTAATCTTATGGACAGATTATTTTAAACCCGTTCACTTAGAAACTTATCCAGATCTACATGAAACAATCTGGAAAGCAGCGAAATTATGTAGTGCTTGCAAAGTAAATATTGATTTAGCTCAAGCAGATCAATTAATGAATTATGTAGAAAAAATACATAATATCTTCTGGGAATCAAAAGGTAGAAGCGATGCTTTTGTAAAAGCTAGCTAGTTTAATTATTTTTAAAAATTTTTACGATTTAATTGCATTTTTTTTTGGATTAAGAAAAACTGCAATTGTCAAAGGTCATTCTATGCTGCCTAGTTTAAAAGAGAGTGACATAGTTTTTTTCAAAAAATATATTAAAAACAAATCACTTTTGAAAGTTGGTCAAATTATAATTTTCTATCATCCTATTAAAAATATTAGGTTAATTAAAAGAGTAAAAAATGTAAGTAAAAATAGTATCGAGGTTGTTGGTGATAATATCGCTTTCAGTGATGACAGCAGTAAATTTGGATTAATTAATAATGAAAAAGTAATTGGAATAGTTACTTCAAAAATAAAAAAAATCTTCTAGGTCAAAAATAGTACAGAACTTTTTTGGACCCAAAATAAGCCCATAGAAAAAGATAATCCACCAGCAAAAGTTATTAACCCTCTAATAAATTTTTGTCCTGCATTTAAAGTTGTAACAGATATTAGGCAAGTAAATAAAATCATGCTTGCTAAAGAACCACTTAAATATGAAATTAAATAAGCAAATGCGTTAGGAAGAGGTAAAGCTAATGCAGGAAGTACTGCGAGAAAATGAGAACCACCAGCCAAACCGTGAAGTAATCCCAAACCTGTCAATGCATGAGAATGTTTATTATGTTTTTTCAAGTCATCACTATGAAAATGCAAATGATGATGAGCTATGCCATTATGTTGATGAGAGTGAGAGTGAATGTTTAGGTGTAAAGAATTTCTTATCGCAAAGACTCCAACAATAAGAAGCGAGATTCCAACTAAAAATTCAGCAAAGTTGGAAAATTTACTTAAAGGGGTAATATCTTTTATAAAAATTGCTAAGAAGGCCAAAATAATTACTCCTGAAGAATGTCCCAATCCCCACGAGATACTATTCCTTGCAGCAATTTTTGGACTCGTAATTGATGATGGAGCCATTGCAATAAGATGATCAGCGCCACTTACCACATGAATAAATCCAGCAAGAATTCCAGTAACTATTACAACCTGCATTTATATATAGAATACAACTTAACAATACTCGTTTTTATAGCACAAATATCCAGCTCTAATTAAATTGAATTAAATAATTTCTTAAAAGAGTTTTCAATATCGCTTTCCCTCATAAACCTTTCGCCAATTAAAACTCCCTTAATTCCAATTGAATTAAGAGTTTTTAAATCTTCAGAGTTATTTATTCCAGATTCACTAATAGGAATAATATTACGTTTTGAAAATATATCCGAATAGCACCTCATTATTCCTATTGATGTTTTTAGATCAGTGTTAAAAGTCTTCAAGTTTCTATTATTTATTCCTATTAAATTAAATGATTTAAAACTCAATATTCTTTCAAGTTCTTTACCATCATGCACTTCAACTAAAACACTCATCTTTAAATTATCTGCAATTTTCTTCAAATAAAATAAATCATCATCGCTTAAGATTGCAGCAATTAGTAATATTGCATCAGCACCGGATACTCTCGCTTTATATACTTGATAAGCAGAAATAATGAAATCTTTGCAGAGCAAAGGCAGATTAGTGACTCTTCTGACATCTTGAAGTATTTCATAACTTCCTTGAAAAAACCTTTTATCAGTCAATACCGAGATACATGAGGCACCAGACTTTTCATAACAAGAAGCTATTTCTTTTGGATTAAAATCTTCTCTAATTACACCTTTACTAGGACTAGCTTTTTTAATCTCAGCAATAACTCCCGGTTTAATTTTGGAATGTAAAATACTTTTTAAAAAATCTTTTGGTGGATCAACTTTATCAAGCTTTTTTATTAAATCTTTAAGGGAGATTATTTTCTTAAAATTTTTGATTTCAGTATCTTTGTGCCAAACAATTTCTTCAAGAATATTTTTTGCTTTTGCCTCTCTATGAGGAACAGCATATTCTAAGTTTTCTACCCTTACTGTTGGGTTTGGTGGCCTACGTCTTATTTCCATAAACAAATCAATTTACTTTACTTGAGAAGCTGCTTGTTTATAAGCGACCTCAACTACTTCACTAAGAGTAGGGTGAGTATGTACTTCAGTAGCTAGTTTAATTACATCTTGATTTCTAGAGATTGCATTTGCAATTTCTTGAATCAAATCAGCTGCATGCATCCCAAAGATATGAGCACCTAATACTTTTCCACTGTCTTTATTGAAAAGTAACTTAAGAATTCCATCACTTTCTAATTCTGCTAATGCCTTGGAATTAGCTTTAAAATAGCTCTTCACAACTCCTAAAGTAAAACCCTCTTTGATAGCTATTTCTTTAGCATCAGTTTCAGATAAGCCTACTGAACTTATCTCAGGATGAGTGAATGTTGCAGCTGGAATACTCCTATAATTGATTTCAATATTCTCACCACACATATTTTCAACAGCAATTGTTCCTTGAGCTGCTGCTGTATGGGCAAGCATAAGTTTGCCAGTAACATCCCCAACGGCCCAAACATTAGGTATTATTTTTTCACCATTTAAAACTCTCATTTGATCATCAATAGGAATGTAACCTTTTATAGTTTCTATACCAACTGAATCAAGATTAAGATTTTTACTATTAGGACTCCTCCCAGTAGCCACAAGAACGCCATCAACTTCTAAGTTTTCTACAATTTCTTTTGATTTTGCATCCGTTAGTTCTATCTTTACAGGGCATCCAGGGGTGATCTTAGTCGCAAACACATTAGATTTTGTATCAATATCTCTTGATTGAATAAGATTTTTCTTGGCTATTTTTGTAATATCTGGATCAAAAGTGGGCATTATATTTTCCAAAGCCTCAATCATGGTAACTTCGCAACCTAAAGCGGTATATACATCAGCGAATTCTAAACCTATATATCCACTTCCAATAATAGCTATCCATCTGGGGAGCCACTCAAGTTTTACTGCTTCATCACTTGTGAAAACTGTTCTATTGTCTAAAGTTATTCCAGGAGGCACAAAGGGAGAAGAACCTGTCGCTAGAACTGTATTTTTACATGTAAAGATCCTATCAATTCCATTGTTGTCTCTTACTCCTACTTTTTGATTACCTTCAAGTCTTCCAAATCCAAAAATAATTTCAACTCCGCTTCTTTTGAGGGTTTTTGTTAAATTTTCTCTAACATTTGAGACTAAATTATTAGCATGATCAGCAATTTTTGATCTTTCGAATCTAACAGGGGAAGCATGAATACCAAATTTTGCTAAATGTTCATAATTGGCTATTTCTCTAACTTTTCCACTGGCTGCTAAAAGAGCTTTGGAAGGTACGCATCCTTTATTGACGCAAGTACCTCCCATATCTCCAGACTCTATGATGGCAACTTTTAGACCTTTTTCTGCAGCATGTTTGGCGGCGTCAAATCCTCCATATCCTGCACCAATTACTATCAAATCATAGTCAAAATTTGGATCAGTCACTTTTGTATTCTTGAAGTAGAAGTATATGCGACTCTTTTTCGTTCAAGTAATATTGGAACTGCAACACAAGCCACATTTAATGATTCTACAAGCTCACTATGCGGAATAGTAATTGTTTCACTAAAAGCTTCTTGAATTCTTTTATGAATACCATTACCTTCATTACCCAATATAAGTGCAGTTGGTTTGGACCAATCAATTTCCCAATATGGTTTATGAGATTTATTAGGATTTTTATTATGGCTACTTGTAGAAATTATTTGAAACCCGTTCTTTAAAAATTGATCTAATGATAACAATAAAGAATTGATCATTTCTTCTTCGTCTCCATCAAATCGTTTAAATGGGAGATGAAAAACAGATCCACTAGATGCTCTCAATACCTTTTGACCTAAGGGGTGCGCCCCTCCCGCTAATAATATCTTGTTAACACCAGCAGCTAAAGCTGTTCTAAAAATGTTCCCCATATTACCAGGATCTTGAATCCTATCAAGCACAAGAATAAAGTCATCTTCAATATTATTAAAGTCAAAATTAAGTATTGATGAAATCTCCACCAAAGCAGCTACTCCATCCGGATTTTTTGTAGATACTACTGAAGCTAAAACTTCTTCTGATACGACAATTATTAACGATGGATCAATCTTTTGATAAAGGTCCTCATTTTTATCAAGCCATTTTTCAGTAGTTAAAATTTTTGAAGGATGATTGCCAGACTTCAGCATTTCTTCGATCAAATGAGTCCCCTCAATGCAAAAATAATCTTTATCTTTTGTATTAGATCCTTTTTTAAACGATCTAAATCTTCTAACTAAAGCATTACTTTTACTTGTTATTTTGGGAAAAATATTTTCTATAGTAATTAAAATAATTTTGATATTAAACACATTTTAGTTATTTAAATATTACGAACAATTATTTTTCTTTTAATATTAATTCTTAGCCATTTAAATTTACACCCTTTAGTATTAATTAATATTCATCGTGTTACACAAGGTGGACTTACTATATTTAATTTGTCATTATTAAACCAATAAAAAAATTCTTAATGGTTTGCGAAAGCAATAATAAGTCATATCTTAAATCCCAACATTTAAAGATTATTGGCCAAAATACCTTAAGAGGTAAGGTGAAAATCAGTGGTGCAAAAAATTCAGCATTAGTATTACTTGCAGCATCATTACTAACTGACGAAAAAATCATATTAGATAATGTTCCTATTCTGACTGATATTGAGAAAATGGAAAATATACTTAAGAATTTAGGAGTCAAAGTACATAATAAAGATCATCAATTAATTATTGATTCAAAGAATATATCCATAAGAGAACTTCCATATGAACTTGTAAATGGATTAAGAGCTAGTTTCTTTTGTATTGGAGCATTATTAACAAGATTTGGGGAAGCTTCAATACCTTTACCTGGTGGGTGCAATATTGGTAAAAGGCCTATTAACGAGCATATAAATGGACTAAGGGCACTAGGTGCAGAAATTATTATTGACAGAGATGTCGTAAAGGCAAAACTAATCGAGAAAAAAAGTAAACTATTTGGTGCAAATATCAGATTAAATTGTCCAAGTGTTGGGGCTACTGAAACGATAATAATGGCGGCAACCTTAGCAGAAGGTAGAACTGTGATAGAAAATGCGGCAAGGGAGCCTGAAATTCAAGATTTATGTCAGATGTTAAATAAAATGGGAGCAAAAATTTATGACTCTGGTAAAGAAAAAATAATAATTGATGGAGTGCAAAAACTTCATGGCTGTATTCATAAAGTAATCCCAGATAGAATTGAAGCAGGAACTTTTTTAATAGCTGCTGCTGCAACTTCATCTTCAATTACAGTTTCTCCAGTAATTCCAAACCACTTAGAGGCAGTTTTAAATAAGCTAGAAGAAAGTGGCAGTAAAATAATAAAAAAAGGAAATTCGATTTCAATAAAAGGTAATAAGATTAAAGCAGTAGATATAAAAACCGCTCCATTTCCAGGATTCCCTACAGACTTACAAGCCCCATTTATGGCTCTAATGACTATTGCTAAAGGGAGATCTAGGATTACTGAAACAATTTTTGAAAATAGAATGAATCATGTTGACCTTTTAAATCAAATGGGGAGTTCTATTACATTAAAAGATAATATAGCTCACATCAACGGAGTTAAGAAATTAAAAGGAATGACTTTAGTTGGGTTAGACTTGAGATCTTCAGCTGCTCTTATTATTGCTGCTTTAACCTCTAAAAGTGTTAGTCATATATATGGACTTGAACATCTAGACAGAGGTTATGAAAATTTTGAATTAAAACTATCGCAATTAGGTATTCAAATTAAAAGACAAAAAACAAGAAATGTAACTAGTGAGTATAATTATAAAAGTCTTGACTTGAAAGAAGAGGGAATATCTGAAATAAAAGCGGCTTAAATTTAGTTTTAAACGTAAGCTACATTAACAAGTGAAACACAACCAATGAATAGGAAAGATATTACCAAGAAACGAACAGACCAGTATCTATTCAATCCACCAATTTTTAGCTCATTCATACCCATGTACCTCCATTAGAACCAAAAGCAGTGAAAATAGCTACTGCAATAAACAAATATGGTGCCAATCTGAATGATAATTTTTGAGTTTTATTTTTTGTTTTGATTCCAGACATGAAAATTTTTTAATGTTAAGTGAAATATAACACAATATTACTAACCATGAAGCCTTATCTGCAAAAATAGCCTTAAAATCTTTATTCTGAGACATAAGTGTATCAGAAATGTAGCTTAAACTATATTTTTAGCTTAATTCTTAATCTAATGTGTTCATTTTAAAATTTATTTTTAGTATTATTTATTTTTTTTCTGCAACTCATTCCTTTAAAACAAAAAATGTAGTCAATGCCTGAAATATTGTTATAGTTAAATAAGTTAATTATTTGTGTAGAGCCTTGGGAGCGTGGTGGAATTGGTAGACGCACCGCACTCAAAATGCGGCACCTTCGGGTATGTCGGTTCAAGTCCGACCGCTCCCACTTTAATGAATACTTATACAAGATTTAATATATCTTTTAAGAAAGGTAATGGATGTTGGCTATGGGATGACAGAGGGAGAAAATATCTTGATGCTGTGGCAGGAATAGCAACATGTAGTTTAGGGCATAGCAACAGAATATTAAGAATAAAGTTATCTGCACAATTAAAAAAAGTTCAGCACATATCAAATCTTTATAAGATTGAAGAACAGGAAGAATTAAGCAAATATTTAACCAAAGAAAGTTGTGCTGAAAGTGTTTTTTTCTGCAATAGTGGTGCCGAGGCAAATGAGTCAGCTATTAAATTAATCAAAAAGTATGGTAATACAATACACAAAGGGAAGGAATCTTTTATTCTTGCTGCTGAATCTAGCTTTCATGGCAGAACTATCGCAACTTTAAGTGCTACTGGCCAGCCTAAGTACCAAAAAGGGTTTGAACCGTTGGTTAAAGGTTTTAAGTTTTTCAAATATAACGATATCAATTCAGTAAAAATATTATTTGAAGAATTAAAAAAAAATGACCAAAAAGTCTCCGGGATTTTAGTTGAACCTATTCAAGGAGAAGGAGGTGTAATACCTGGTGATAAAGTATTTTTTAAAGAATTAAGAGAAATTTGTAATCAAAATAATTCTCTTTTAATTCTTGATGAAGTTCAGAGTGGAGTTGGAAGAACGGGAAAAATGTGGGGATATGAGAATCTAGAAATCGAACCTGATGGATTCACATTAGCTAAAGGATTAGGAGGAGGGCATGCGATTGGTGCTTTGTTGGTACAAAGAAAAGCGAACATTTTTTCCCCTGGAGATCACGCAAGTACTTTTGGTGGAAATCCCTTTGCTTGTAGAGCTGCCATAACAGTTTTAGAAGAAATTAAAAGACGTAATATTCTTAAAAACGTTTTTGAAAGAGGAAATCAATTAAATGATGGTTTTACTAAAATTGCAGCGAAATTCCCAAAGATTATTAGTGGCGTAAGAGGACTTGGATTAATACAAGGTCTTGTTATAAATAATTCCTACACAGATGCAAAAACAATCACATTAAAAGCTTTTGATAAAGGTTTGCTTTTAGTACCGGCTGGAGGAAACGTGGTGCGTTTTGTACCACCATTGATAATTTCGAGAAATGAGATCAACATACTTTTAAAGAAGTTAGATTTAATTTTCGAAGAGTTGTAAATTCTATTAATTTTGATAAATGTAAACATTGAGAATTTTGATTTGCTCTCGCCCAAATTAGAAAGGGAAAATATTCAATTAGGATTATCAAGAATTAAAAATGCTCTTAGAGATTTAGATGAACCATGCAAAAATATACCCGCTATTCAAATTGTAGGGACAAATGGTAAAGGTTCGATTACCGCTTTTATAGAAAACATACTTTATGCAGATAAAAAGAATATTGGGGTTACTACTTCTCCTCACCTTTTTGATATCTGTGAAAGGATTAGAGTAAATAAAGAAAAAATTAGTAAGGAAGAACTTGAAAGACTTTTTAAAAAAATAAAAAATAATCTTTCAAATCATAAATTATCTCCTTTTGAACAAATTATTTGTTGTGCACTATATTTTTTTGATTTTAAAAAAGTAGATTTATTAATTCTTGAAGCTGGTTTAGGTGGACGATTAGATGCCACGACAGCCCATACTCTAAGGCCAATAATTGCTATTGGAAATATAGGGTTAGACCATAAAGAATATCTTGGAGACTCAATTGAAAAAATTGCAAAAGAAAAAGTAGCAGTAATTGAAAAAAACTCATTTGTTATTTCTTGTCGTCAAGAAGCTGAAGTTGAGGAAATAATCAAAGCAAGAGTCCAACAAGTAGGGGCAAAAATCATATGGAAAGAATCACTTTCTAATGATTATGAAATTGGTTTAAAAGGAAATTTTCAAAAACAAAACGCAGCTGTTGCTATTGGAGTAATTGAAGAACTAACTAATTTTGGATTTAAGGTTAAAGAATGCTCCATTAAGGAAGGACTTAAAAATGCAAAATGGAACGGGAGGTTAGAAATAATTAACTGTTTTAATAAAAAAATTCTTGTTGATTCTGCTCATAATTACTCTGCGGCAAAAGCCCTTTCAGAGGAAAGGGAAACTTGGAATAATAATCAGGAAGGGATTTATTGGATTTTAGGAGTCCAAATACACAAAGATATTGCCTCAATGATAAAAGTTCTTATTAAAAAAAATGATCATATACTTTTAGTTCCAGTTCCTAATCAAGAAAGTTGGACATTAAAAGGTCTTTCTAATATTAATGAGCTAAATCATTTAAGAATAAATGAGTTTGAAAAAGTTGATTTTGCTTTTAACTATCTTTTGGAGCTTAAAAAATGGCCAAAATGTAATCCTGTCCTAACAGGCTCAATATTTTTAGTTGCTGAGTTTATTAAATTTGCAAATAATCAAAAGTTTTAAATATTCAAATCGTCTTTTATTTCCCACCCTTGCAATTTACCAGGATTTAATAATCCTTTTGGATCAAATTTTAATTTTGCTTTTACTTGATCAGAATCAATAACTCCCAGTCCACCTCCCTCAACAGTTAATACATGTGGATTAAAAATAATTGCTCCCAGTTTCTTACAATTATCAATTATTTGGTTTATTTGATCTGAACTATCCCATTTTATCACAGGCAAAGCAGCTAATCTAGGGACCCCTTGTTGAGCAACTGCTTCAATATGCCAAAGAATATTCTTACCCCATTTCTCTCTCAAAGAATTAATTAATTCGAATTCCTTATCTAGAGGTAAAAGCATCTGTAAATATGTCCAGTTTTTGTCCTTTGCTCTCATATGAAGGGTTGTATGATTCCACACTACTTCGGAGATTCCATTTGTTAATTTATCTTCTTCTCCAAGAAGAAAAGAATTAACTTCATATTTTTTGCAAATTAATTCAATAGTTTTTACCCCTCCAAGCGTTGATTGGAGCAAAATCTTGTGACTCTGAGATTTGCCTTTAAACCAGTTAGGCATTTGATCTACGATTTCCTTCTCAAGAATTGCGCCAAGCCTCAAGTCGATTGCTGCAATAGTACATGTTTTTAATATTTTGATTGTCTTATTTAACTCTTTACAGTCAATTATTATCGAGTACCACTTACGTTTTATATCAGTAGCGATTAATAATGAAGTAATAATGCCATTAGTTCCATACGCATGATTTAAAGGTTCTGATTCTTGAGCATCAAATTTTAGTAATTTAGGCTCTTCATTTATTGTTACCGCTTCAAGACCTAGAAGATTCCCAGGATCTCTTAAAAATCCCCATCTAATTGATCCAATACCTCCTGAGCCCCCTGCAATAAAACCTCCTATAGTTGCAGTTTTCCATGTACTGGGAAGCAACCTTAATTCTCTTCCATATTTTTCTAGTTCTTTATTTAGATCTCCCATTAAGCATCCAGATTGTACCTTTACGAAACCTGTCTCTGGATAAAATTCTTCTATTTTATTTAAACAATTCATTTGCATAACAATGCCTTTAAACAGAGGGACAGCTTGTCCATAATTACCAGTACCAGAACC
Source organism: uncultured Prochlorococcus sp. (assembly GCA_902609995.1). Lineage (GTDB taxonomy): Bacteria > Cyanobacteriota > Cyanobacteriia > PCC-6307 > Cyanobiaceae > Prochlorococcus_A. Next base: position 40 of record CACLUD010000029.1, on the reverse strand, counting down.
TCTTAAGGTAAGTGGTATAGAAAATTCCCAACAAATTTCT
>CACLUD010000028.1 GCA_902609995.1 uncultured Prochlorococcus sp. | reverse complement strand
TATATTGAAATATATTTATTAATTCAATATTATCTTTAACCGGGTAAATTTTGATAATTTTGCAATTCAAATCTATTGCTTCTTTAAGATCTTTTAAATGCTTGATTCCAGGAATCAATAAATGATTTTTTGAATTTGAATAATTTAAAAGGTCTCTATCCCAACCTCTCATCATTGAATAATTGCAACCTATTTTTATAGATTCATCTATCGATTTCTTATTTCTTATAGAAGCAGAGCCTAGATTAAGCTCTGGGAACTTTGATCTTAAATTTGAAACGTAATTTAGCCAGTTTTCATTATTAGACCAACTAATTTCTATATTTGTAAAACCTGCTTTTATTAAAAATTCTATTTCTAGTTCAACTAAATCTTTATCAATAGTATTTGTATAAATATTTTTAGTTGGTTTTATTAATAAGAAAAAAGATTCTGACTTTAGTCTTTTAGAGAAAGAATCTTTTTTTTTTTAATGGAGATATCAAATTTTTTAAAATCAGATATAATTAGCAACTTTAACCCCAGAACGATTAAGTAAGTCTTGGATATCTTCAGTATCAATTGTTTCTCTCTCAATAAGCATTGAAGCCATTTCATCAAGAACACTTCTGTTATCTGAAAGGACTTTTGTCGCTCTTTTATATGCTGTATCAACAAGTTCTGAAACTTCAACGTCAATTGTTGCTGCAGTATCTTCAGAGAAGTCTCTTGTCGCGCTCATGTCTCTACCGAGGAACATTCCCCCCTGTGATTGCCCCAAAGCTACTGGACCTATTTTATCGCTCATTCCAAATTTAGTAATCATTTGTCTTGCAACATTAGCCACTTGCTGTAAATCGTTAGAAGCTCCTGTAGTAACTTCCTCTTCTCCATATACTATTTCCTCAGCAACTCTTCCACCTAGGGCTACAGCCATTTGATTTTGTAGGTAAGAACGTGAGTAAAGACCTGACTCCATTCTTTCTTCGCTAGGAGTAAAGAAGGTTAGTCCTCCTGCTTGACCCCTAGGTATTATGGAAACTTTTGCTACAGCGTCATAATCAGGCATGCAAGCGCCAACTAATGCATGACCAGCCTCGTGATAGGCAACAAGTTCTTTCTTTTTATCACTTATAACTCGGTCTTTCTTTTCTGGTCCTGCCATTACTCTCTCGATAGCATCACCTACTTCATCATTACTAACAGTATCGAGATCTTTTCTTGCAGCAAGGATAGCTGCTTCGTTTAAAAGATTAGCTAAATCAGCACCTGTAAATCCAGGGGTTCTTCTTGCAACCTTATCAAGATCTACATCTTTTGAGAGAGTTTTGTCCTTGGCATGAACATTTAAAATTTGTAATCTTCCAGCATAATCAGGCCTGTCAACAGTTACTTGCCTATCAAATCTACCAGGTCTCATTAATGCTGAGTCCAAAACATCCGGTCTGTTAGTTGCCGCAACAATAATTATGCCAGAATTACCCTCAAAACCATCCATTTCAGTTAAAAGTTGGTTTAAAGTTTGTTCTCTCTCATCATTTCCACCTCCCATGCCAGCACCTCGTTGTCTACCAACAGCATCTATTTCATCAATAAAAACAATACATGGGGCATTTTTTTTAGCTTGCTCGAATAAGTCTCTAACTCTACTTGCACCAACTCCAACAAACATTTCAACAAATTCTGATCCAGATATTGAGAAAAAAGGAACACCTGCTTCTCCAGCGACTGCCTTAGCTAAAAGAGTCTTTCCTGTTCCTGGGGGTCCAACTAAAAGAACACCTTTAGGAATTTTTGCTCCAACTGCAGTAAATCTGTCAGGACTTTTAAGAAAATCTACAACCTCTGTTAACTCTAATTTTGCTCCTTCAACACCAGCAACATCTGAAAAAGTTACTTGAGTAGAGGGTTCCATTTGAAGTCTAGCTTTGCTTTTTCCAAAACTCATTGCTGGATTACCACCACCACCAGTACTTCCATTTTGTGATCTTCTAAATAGGAAGAATAAACCTCCTATTAATAAAACTGGGAAAATTAAACTACTTACAGCTTGCTGCCAAGGATTAGCTAATTTTGTGGGTGTAACTGCTATATCTACATCATTCTCGGTTAGGATTTTTAGTAAATCTTTATCTGGAGCCAGATTAACTTCAGATCTACTGCCATCGTTTTCAACAACTTGTGCAGTTCCACTATCTGGGGATAATAAAACCCTGCTAACTTCTTTATCTTGAACAGCTTCTATAAAATCGCTATATCTAAGAGTTTTGGTGGCACTCTCAGTCTTAGGTCTATCAAAAACAGAAGTACCTATAAAAATTACTGTAATTACTGCTAGAACGTAAAGTCCTACGTTTCTCCAACGTTTATTCACGATAAAAAATCTGTATTAAATTTATAATACTAATAATAAAACAATATTAAGACTTTCTAAGTACATCTACTACACTTTTAAATGCGAACCATTCTGGAATTGGATCTCCATTCCTCAGCTTTTTTCTGAATTCTGTACCGCTTAGTTTCATTATCTGATATTTTTTCTCTTTTGCTTCTTCGGCAGTTATGTAACCTTTTTCTATTGTGTAGACCAAATTTTTTGAAGGTACAGTTTTCATCAATAACTCTTCTGCGCATTCATTGGCAAAATTCTGGGCATCATAAGGTCCATAAAAATCTTCACCAGTTGATGATGATTTACATCCAGCCATATCTCTACCAATTATAAAATGAGTACATCCATAATTCCTTCTTATAATCATGTGTTGAAGAGCTTCTCTAGGTCCTGCCATATGCATTGAGTATGGTAAAAAAGCCCATTTTATTTTCTTATTAGAAATTTCTTCTTCTAATTTTTTATAGGTCAAATATCGGACTTTCCCTGGAATATCATCCTGTTGTGTTGGCCCGCAGGTTGGATGAACCAAAACAACAGAATTTGAGGAAACATTTTCCGACTGTAAGGCGTTAGTAAATAATTCATAATGAGCTCTATGAATTGGATTTCTACATTGAAAAGCAACTATATCAAAATTAGCAGGTAATAAATCTCTCACTTCTTTTGGCGTTTTACAAGGAAAATCTCTATTTGGGAGCTCCAAGCCATAAACTTTACCCCCTATGTAGTATCGGCCTCTTTCATGAAAAATCATCTTTACTGCAGGATGATCTAAGGAATTAGTCCCGTAACACAACTCTGCCTCTTCGGCTTTATCTGGCTCCCATTTTGAACTTACTTTTAAAATCGCTAATTTTTGTTTTTTATAAGTGAGTAATATTAATTCACCCGCCTTGATTTGTGCATTATTGGTATCAAATACAATCGGCAAACCAAAGAGTAAACCCTTTGTATCTCTATGGCTTTTAATTACAGATTTATACTCTTCTTTATCCATAAATCCTTCTAGAGGAGAAAATCCGCCCACCATTAAGAGCTCTATGTCACAAGCATTTCTATCACTACATTCGTGTTCATAAGAAACTTGAGAAAGAAGCTTTAATTTTTGTTCTTCATCCTTAATAATTAATTCTTTGAGTTCACCTCCATATGCAGGTATTAAACCTTTTGAATCTCTTTTAGATTCTTCTTTTAAATTCATTTTATGATTTGTATAAGATAAATTAAAAAAAAAAGAGGGCTTGCTTAAACCCTCTTTTTTTATTTTTATTTAGAATCAAGCTTTTCTTCCGTAAAGCTCACCAATTATTTTTACATCAAGAGGTTCTTTTGAGCCCATATCTGTATCGGAAGGTTGGATCGCTACAAATGTACCTGCAAATTCATCTGTGTCAGAATCTACATTTTCAATTGATAGTGTTACTACTCCAGTACCATTTACATCAACTTTGATATTTTCTTTAGCAAGTTCTTCATCATCTCCCCCTAGGGCAACTAAACCTTGAGCGTATTCAACACCAGTATTTTTAGCTCTTGCTTTAGGATCTAAAAAATCTCCAGTTCTATAATTAGGTGTGAATGTAGCACCACTTACTTCTGTTCCAGGCTCGATTGAGGAAGGTAGATCAGCTGTTAAATCTTTTGCAGAAAATGCGAATGGAACCTCTAAACCTCCAGGAGTTAGAACAGTAATTAATTGAAAATCAATACCACCTTTTTCAGTAAAGGTTCCGGAGTCTATATCTCCATATACCTCTGTAACTGTAGTGTTATTTCTAGGACTAATAATTTTTGTTGCAACAAATTCTGCTTCTTTTCTTTTTGATCCCGGAACTTTTACATAGACTTCTGTTGGATGCATGCATATCCCTTTTAAGGAATCACCATTGTCTAGAGATATTGATCCGACTAGGGATGAATCTAAGGAAGGGCAATCGTTAGCTTTACCTGTGTTTACAACATCTGTAAATTGGGCATTTCCTCTCTCGGAAAAGGCATATGTTTTATCTGTGACAAAAGCAAAAGTTAAACAAAAAGAAATAACTAAAGCTATGAAAGAACGAATTCTCATAATAAAATTTTAATAAAGTTCTGTGACTGCTGGTAAAGGATTACTTAAAAATGTTCAGTATGGATAATACAAGGTAAAGAACCATAAAAGAAAGTTTTTTAGATCCTCGAAACAACTCGTAGCTTTTTAATTTTTAAAACTTCGAATATTTTAAGATATCAGACTATTTTTAATGATTAAGATTACAAAAAAATACAAATGTAAATGTTATGGATTATTTATTAGTTGAAATAATTTCATTTATTAAATTATTAGCTAACTCAATTTTTGATGTTTTTTCTAGATAATTTTCCATATTTTTTTTATCAAAAAGCCAACCTTCATTTTTTGCTAGTGGACCAAAACCTTGGTCTTCGATATCTATAGGATTTGCAAATAGTAAATCACAACCCTTAAGCATTATTTTCTCTTTGATGATTTTTTTTGCACTTTTAAAAGAACCTGTAAATGCACAAAATCCAACAAAAATTTGATTTTCTTTTTTTACTTTACTCATCTCTTTTAAAATATCTGGAACATATTCGATATTTTCATGTAAAAAATCCTCAAATTTGTTTTTTGGAATTTTTTTTGAAGTATCTCCTGATATTTTGAAATCTGCTACTGCAGCATTCATAATGAAATAATCACATTTCGAAATTTCTTTTTCAATTGCCTGAATTAAAGCATTACTATTGTCTATTTCATACGTATTAATTCCTTCGGTTATATCAAGTTTATTTTTTAAAGGGCCATGAATATATTTGACTTTTGCACCCCTAAATCTTGCTATTTGAGCAAGCATTAATCCCATAGTTCCCGAACTATTGTTAGTTATCTTTCTTGCTGCATCTATCTTTTCTGAAGTACAACCTCCTGTAATTAAAAACTCTTTATTTAATAAGTCTCTGTAATAGGGCTTTTTATTTTGAAGGAGTAAAAACTTTAGAGCTAGTTGTATTAAATCATTTGGGGGTATTTTACCAACTCCAATTTCGTCACAAGCTAGAATTCCTTTAATTGGCTTAAGGATTAGAACATTTGGATAATCTTTCAAATATATATAGTTTCTTTGAACAGCTTTATTACTCCACATCTTAGAATTCATTGCTGGAGCAACAATAATAGGCTTATTATTTGCAATTAAAATACTGGATATCAATCCATCAGCATTACCTGTAACCCACTTTGAAAGTGTTGTTGCAGTTAAAGGAGCCATTATCAAAACATCAGCCCAATCGCATAAATCTATATGTAAAGGTCTTGACTGAAGATATGACCATTGGTCCTTATCTAATATGCAAGTATTCCTACTTAAGATAGAAAGTGAAAGCGGCTGAATTAGTTTTTCAGCATTTTCAGAAATAACGCACTTTATCTCATAATTATCCTTTACTAATTGACTTACTAGTAAGGGGATTCTTACCGCAGCAATACTTCCAGTAATTAATAAAAGAACCTTAACTTTTAACTCTTTAGATTTAGTGCTCATCAAATTGTTCCTGTTCAAGAAGATGAATATAATCAGATGTTAATTTATATCTATTAGTTGCAAAAGTCCCTACAAAATTCCAATTTTTGAATAAATTAAATGGTTTAAGGTAATTTTTCTCTCCTAAAGTTTTGGCAAGCTCAAAAGTTCCTTCTTCATAAGATAAATATAAAAGCTTTTCAAATATCTTATTGTTGGATGTAAATAACATTTTTATCCTTGTCCATGTATTTTTAATAATATAACCTCAAGGAAATTCATGTTCACTAAATATTGCTAACTTTCGAATTTTTTAAAAATAATAAAATTAATAAATCTATTAAATTTTTAAATATTATAATTTTAGAAACAAATTATTAATCCTTCTTAAGAAAAAAATTATTTAAACTAAGAATGACTAAATATTAATTATGTCACAAACAAAAAAAGAGCAAATAGTAAGTCATTTGCGTTATTTAAGGCAGGAATTAAGAGAAATGCATTTAGGAATTCAAGATGATGGACTATTTCCTGAACCAGGAGAACTTAGAGGAATTCTTGCCCAAATGGAGGCTTTACTTGAATTAATTGAAGGTAATCCTAAAGTTAAATAAAATTATGAATATATTTAGCACTTAGTTTTATTGTTCAGAATGTTTTTTAAACCCCAAAAGACTAAATTTCAACTTTTAGTTGTTGAAACTTTTAATAGTTTAAGCCAATGGGCAGTAAATCCATGGCGTAGATATTCTTTGGCTTTAACTATTGTTTTGATTGGTTACTTTTTTGGAAGTTCATTAGGAATGATAAGTGCAGTTGTTGAATTAATTGATCCAGTAGGTGCTTTTTTATCAGTTTTGTTTATTGAAATTCTGATTAAATTTAGACGAATATTACGTTTTGATAAAAGAAAAAAACTATTAGTTCTGTTACTTGATTCTTTAAGATTAGGTTTATTTTACGGTTTTTTTACTGAAAGTCTAAAATTGCTTTAAATTTAATTATTGAACTTACTTAAAAGATAAAGTAATGCCATTCTTGTAGGAATACCATTTGAAACTTGATCATTTATTAGGCAATTTGGATATTCATCAACTATTCTGCTGCTGATTTCAATGCCACGATTAATAGGCCCTGGGTGCAAAATAGGAATATCCTTACAATTTAAGGATAGTTTTTCTGGAGTTAAACAATAATTTTCACTATACGATTTAATACTGCTTAATAAATTCTCTATCATTCTTTCTTTCTGTAATCTTAAAACAATTACTGCATCTGCACATTTAATGGATTCTTCTAATGACCTCGAAATTGTGATAGAACCTCTTAAAGAAATTGGGTCTCTTAATTGATTTGGTGGAGAACTATTTACAAAATCAGTAAATTCTTCAGGAATAAGTGTTGATGGCCCACACAAGATTATGTTTGCACCAAATGCGGTCAATGCCCAAAGATTTGATCTGGCAACTCTAGAGTGAATCACATCACCAACTATTAATATTTTTTTGGAATTTAATATTTCTGGTTTCAGTAGTTTTGGAGAAAAGAATTTTATTAATGTATAAAGATCTAGTAATCCTTGGCTAGGGTGGCTATGTAAACCATCACCAGCATTAAGAACCGAAGTTTTTGCTTTAGATGCATCGAGTTTTTTGGAAATTTCTAAAGGGACATGGCTCGATGAATGTCTAATGACCAAAATGTCAGACCCCATGGCAGCATATGTTAGTGCAGTATCTATAAGAGTTTCTCCTTTACTTAAGGAGCTTGAAGAAGGAGAAAAGCTTTGCACATCAGCAGAAAGCCTTTTGGCAGCAAGCTCAAAACTATTGCGAGTTCTAGTACTAGCCTCAAAAAATATTGATGTTATTAACTTTCCTTGTAAAGCGGGTATTTTTTTTGTTCCAGCATTATTAAGAGATTTAAATCTTTCAGTTAATTCAAAAACTGATTTGTAATCATCTATTGAGAAATTTGAAAGTGTGAGGAGATGTTTGTGAGGCCAATTTTCCATTACGTTATACCATACAAATTATTGGTTGAATTTTTTAAATTAGGATTTCTATCACCTTTTTCCCTTTTACTAATACTTCTGCTCCTTTTAAGATACCAACGCCATTTTATATTTTTTGCTTTAGAAATGCCAATTCTTGTTGTTTGAATTAAATCTTTTTTCTCTAAGGATGACTTCCCTTTGCTGATCCACAAACATTTATTATTAAGAATTTCGATGGAATTTAATTTATTATCTACTTCAAATGTTTTGGTTACTAATCCTGGGCCAGATGCTGACCTTTCATTTTTATTTGATATAAAAACCGCCCTTATTAAAACACCACTCGCAAAATTATCTTTATCAGTAACAATGTTTAAACAATGATGAATTCCGTAAGATCTGTAAATATAAAATCTTCCTGGCTCACCAAACAATACTTCATTAGAAGGAGTCTTTTTTTTATATCCATGGCAAGCCTCTTCTTCTTGTGAATAAGCTTCAGTCTCAACTATCATTCCTTTTATAATACCTTTATCAATACTATTTCTAATCAGGTAACATCCAATTAAGTCAGGTGCTACAAGCTTGGAGTGCCTGCAAAAAAATTTTTTTTTAAAAGATTGTTGATCTATTTTTAAATACTTATCTAAGTTTATTTTTAACGATGAAATACAGTTAAGTCTAGCTTTTGAAGCATAAAAAAAATTTTCTTCTTGTTATGAGATTCTATAAATATATTGTTATCAATTTTATTTAATTCATTAAATGCACAAGTAATGTTTGTGAAAATCATCTAATATCTATAATGAAATTGATTTTTTTAGAGTCGAAAGCAGATGAAACGAATTAGTAGTGATGAAGTTAAAAAAGTAGCACAATTAGCAAGATTAGAATTAAATGAAAGTGAAATTCAGCAGCATGCAGAACAGTTAGAAAAAATTTTGGAATATATTAAACAACTAGAGAAAATTAATACCGAAAATGTTCCATGTACTACTAGAGCTATAGAAGTGGTAAATGTATTGAGAAAGGATGAAAATAGAAATTATGAAAATTCTGAGGAAATTTTAGATTTGGCACCTTCAAGAGAAAATAAATTTTTTAAAGTCCCAAAAATTATTAATGAATAGCTAGTTACTACCGATATAAGTCTTATTAACAATCTTTAGTAGAATTTTTTTTATTTTAAAACTTGGGAATGAACTTATTATTTTTCTAAGTTTTCCTTTTTTTCTTTTATGGCTTCTTATCCCTATAAGTAGGTCATAGATAAAATTGAAAGTATCACCTTTAGTTTCAAAAATCCCTACTCTTTGAGGTGAACCTTTGATGTCTAGTAAAGGTTTGGTTTTTTCGTAAGCTATTTTGTATTCAAACCAAGGAATTGAAGGCCATAGGTGATGGATTAAATGATAATTTTGACCCATTATGAGAATATTCAAAAATTTGCCTGGATAAACTCTTGAGTTTATCCATTTATTTTTTGAGCGAAATGGCCTATGAGGGAGATAATCAAAGAAAATACCTAAAGTGACTCCAACCATTAATGCAGGACCAAACCATAAATTATAAATTAAGTTCATAAAGTCAAATTTTAAGCCAGCTAAAATAATTGTTATAAATATGGATCTCTCTATTCCCCACTGTAGTAATTCATATTTTCTCCATAGTTTTCTCTGAAAGAAAAATATTTCATGATAAAAAAATCTTGGAGCAATAAGCCAAATTGGCCCAAAAGTACTCACAATATGGTCTGGATCATTTTTGGGATCATTTACATGAATGTGATGTTGTAGGTGAACTCTAGTGAAAACTGGAAAACTGAAGCCTAACAGTATAGCTGATCCATGTCCCATTGCTTGGTTTATCCAGGGCACAGGATGGGCAGCCTTATGACATGCATCATGTATCACGGTTCCTTCAATATGAAGAGCAAGAAATGCAGTGGCTACTAGTAGAGGCAGAGGCCAAACCCCACGGTACCATTGCCATATACTAAGGAAAGCAAGAAAATAACCACCAAAAAACAGGCCTAATGTGGGGTTCCAAAAACTAGGAGGATCTACATAATTTTTGATCTCCCTGTTCCAGTTAAATGTCTTGGAGGAATTAGTTTGAATATTTTTATTTTTACTAGTTAAGTTTGAAATTGTTTCTTTTAATCTATAAGTAATATAACCAATAATTCACAGTGATTGCATAACAATATCAAACATATTTAAATTTTTCTAAAAATATTGAGCCTAGTATTATGTGTCAAATTAAGGATCTTAAGCAAAAAATATTTTTAAAATTACCTCGCTAAACTAATATTTAATTAAGCGGTCGTGGCGGAATTGGTAGACGCGCGAGTTTTAGGTACTCGTATCTTCGGGTGTGGGAGTTCAAGTCTCCCCGACCGCATTTTAAGGGAAAATTAATATTGAGTAATTAAATTAGTTAACTATTTGCATATTTACTATAATTTGGATACCAATAAAAAATTTTTTGACATTTTATTTAGGCTTTTTATATTTATTTTTTGGAATTATATTTTTGTTAATGCCTTTGATATATATCGAATTAGGCAGACCAAGAGATTTTATAAAAGGTGGTTTAAACCTATTTATTGGGATGTTATTAATTTTTTTTAAACAAAATAGTTTTAATACTTTATATTCTTCAATTTTTACTGTCATAACTACATTACTCATTTTTTATGTTGTAGAAATATTTTCTATAAGGTGGAATCAATTAACTAATCAAGAGAAAAATAAATTAAAAACTTTAGATGAATTGAAAAAAAATCTCTCAATTTTTTTAAAGGCCATCTCTCTTGCAAGACAAGATTTTTTAAATTCAAATAATATTTTAAAATTTGGAAGAAAAAATGAAAATTTAAATAAAAAAAAGTGGGTTAAGAATGATGAAAATGATAATATAGATAATTCAAATAAAAATAATTTACTGACTTTAGAGATGCAAAAAAAAGCAACAAATCAATCTACAAAAGATACAATCAGTGAGGTTAAATAAAAAAATTAATTTATTTTAAATATATTCTATTCTTCGAATGAAATCACAAAATAAAAAAGAAAAAAAATCTGGCTATTCCTATAAACAAACTTTGAATTTGCTGCAGACTGACTTTTCGATGCGAGCTAATTCAGTAATTAGGGAACCAGAGATTCATGAATTCTGGTCAAGAAATAAAATTGATTTGGAGTTGGGTTCATCTAACTCAGGTAAAAATTTCACTTTGCATGATGGACCGCCTTACGCAAATGGATCCCTTCATATGGGACATGCTTTGAATAAAGTTTTAAAGGATATCATCAATAAATATAAAACCTTAAAAGGTTTCAAAGTACATTTTGTACCTGGTTGGGATTGCCATGGGCTGCCAATTGAGTTAAAGGTTTTACAAAATTTAAAATCCAATGAAAGAAGAAATTTAGATTCTTTAGGGTTAAGAAAAAAAGCAACAGATTACGCAAAGATTCAAATTAACAATCAACTAGAAGGTTTTAAGAGATGGGGTATTTGGGGAGACTGGGATAATCCCTATTTGACCCTTAAAAAAAATTATGAGTCTGCTCAGATTGGTGTTTTTGGAAAGATGTTCTTAAATGATTACATATATAGAGGTTTAAAACCTGTTCACTGGAGTCCAAGTTCTAGAACAGCACTTGCAGAAGCAGAATTAGAGTATCCTGAGGAGCATTTTTCAAAAAGTATTTATGTTTCTTTAAATATTAAAAAATTATCAGATGCTGTTCTTCTCAAATTTGAAGAAAAAGATCTGAGAAATAAATTACTTTTTAGTACAAATAAATTATTTATAGCAATATGGACTACTACTCCATGGACAATTCCTGCTAATGAAGCAGTAGCTATTAATCCTAGAATAAATTATGTTTTTGCCTCAGATCAATACGGTAATATTCATCTTTTTGCAAGAGATTTAATTTCTGAAATTTGTGAAAAGCTAGATAAAGAATTTAATGTTTTACTAGATGTAAAAGGCTCATTATTAGAGGGTGTTGAGTATCAGCATCCTACAAAAAATAAGGTTTGCAAGATTGTAATTGGAGGTGATTATATAACCACTGATTCTGGGACGGGCATTGTACATACTGCCCCAGGTCATGGTATGGATGATTTCAATGTTGGGCAAAAATATCAATTACCCATAACTTGCATTGTCGATGAAAAAGGTAATTTAAATGAGCATGCTGAAAAGTTTTGCGGATTAAATGTTTTAAAAGATGCTAATGATTTGATCATTGAAGATCTGGAGAAAAATAACTTACTCCTTTTAAAAGAAAAATATAAACACAGATATCCTTATGATTGGAGAACTAAAAAACCTACAATTTTTAGAGCAACTGAACAATGGTTTGCATCGGTAGAGGGATTTAGATCTTCAGCTTTGAAATCAATAGAAGATGTTGAATGGATGCCAAAAACAGGTAAAAAGAGAATTTATTCGATGGTTGTTGGAAGAGGTGATTGGTGTATTTCTAGACAAAGATCGTGGGGAGTCCCAATACCTGTCTTCTATGAAAAAGAAGGGAAAGAAATACTAATTAATACTGAAACTATTAGCCATATAAAAAGTCTATTTGAGGAGTATGGAGCAGATGTATGGTGGGAATGGGATGAGAAGAAACTATTGCCAGAAAAATATAGAGATGAATCTGATCGTTGGAAAAAAGGTTTGGATACTATGGATGTCTGGTTTGATTCAGGTTCTAGTTGGGCCGCAGTTTGTGAGCAAAGGGAAGAATTGCAATATCCAGCTGATTTGTATTTAGAGGGATCTGATCAACATCGAGGCTGGTTTCAATCATCTTTGCTAACTTCAGTAGCAGTAAATAATAAGCCGCCTTATAAGAAAGTTCTAACTCATGGATTTGCTTTAGATGAGAATGGAAGAAAAATGAGTAAATCCTTAGGTAACGTTGTTGATCCTAATATTATTATTAATGGTGGACCTAACCAAAAAATCCAACCTGCCTATGGAGCAGATGTCCTCAGGCTTTGGGTTAGTTCTGTTGATTACTCTGTTGACGTCCCAATTGGATCAAATATTCTAAAACAACTTTCAGATGTTTATAGAAAAGTAAGAAATACAGCTAGATATCTTTTAGGTAATATTCATGATTATGATCCTGCGTTAGAGGAAATTGATATTGATCAGTTGCCTTTATTAGATCAATGGATGTTAAATAGACTAGTTGAAGTCTCAGATCAAGTAACAATTGCATATGAAAATTACGAATTTTCAAAGTTTTTTCAAATATTGCAAAGTTTTTGTGTTGTGGATTTATCTAATTTTTATTTAGATATCGCAAAAGATAGATTATATGTAAGTGCTAAAACTCAATTCAGGAGAAGATCTTGTCAGTTTGTGTTATCCAAAATTGTAGAAAATTTAGCTGTCATTATTTCTCCAGTACTTTGTCATATGGCCGAAGATATTTGGCAAAATATCCCATATTCAACTATTGAAAAATCAGTATTTGAAAGAGGATGGCCAAAATTGCCTGAATCATGGCTTAATCCCGAACTTAACGAACATATTTCTAATTTAAGAACATTGCGAGTAGAAATTAATAAAGCAATAGAAGGTTGCAGAACCCAACAAATGATTGGAGCTGCTCTTGAGACTGAGGTTAATTACCTCCCTGAGAATGAGTTTTCTAAAAATTCTCTTTCTTGGCTTGATAAATTTGGCAATAAAGAAGTGGATTTATACCGTGATTGGTTGATAGTTTCTAATTTTAATATAGTTAATAATTTATCTAAGGATTGTTTAAGTATTGATAATAATGAACTTGGACAGATTCAGATTCTTAAAGCTAAAGGTCTTAAATGTGATAGATGTTGGCATTATCAAAACATTACAGTTAAAGGGATTGAAAACACTAAATTATGCGAGAGATGTGCAAATATTATTAATTTATAAATGGTTGATTTAAATCAATCTTAGTATGGTAAGTTTTAGATCTACTGAACCTTCTATAAATTATTATTTCTAAAATTTCTTTAGGATATTTCCTTGATAAGTAACCTTATATTTTCAAAGACTATTTGGATCTTAAAACTTATATGTTCTAAGTTTTTGGTAAAGTCAATCCCTGCCATAATTCGAAAAACCAGAATTCCGACCACTTTTTGGGAATTTAATTATCGCCCATTGTAATAAACCTAATGTATATATTAATAAGGCAAATAATCCTAAAAATTTTGCAACTGGTTGAGAAAAGCTAGCTCCAAATAAGAAATTAAATAAATTTTTTAAAATCAAGTAGAAATTTGCTGAAGGTTTAAGCCAAATTTCACATTCCTCAGAATTAATTAAAGAAATACAATTAATATTATTTAAACTTTGAATTAAAAAACTTAAAGATATAAAAGTTATAGACCATCGCCAAATTTTCGTAGTTGTAGTTAATGCATGAGATATCCTATATTCATTTAACTCGTCATTAATATCATCCCAAAACCATATTGAGATTGTCATTATTAATGTCGAAATATTTGTAATTAAGAGAGCGAAATTGTACTCTCCAATTAGGAGGATAAGACTTATGAAGAATAGAATTGATATTTTCCAATAATTAGATAAAAGTTTTGTAATGGCTTTACTTTTGTTTTTTATAGACCAACAAAATAGAGTTAAAGGAAGACCAACTATAAAGACTAATGAAAGTTGAAAAGATAGCCAAATGGAAAGCTGATTTAGACTGTTCAAAACTTTTTCTTTTTAACACACATAAATATTAAACCTTACCCACCTGCTTCTTAACTTATTATTGTCATAGTTATGAATAATATGCACCATATTAATTTCTACTAAGAAATAATTAAATAATTTTTATGAGACAGCATGTAAATCCACTCAGTAAAAATTTCTTTGAAAT
>CACLUD010000027.1 GCA_902609995.1 uncultured Prochlorococcus sp. | reverse complement strand
TTATCAAAGTAAATTCTTCCATATATAATTTACGGCAATAAGCCCTCTTTATTTTTATAGCGATAGAATTTTAGAGTGGCAAGACAAGTATAGTTCGAGACAATCAAGAGACTCTAAAAAAATAATTTCTTGTCGCTTTCTCGTAATCAGCCTTCACATTGTATCCATTTAAAAATTCAGTTGTTGATCCTCTTTCCGTATATGGGAGTACCTCAAACCGTACATTAATATTAGCCGAATGATTATTCTGCCTAGTTAGAACATAGTAGTAGTAGTTATGAGTTCAGAATGTCTTCAACGTCTATCAAATCTTGTAAAAAATATGTACTAAGTTATAAAGATTCATCAAACAGTACACATCAATTAGGTTTCTATGCTCGCGATGCTTATAATTGCCTGATGCTTGCAAGAGAATTTAATTCTTACATCAATGATCATCCAAGATCTGTGGTCAGAATCCAACAAAAGTTTTGAATTAACTATGAATTTAGAAACATCACCATTTGCAATTCAAGATAGAAAACTAACGGATCTTGACCTTGCAAAAGAATATCCGACTCTTAAAGATTTAATGCGAGAGCAGGGAGTTTCAACAGACTTATCAGATTACTGGGATAAAGAATGTGAATTGAATCCATCCAACCCGCATTGCTTGGAATACGACGATTAGCTCAACAATGATCTATTACTAAACTTATTTCATATCAATCTTTTAAGTATTTTCTACTTATTGAAACTAATAAATTTTTTAACTATACTTTTAAAAATTATAAATCAATCAACCTAAGATTTCTTATTTAAAAAAAAGATCAGAAGACAATACTTTATTGCTAGATGAAATGATTAATAAGATTGAAGATATGAAGAAAAGCATATTTAATGTTGCTTAGTATGTGACGAATAAAGGCTAATCTCTTATCTTATCTTTTATTTTTCTTCAAATAAATGTAAAAAAAAATCTAAGATTAAAACTTTTAATATCAAAAAATTCAAAAAAAATGTCAATGGGCGGATTTGAACCGCCGACCGCGACGATATGAATGTCGTGCTCTAACCAACTGAGCTACATTGACGTGAATTATATTTTACTATTTTATTGCATTATTGAGCAATTATTTAATTAATTTCGACTGAATCAAAATTTATATTTTTCAATTATTTATTTATCCATCTTTGATATTTCTTTAAATATACGTCCATATAATTTCTAATATTATTATCTGCTTTTACATTGTTTAGATTTTTCCATTATTTGTCTGCACCTTATAATATAGCCCATTTATAACCAAAATATATACTGTTATCTGGGTAGTTTCTTCGTACTCTCTCAGTTTATCTCAGGTTCAGAAGTAATCTAATCTTGAATATGTCTTCAATTCCTTTCATTTAGCAATCCACCAATTGTATTCTTATTTACGCAAATTCCTAAATAAGTATGTCTGTTATTAAGATTCTATTGAATTGGATTATTTAATTAAAGCATTATTATTGTCTTAGATTTCTCAGGTAATAATTTATGATATTGATGAAATTAATCTAGTAAATGATATTTGTCTATCCTACCTAAAAGTTCAAGAATGAGTTGCCTTAATTAGCATTTTTAGAATTTATCTGTTTATAAGCTTCATATATAGCTATTCCACACGCTACTGATAAATTTAGACTCCTTACACCTTTGGGATCATTATTCGATAAAGCTACTTTGGGCATAAATATTGATATTAATGAATTACTAGCGCTAATAATATTATTAGGTAATCCAGTGTCCTCCCTACCAAATAATAATATGTCGTCTTCGTAAAACCTAAAGTCTTTCAAGTAAACACCGTTTTTTTTGCTAAAGGCAATAATTCTTTTATTTTTTTTTGAATCTTTAAAGTTATTAAAGTTAGGATATTTTTTTAATTTTACTAACGGCCAATAATCAAGACCAGCTCTTTTTAAATATTTATCTTCTAATTTAAAACCTAAAGGCTCAATTAAATTTAATGTGATATCAAAAGCAGCACAAGTTCTGGCTATACTTCCTGTATTTTGAGGAATCCTTGGTTCAAATAGTGAAATTTCCAAATTCTAAGTAGGTATTTCAATACTTATGTTATCTAGTTTTATAGCTCTACCATTCAAAGTAAGCCAATTCTCTAGAGAAATCTTAGTAATTCTTTTTTGAAGATCTCCAAGCCTCTCTATATATTTATTCCCAATTTCATATTCTGAAACTAGACTCCAGCCTACTTGCTCTCCAACAATTAATGTTGTTTTAACCCTCATTACTAAAAGATCTAAAAGTGAATTAATCATTTTTTCCCATTCCTCATCATTTTTATTGATGCTCTCCATTATAAAACCGCCAATAGAATCAATCAGTATTGGACCATTTTCTTTTTTTAATGTATGAATTAGGTTATTTGTCTCGACTAATCCCCACTCCTTTGGCCTTCGTTTACGATGATTAATAATCTTTTTTTGCCAAATAATATCTTCAGGTCTTGATTCAGATAATGCGATGTATGTTACTTTACTAATTTTTTTACCTAAATATTCTGCAAATTCACTCTTCCCACTCTTTGTACCACCGGTAATAAATATGATATTAGACGGAATATTATCCTTCACTTCCATAAAAAAATATTATTTAGAGAAATACCACCATGTTGCAAGTGGTATTATTGTAGCCGCTACTAATAATCCAATAACAATATAAATTGATGTTGATGAACTCTCGGCGTCAACATCCCTCATAGCATTAAAATTTGGATCTACCACTGGGTTATCAATAGAAGAAGGTTGACTTTTTTCGTAATTAATAATTGTTTTTTGCTGACCAACCATAAACAGATTACCAATGTTATTAAAACTTTCTGCATAAGTACTTATTGGTAGTGCAATGAATAGAAAACCTATCATTACAATTGAAAAAAAAGGTTTATAAATAAAGTTTTTCATTTTAGTTTTAAATCAACTATATAATAATAAACTATAAGCCTGAATTTCTTTGATATAAAAATCAAATATAATTATTAGAACTAATTTTTAAATTTACTATATTATATTTTTATGTATTTTAATGGTAAAACGTTAATCATTATTGGTTCTATTCTTTTTTTCTTTCAATTAGGGAATTTTTTTTCAATAGATTCAATTTCCCCAGCATTAGAAAGAGCACAAGTATTATCCGCAATATCATCTGTAATTATTGTATTAATTGGTTTTTTATTTAAGCAATTTAATCCAAACTTAGGAGATAAAGTTGAATTAAAAGGAGAAAATAAATTTATATTCGAGCCTGATATACCTAGAGATATTTTAGATGAATTGGCATGGGGCACAGAAACAATATTAACTTCAACAGCCGCAGCTACAGTATTAATTCATAATGATGGTAAAAACATCTTAAAAAGAGGTATCACAACGAATAATGTTTTTAAACCTGGTGAAACTTGTAATAGATCTTTAAAAGATATGAAATTAATTTCATTAGCAAACACTAAATTTTATCCAGGAAGAGATGAATTTTTCAGTTTTTGCCCAAACGTTCCTTCCATCTTAATAATTCCAATAAATAGTAAATCTTTCATTTTAATAGGAGGATGGAGTTATAGATGTTTTACTAAGTCAGATGAAAAATGGATTAATAATTGGTCTAAAAAAGTAAATAATATATTTATAAAAAATAGTTTTTAAAAATATATTTTAGAACGAACTCTTTCATCTTTTGATTTAAAATTTAGAGATTTATTATCAATATTATAATAAGCATTCTCAGAGTTAATTTCATATCCACTATCTTTCTTATTCTCCTTAAATTTATATTTTACAGGATTAAAAAATTCAATAATATTTGTACTTTTTTTTAAAATTGCTTTATTTGAGCTTAATGTTACAAGACTATTTTCAAATTTAACATTTCCTATTAATAAATACTCAGAATTTTGAATATTCCAGGTGAAACTATTAGCTGTTAATTTATCACCTTGTTGAATAATAGTTTTGACGGATACATTACCATCTAATTCTAATAATTTATTATTATTAGATAATTTTGAATTGTCTGAATTTATTATATATTCAAGATTATTATCTTTGAATAAATTGATTGTTGTTTCTTTAAGATCAAATGTATTTCTCTCTTTATCGTAGTTAGAATTGGGACTTTTAATTGAAATCAATTTTTCTCCCTCTTTAGAGAATATATTCATATTCAAACTATTAATACTTTGACTTAAATATTTCTCATCTATTTCCTTGTTCTTACATCCAATAATTATTAGTGGTAATACTAGTAAAAGTTTATACAATCTACTCATATTCAAGCTTTTCTATAACTGGATTTGGTGCTGGTAAAATTGATTCATGTATTAATTTACCCCAATCTAATTGCTTTTTCCAAGATTCATTTTCGTTATATAATAAACCAAGTTGTTGATCAATTTTTGAAGATAAATTAGGTAATATGGGTAATAATAATAAACCAACTATTCTAGTACTTTCTAGAACATTATAAATAATATTGCTTACAAAAGGTATATTTTTTTCGTCTTTAATTAATATCCAAGGTTGTTTTTCATTAAGATACAAATTTGTATTAATTGCAAGACTAAGGATTACATTAGCTGCTAGATCTAATTCATAGGAATTAAAATGTCTAAAATAATTCTCAACTGTCTTTTTTGCATATAATTCCAGAGTATTATCTTTACTTAACATCTCATTACTTGGAACTCTATTATCAAACCATTTTCTAGACATAGAAGAGGTTCTATTTAATAAATTTCCAATTGTATTTGCCAAATCGTTGTTGATGATATCTACAAATCTTTTATTTTGAAAATCACCATCTTGTCCCAATGTAATATCTTTTAGTAAATACCATCTAACAGCTTCTTTACCGTATTTTGATAACAAAATATCTGGATCTAATACATTTCCTAAGCTTTTACCCATTTTTTGTCCTTCCCTAGTAAGAAAACCATGACCATAAACCTTTTTAGGCACTTTCATACCGGCGGAAATTAGCATTGCAGGCCAATAGACTGCATGAAACCTGAGAATATCTTTACCTATTAAATGAATATCAGCAGGCCAACCATTATCAATTGATTCATCTAATGAGGGTTGGTTCATATCAAGGCTTATCGCACTGACATAACCAAGCAAAGCATCAAACCATACATAAAAAGTATGGTTATCAATATCTGGGACTGATATACCCCAAGATACATTTGTTCTTGATATTGAGAAATCTTTTAAACCTTTAGATACAAAATTGATAATTTCATTTCTTCTTTCTTTTGGCAGGATAAATGTAGGCTTTTTAATAAGTTCCTCAATTTGTGATTGGTACTTTGACAACTTAAAAAAAAGATTTTCCTCATTTTTCCATTCCAAAGTTTTTTGATGGATAGGACATTTATGTGTTGGTGAATTATCTGGATTATCTTTAAATTCTTCACAACCAACGCAATACCAACCCTTTTGGACTCCCATGTAAATATCATCTGATTTTTTTACTCTGTTGTAAAATTCTTTAACAATATATTCATGGTTTTGGGAACTTGTTCTTACGAATTTATTGTGTGTTATGTCCCAAGCCTTCCAGTTTTCCTTAAAGATATCTGAAATTTCATCGCAATGTAATTGAGGTTCAACACCTTTATTTTTTGCTGTTCTTTGAATCTTTAGACCATGTTCATCTACTCCGGTAATAAATATCACATCTGCTCCTGTAAGCCTCTTATACCTTGCTATTGAATCGCAAATCAAAGTAGTATATATGCTACCCAAATGAGGTTTATCGTTTACATAATATAACGGTGTAGTAATTACAAAACTCATAATATTTTTTACTTATAATAACAACTATAAATTGTACAATAGGTCAGCAGAAATTTTTATCTAGTGAATAAACTCTAATAAATTATTATTACTTATATTATATTTAACTTTATATATTTTATTAGTATATGTTTCTACAGAAATAAATAATACGATTAATAATTCCAATGAATATTCTGGAAAGTACACTAGAGCAATACTTTTTTTATTATTTATCCATTTTATAAATATCATTTTATGGGATGTTTTTATTTCATTCTTAAAGAATATATTTAAATATTTTAATTTATCATTTTTATAAATATTATTATTTTCTAATTGTTTAATTTTTGTGATATCTATTAATTCATTAATCTTATTCTGACTTAATCTCTCAATATTATTTATATTATTAAAAACTTGTCTTTGAACAATTAAATCTAAATATCTTCTTAGTGGAGAAGTACATTGAGTATACTTAAGGAGACCTAATGATTCATGTTTATTAGCCTTAGTAGTAATATAACTTTTACCCATATATTGCTTTAATA
The DNA here is from genome assembly GCA_902609995.1 of uncultured Prochlorococcus sp. GTDB lineage: Bacteria > Cyanobacteriota > Cyanobacteriia > PCC-6307 > Cyanobiaceae > Prochlorococcus_A. Next base: position 10,308 of record CACLUD010000027.1, on the reverse strand, counting down.
TTGAATATTTTATATCACTATCTTTATATTTTTCTAATATCTCGTTTGCATCACAATTAATTTTTTGTGTTCTGTAGGGAGTAGCGATATTATTTTCAAATAAATATAAACTAGTGACATAACCCATTAGTATCATTGATTCAGATACAATTGAATGCGAAATACATTTTTGTATATTATTAATTTCTACATTACCATTGTTAATATGAATTTTATAACCAGGGGTATCAAAAATAATTGCTCCTTGTTTTTTTCGATAATTAATACTTTTAAGTAATAAATTTTTAATTTCAATTATCTCAAATTCTTCTTTAGGTTCTAATTCAATAATTTCTTCTGCATCTTCATATAATAATTGATATTTTGGTTTTATTTTTGCCTCTACTATTTCATATTTATTTATTGAACCATCATCATTAAAGATAATTGAGGCACTTATTGTATCTGAAATTTTATTTTGATTTAAATTTGCTTTTTCTATAATTTCAGCAGGCAGCATAGGTATATATTGATTAATCAAGTAGAGGCTGCTACTTTTACTTCTTGCATCAATATCAATTTTTGAATCTATTAAAAATAATTTGCATGGATTACTAATGTGTATCCATAATTTTTTTTTGTTTCCTTCAATTAATTCCAAGGAAAAAGCATCATCAATTTCTTTTGGATCCTTGGAATCAATTATAAAAGTTTTTAAATTAGTTAAATCTCTCAAATATTTAAATTATTATTCAAACAACTATTATTTATAAAATTATCCTTCAGGGTTAACAAATGGCAATAGAGCAACAATTCTTGCTCTTTTTACTGCCAATGTTAAATCTCTTTGTTGTTTGGAGGTCAATCCAGTCATTCTTCTTGGTAATATTTTTCCTCTTTCAGTTATAAATTTTTTAAGAAGCTCAACGTCTTTATAATCGATTGGATCACCAGGTTTAATTGGAGATAATTGTTTTTTAAAAATGGAATTTGGCATTGTTTTTCTTATTTAATTTCTTTGTGAATTGTCATTTTGTTTAGATGTGGATTGAACTTTTTAAGTTCTAATCTTTCAGTAGTATTCCTTTTGTTTTTTTCAGTTGTATATCTGGAAACACCATTAGATCTCCTTGGTTCTGAACTTGTTCTAGCTTCAGTACATTCTAAGGTTACGACAACTCTTGTACCTTTTTTAGCCATTTTGATTAATACGTTGTTGTATAATTTTCTATTGTACAACTTCAAGAAACTATTTTGCATATATTTGCTTTTCTTTTAGTATTATTAGACAAAAATAATAAATGAAGGTCTCTCAGAATTGGTTGAAATCCCTTGTAGAAATAAATACTACAGCAGAAGATTTATCTGAAAAACTATCAATAGGTGGTTTCGAAGTTGAGTCACTTGTTGATTGTTCAGAAAATGTAAAAGGTATTGTTCTTGGAAAGGTTTTGTCGGTAGTTAAACATGAGAATTCAGATAAGTTATCAATATGCATTGTTGACATTGGAAGGTCTAATCCTTTACAAATAGTTTGTGGAGCAAAAAATGTAAAGCAAAATATATATGTTTATGTAGCTACTGTTGGTACACATTTAAGTGCTATAAATTTAACTATTAAAAAGAGTGAAATAAGAGGTGTTACAAGTGAAGGAATGATTTGTTCGCTAGAAGAATTAGGAATAGAAGATACTAGTGAAGGAATCGCTATTATTGATCAGGATTTAGCTTTAAATCATAAATTAGGGACATCAGGAGCTGAAATACTTAATCTAAACGACTACATCTACGATTTAGCAATTACTGCAAATAGACCTGATGGAATGTCTGTAGTTGGTATCGCAAGAGAAATATCTGCTCTTTTGGAAACTAAGTTAAACTTTCCAGATTTAAAAACTAAGTATAAAACAAATGTTTATAAAAATTTTAATCTCTGCCCTGAGGCAATCACAAAAAATTGTCTTTATTCAATTAGCAATATTGAGTCTGTAAATGGGAAGCAATTATCTCCGGGATGGCTCAAAGATCGTTTAGATAAATCAGGAATTAAATCTATCAATCTTTTGGTAGACATAACTAACTACATTCTTTTAGAACAAGGACAACCATTACATGCTTTTGATAAAGACAAATTATCTAATTTAATTGGCCGAAAGGTTTCATATAACGATTTCTCGGTTAGAAAGGCATATAATAATGAAAATTTATTGTGTTTGAATGGTGAGAATTATAAATTAAATGAAAATATAACTATCATCGCTTGTGACGACAAACCAGTCGCTATAGCGGGTGTAATTGGTGGTTTGGAAACAGCTGTAAATGAGGATACTTCCTCAATATATCTTGAAGGAGCAGTTTTTAATCCTGTCACGGTAAGAAAGTCATCAAAAGAAATTGGAATTAGAACAGAATCTAGTAGTAGATATGAAAAGGGAATTTCTTATAAAAATACATTAGATTCAGTAACTCGCGCTATTAACATTTTAGAAGAATACTTTAATGTTCTAAATCCAATAATTAATACTTCCAAAGAATTGGATTCTTTAAAAATACTAATACCGTTGAGAAGAGAAAGAATTAATAAAATACTTGGTCCAATTGTAATTAGAAATGAGAATTACGATATTAATAGTAAATTAGAAAAAAGGTATTTATCAGATAATGAAATTTCGGAGAAATTAAAACTAATAGGTTGTACTTTAAACATAAAAGAATATGGATGGGATGTAGAAATTATTCCCAACAGGTCTCAAGATTTATTACGAGAAATTGATTTAATAGAGGAAATTGCAAGATTAATTGGTTATGACATGTTTGATTTGAATTTACCAAATCCCATAAAACCAGGAAAGCTTTCTTCATCTCAAATAGCATTAAGGAAGTTAAAAACAGGATTAATAGTAAATGGATTAAACGAAGTATTGTCTTATTCTCTAGTTCCAGAAAGTAAGAATAATTTAATTAAGATTTCAAATCCATTACTTTTGGAAACAAGTTGTTTAAGAGATAATATTTGGCAAGAACATATTAAAATATGTAATCAAAATATTAAATCAGGACATGATTATTGTTGGATATTTGAAGTTGGAAATATTTTTAGTAAAATTCCTGATTTTTCACAAGAAGAAATCCTAAATGGAGCTCTTTATGGAAAAAATAAATTTGAACAATGGTTAGATTCAAATAAAGATAATAATTTGACCTATTACGAGGCAAGAGGAAAGTTAAAGGAAGCATTATCAATATTAAATTTAAAAATAGAAGATAGATCAACGGATACGATAGATTTTCTTCATCCAGGCAGATCCTCTAAATTATTTATAGAAGGTAACGAAGTAGGATATTTTGGTGAGATTCATCCAAATTTAATATCTAACAAAATAGCATTAAAAAAAATGTATTTATTTAGTTTAAAAATAGACAGTATCTTAAAAGCCAGCACTAGAAAAAATAAATGGATAACAGTTTATAAACAATTCCCAACAGTTCCCAAAATGGAACGTGATATTAATTTTATATTTAATAAAAAATACCTTGTAAGTGAGATAATTTCACAAATAAAAAAATCTGGTAAAAAATTATTAGAAGATGTTAATTTAATTGATGTTTATGATGATGATAGTTTTGGTAAAGAATTAATAAGCTACACATTTAGATTGTCTTATAGAGATTCTGAAAAAACATTATTAGATTCTGACATCGCATTTCTTCACGATAGTATTGTGGAAAAAATTGAAAAAAAATTCTCCACAAAATTAAGAGATTAATTGTATTACTATTCTCATTTTAGACTTATTAAAAGTCTGTTTTCAAGTCTTATGTAAGACGTTTAATACTCGTGTAAATCTAAATCATCATATATAATTACACTATGATTAATATTCTCTCATTTTTAATATCTTCCGTCCTTTGGGTGCAAGTTCCTCAATGGTCTGACGATTGGTCTAAATGCGCTGTAGATGTACCAGATTCATCATGCCATTGGTACATCACAGCACCAGATAATACTTTTGGAGATGGATTTGATTGGGCAAGCGCCCCTTGGTTTGATGCAAATGGCTTGAGTGATGTTCCAAGCATTGAGAGAGAAACAGCGCTCCAAAAGCTTCAAACTCAGTAGTACTGTCTTTAAGGCAGCACTTAATAATTTAAACTCCTTTTATATCAACGTTTTTTGTAAAAAAGTTCAAGACTGGACAAACATAGGACAGTTAATTTTAGAATTAGTATATATATTGATTGTCTTATATAAGATTTATAAATAGACTATCTATAAGTCCAGTTTGAGATTAGTGATACCCTTTAAAAAATTTATTCAACTCTTATACATAGAGCGGGGTTGGTAACTGTGTTTTGTTAAATCTTATATAAGAAGTGTAATACAGCCTTATTTTTATTAAATATGCATCATTTAATATGCACTACTCTGTAAAGCAAGAATTACTAGCTAGAAATTATTTTTTAATTGATGTTTTTTGGTATCTTTTAAGTCTTATATAAGACTTTTATTTAGACTTGCTTCAAGTCTCATATAAGATTATTAATACTATCTTCTATACATATTTTTAAGTAATTGATATGCATCATTTAATTTCCTCATCTCATCAGTAGATCCACCAGAATCTGGATGGGTTTCTAAAGCTTTAATTTTATATGCTTCTCGTATTTTATTTAATGTATGTGCTGACCCTGCGGCGGTGGATAACTTTAATAATTTTAGAGCTCCATGAACAGTCATTGTTGAATCAAGTGCTTCAAATGAATTTCCTTTACTTTTTCTTTTAAACCTACTTATAAATCTTCTTACTAATGTTGGGACCCTATTTATTAAATCAGATGTTGCAAATGGATCCTCTAATACACCTATCATTAAAATAACTAACTCTAAGGAGGGAGTTTGTTTTATCCAAAAAGGGCATAAATCCGACATTAATTTATTTGCGGCACTCCAAGTGAATGGCAACTGCTCGGTTCCATCAATATTTGGCCAAATATCTATACAAAACCAATCAATAGATGCTTCTATTACTTGTTCATTTGGAATTGATCCATATAGATTTTTCCAATGGCTTATAATTTCAATCCGACATTTAATTAAATCATTTTCCTTAATTGTATTAATTTGAATATCATTAATTTTTTGTTTTGTCTTTTCAATATTTATACTTCTTCTCAAATTTTTAACTTTTTTTCCAACAAAATTAGGTAGGTTGATGTTTAAGTTTGGTTTTTCAATAACTTCTTTATTATTTAAAAGAAGTTTTTCTTCGGATTCTTTACTAGTACCCTCATCCTTATCAGATTTAATAAGGACTAGAGCACTCTTTTCATCAAAGTTAGAGTATTCATTAGTATCTCCCTTTTCGCTGTAATCAATTGTCTGTTGTTGACTTTTAGGTAATAATTCTTCTTCTTGAAGAATTTCTGTAAGCAACTTTTCTATTACAGGACCTCTTGCTCTAAAACCCCATTCTTTTCGTAATTGATCAAACCTAGAAACTAACTCTTCTGGCAAATCAATTGAAATTCTTTTTGTATTTGAATTCTCAGAATTACTCAATTAATCATTTTTTTTTATAATAGAACAAAAATATTAATTGTATTCATATTATGAAAGTCTAAATAATTATATTGTCTTTAAATCAAAATCTTGCTTTTTATAAGTCACGTCTCAACAAGATAAATTTTTATAATAAAAATAAAAAAATGTTTTACTGTAACTTTAAATCCCCAGAACAAAAAAAATCTTTTTATCAAAAAAAGAAATTAGAAATGCTTAACTATATCAAGGATTCTCTTGAAAGAAAAATTGCATCAGTAAGTGCTTCAATAGAAGTTCTAGAAAATCAAATTTCCAGAGACAAAGTTGAAGTTAGTAGTTAATTTTCAAACAAAATTTTCAAGAAGTTTCTCTGGTCCATATTTCTTTAAATAATTAATATTAGATTTTTCTGTGACTAGTAAATATCCTGCAAAACCCAACCCATTAACACTAAAGCCATGGACGTGATCATACTTTCTTTTAATTATGGCTATCCAATTGTTTGTAATTAAAATATTGTAAGGAAATCTTGGTTTTTCATCATCAATTGGATTTCCTAAACCAATTTTGTTTGAAAGTTCTAAGTATAAATTATAAATATTTATTGAATTATCTAAAAAGTTAAATTTTGAGACAACAGCATTTTTCTTAAGCTTGCTATCTTGATCGTTATTATTTTCAAAATCTAAAAACCACTTCTCTCTTGGACAAATAATTTCATCATGATCTCTTCTTAAAAGCTGAAAATGCCTATGCGGTTGACTTGCTCCTGCTATGGGAGAACTATTAAAAAACCATAGGCCACTTGTATCTTCATTTACCATTTGTATAGCTATCCAATCATTAATATCTAACCATCCATCTTGAGGTCTCCAAGTATTTGTTATTAGTAAAATATGACCTTTTTGTACAGGATATTTATTTAGTATTAGTTGATGATTAGTTCCAATTTTATCAACTTCAAGTATCTTATCCCATGGGTTAAATGGATTCTGATTTGGACCATAACTATTTTTTTTCTTAAATCTTGAAGTATCAAGTTCTCTAATTATAAAATCATTTTTATTGTAATATTCCCTAGTTACAACAGTCGTTTTTAAAGGAAATAAGCCATTATTGGTAATAGATAAATGAGTTTGATCTAATGCTTTAACCCAATATTTTTCATTTCTCATTTATAAAAATAGAAATAAATTCTCATAATCATTTTAAAAAACATAATTAATTTGGAATTACTTTTTATTAAATTGATATTCTTTTAATTTTTCTAACGATACAGATTCTAAAACTTTTATATTTGTTGCTTCTAAAATAACCATAGGTGCTAAGCCATCAAGCAATGCCTGTCTCCACCTATCTAGACAAATACACCAATGATCTCCATCCTTCAAGCCTGGGAATGAATACATTGGCATAGGTGTTATTAAATCATTACCTTGAGACTTACTATATTTCAGGAAATTATTATCCATTACGCAGCAAATTGAATGATTTCCTCTATCATTTGAATCGTACTTGCAATATCCATCTCGAAACCAACCTGTAAGAGGTTTGCAGCTGCATACCTCGAGCTTTTGTCCTAAAACATTTAAATGTTCATTATTTTTTTGACTTTCTTTATTCATTTTTAGATAATTTATTTAAATAATAATAAATACTCATACATTTCTTAAAAAAGGGTTGACGAATATGGGGGGTAAAGAGGTAATAATTTTAATAAGGTTTTTTTCAATATGGATTGGGACTTCACTGAAAACATAGCATTTAAATCCCTAATTGAAGCTTTTAAAGAATGTGATGAAACATCAGCAACTGAATTCTTGGCGAGTGATGGGGCATCATATTATTTAGAATTAATTCAAGACGCTGCGGGTGATGGCATCGATATAAGTGATTCTGAAATTATGGAAGAACTTCAAGAAGAAATTATAGATTATCTTGAAAATAATCTATAATCTATAATCTATAATCTAAAATTTATTTAGGCACTAAAATATTTTGCTTTTGAATGAAGTGAAATTATAGCAGTAGTACTTTGTTCAGGATGTAATTGCTCTGATTCATCCATTGTTAAATTAATCCTTTTTGTATCCAATAATGATAATTGTATATTTGAATCAGAAACTTTAGGACAAGCTGGATAACCAAATGAGTATCTAGCTCCTCTATATTTTTGAGCTAATATTTCACGGTTATTGTTTGGCTCATATGATTTAAATCCGCATTCAATTCTTACTATTGAATGAACATATTCTGCAAGAGCTTCTGCTAATTGAACGGTTAAACCATGAAATATTAAATAATCACTATATTTATCAGCTTTAAATAATTCTTGGGAATATTCGCTAGCTATTTCCCCCATTGTTACTGCTTGCATTGGAAATACATCTACTGGATCATTATTTTTAAGATCACAGTAAAAATCAGCAATACATAGATTATTTCCCGATTTTTGTCTAGGAAAGTTAAATTCAGAAATTCTTTTATTTGATACATTATCAAAGAGATAAATACTATTATCATTCCTCCCGCAACGGAAGTAACCATAGACTGCTTTTGGTGAAATTAAGCCTTTATCTAAAATAATATTGATCCATTTTTCAAGTAATGGATTTGCATATGAATCTAAATAATTATTGTATTCTTCTACTGATTGACCTTTATTTTTTTTTATTTGCCATTGACCACTAAATAATGCTTTTTTATCCAGATAAAAAATTAGTTTGTCAAAGTCTATTTCAATATCTTGAAGAACTTTAGTTCCCAAAAATGGAGCTTTTATGGGTTCCTCTTCCTCTACAAAATTAGATCTATTAAAATTCTCAATTAATTGAATACTTTTGGTTTTTTCAAAATTTTTATTTAAATTTTTATCTTTAGCGGAAGACCTTGGGGAAGCTAATTTAATTTGAGTATCATAAGTATTAGTAAAACCATTTTCATTAGACCAATTGCCCTTCTTTTTACTATCCATATAGTCATTCATAAATTGTAAATCTGTAAAAGCATCTTTCCCATACAAAATTTTACCTTTATATATCTGACTACAATCTTCATTCACAAATTTTGGAGTTAATGCTGCACCTCCAAGAATAACTGGAACATTAATTTCAGCATTGTTAAATGCTTCTAAATTATCCTTCATAAATGCTGTAGATTTAACAAGTAAACCACTCATAGCAATACAGTCTGCTTTATGTTTTTTTTGTGCATCAATAATCGCTGAAACATCTTGCTTAATTCCAAGGTTGATTACATCAAAACCATTATTTGAGAGAATTATATCAACTAAATTTTTACCTATATCATGAACATCTCCTTTAACAGTTGCTATTAGTAATTTTCCGTTAGATATTTTTTCATCTACTGTTTCCATATGTGGTTCAAGCACTGAAACAGCAAATTTCATTGTTTCCGCTGATTGCAATACAAAAGGTAATTGCATTTGGCCGGATCCAAATAGTTCACCGACTACTTTCATTCCATCTAATAAATAAGTATTAATTATTTCAAGTGGTTTGTATTTTTTAAGCGCATTATTTAATTGTTCTTCTAAACCTATTTTTTCCCCATCTACAATATGGTTTTTAAGTTTTTCTTCTAAGGTGAGGTTTTTGTTTGAAGTAGATGCTTTTTTAAAGTCACTGATTGTTATATCTTGGAATGCTTTTGTTAGTTCAACTAATGGATCATATATACATATTTCATTTTCGAAATTTCTTCTGTCATAAATTAAATCTAAACATAATTTTTTTGTTTCAGCAGATATTTTTGAAAGAGGCAATATTTTATTTGGTGCAATAATCGCTGAATCTAATCCTGCCTTTATACATTCATCGAGAAATATTGAATTTAGATTAATTCTTGATAATGGTGAAAGCCCGAAACTAATATTAGATATCCCTAAAATAATATGAATATCTGGAAAGCTTTTTCTTATTTTTGATATAGCTTCAATAGTTGCTTTAGCATTTAATCTATCTTCTTCAATTCCAGTAGATATTGGCAATGCTAGAGGATCAAAAAATATCTCATAATCAGCGAGGCTACTTGATCTAGTTTTAATTAATGCTCTTTTTGCAATGTCATATTTTTTCTGTGATGTTCTTGCCATTCCTTCTTCATCAATAGTTCCAATTACTATTCCAGCACCATAATCTAATGCAAGTTTTAAGACCTGATTAAATCTGTCATCTCCATCTTCGTAGTTTGTTGAATTTATTATGCATTTTCCTCCTGCAGTTTTTAATCCACTTTCCATTTTATCTGCTTCTGTTGAATCTATCATTAATGGAAGATTTATATTTGTAACTAATCTTGAGGTAATTTCTTTCATATCTTTAACACCATCTCTTCCTACATAATCAACATTGACATCTAGTATGTGAGCATTTTCTTTTTCCTGTTGTTTAGCAATTGATACCAAGCCGTCCCAATCATCTTCATTTAGTAATTCCCTTACTTTTTTTGATCCACTAGCATTTAAACGCTCTCCAACTATTAATATTGAGTTATCTTGTTTATATGGAACTGCGTTATATATAGAAGCTGCTGAAGGAACAAAATTTGTTTTTACAGTAGGAAGTCTTTTATTTATTTTTTTATCAACTATTTCCTCAATGATTGATGATAAATGTTTGATATGTTCAGGAGTAGTACCACAACATCCCCCAATAAGTTGTACGTTAAAATCATAAATAAAGTTCATTAACTGCATTTTCAACTCCAATGGAGTTAATTTATAGTGAGCAACACCTCCTATATTTTCAGGTAATCCTGCATTAGGT
>CACLUD010000026.1 GCA_902609995.1 uncultured Prochlorococcus sp. | reverse complement strand
AGAGGTTATTCCTATGTATTTGCCCCTTTTATCTAAAAAGTTTAATAGTCTATTTTCATTTACTAATTTACCCAAATAATACCAAGGAATAGATCCTAGTATCGTTCCAAATACACCCCAAAAAACCAAAATATAAAAATTTAGTTTTTGTTGGTAAACAAAAAATCCACCTAAAGGCATTATTATTTCCGATGGAATTGGGGGGATGATGTTCTCCAAAAACATCGCCAAACATATAGTGAAGTAAGCTAATGTTGAATTTGTTTCAATAGCCTTACTTATATATTCGGGAATGGAAGTGAGTAAATTAATAAAAATTAAACTCAAATTTAGTATCTATATTGCTCTGGCTTATAAGGTCCTTCAACAGAGACATTAATATAGTCAGCTTGATCTTTAGTTAGTTTTGTTAACTTAGCACCAATTTTATCCAAATGTAATCTGGCTACCATTTCATCTAAATATTTGGGTAAAACATAGACCTTTTTAGAGTATTCATGTGACTTATTAAAAAGTTCAATTTGAGCTAGTACTTGATTAGTAAAAGAATTACTCATAACAAAACTTGGATGACCTGTTGCACAACCTAAATTAACAAGTCTTCCTTCTGCTAAAAGAATAATTTTATTTCCACTTGGCAGAGTAATATGATCGACTTGTGGCTTAATATTTTCCCATGGGTAATCTTTTAACGAAGCAACATCAATCTCATTATCAAAATGTCCAATATTACAGACTATAGCTTCATCCTTCATTTTTATAAGGTTATCGTTAGCTATAACTTGATAATTACCAGTAGCAGTAACAAATATATCAATATCTTCAACAACATCATTCAAAGTGACAACACTAAATCCTTCCATAGCTGCTTGAAGAGCGCATATTGGATCAACTTCAGCAACTTTGACTATTGCTCCAAGTCCTCTTAATGATTGAGCAGATCCTTTACCAACATCTCCGAATCCCATTACTAGTGCAACCTTTCCTGCAATCATTACATCAGTCGCACGTTTGATACTGTCAACAAGAGATTCTCTACAACCATATAAGTTATCAAATTTGCTCTTAGTAACTGAATCATTTACGTTGATAGCAGGGAATGGTAATGCATTTTGTTTCTGCAATTGATATAATCTTGCAACTCCGGTTGTTGTTTCTTCAGTAACACCAATAATATTTCCCTTAATACGAGAGTAGAAGCTGCTATCTTCTCGCAATTTAGATCTAATTGACTTGAATAATGCTATTTCCTCTTCGTTACTAGGATTGTTTAAAACTGACAAATCCTTCTCTGCCTTACTACCAAGTATTAATAAACCTGTCGCATCCCCCCCATCATCAAGAATCATGTTTGGAGAATCTGTACCCCAATCTAAAATGTAATGAGTATATTGCCAATACTCATCTAGACTCTCACCTTTTTTTGCATAGACAGAAATTCCTTGTTCTGCAATAGCAGCAGCCGCATGATCCTGAGTTGAGAAAATATTACATGAAGCCCATTTAACTTGTGCACCAAGATCAACAAGAGTTTCAATCAAAACAGCAGTTTGGATAGTCATATGCAAACTTCCAGCTATTTTTGCACCTTTTAAGGGCTTATCAGAATGATGCTTATCTCTAAGTGCCATTAATCCAGGCATTTCAGTTTCGGCAATTTTAATTTCTTTACGCCCGAAATCTGATAAAGAAATATCTGTAATTACGTAGTTTGGTATGGAGGTTTTAATCGAATTAACAATAACCATTTCTTAAAATAACTTATAATTTAACTATAAGTGATTTTTATATAATTTTGTGTTTGTTGGGAATTTAAAAGAAACAATTAAATTAGGAAGTGATTTCGCACGAAAATTAAATCCAAAATCAGTTATTTTACTAGAGGGTCCTATTGGAGCTGGAAAAACTTCATTCGTCCAAGGAATTGCAAGAGGCTTATCTATTTCAGAAGATATTACAAGTCCAACATTTGCTTTATCGCATCATTACAATTCTGGAACAATTCCGCTCATTCATATGGATTTATACAGGCTAGAAAATAGTTTGATGGCAAAAGAATTCTTTATTTCTGAGGAAGAAGAGGCTATACACAATGAAGCTATAATGGTTATTGAATGGCCGGAACTAATAAAGCCATTTTTGAATGATTTCTGGAAAATAGAAATAAGTTACGCTACAAATTTTGGTAGAAATTATCAAATCTGGGATCCAAAGAATTTATTAACCTTTGAATAGTTTGGTTGTTGTTCAATCGCTCCTTCACCAAGACAAGTAAGTAACCCACAAACACTTGCGAATCTTACACTATTTTGTATTTCTGATTCATTTGAAGGATAATCAAACGCAACTAATTGTGAAATTAATCCAGCTAAAAAAGCATCACCTGCACCAGTAGTATCAATAATTTTTGGCGACTTTAATACTTCAGTAATTCCCTGCACTCCATTTATAAACCACAAAATGGGATTTGCTCCATCTGTAATTATTACATCAGGACGGTTTAACAATGTTTCAGATATTTCCAAAGGGTTTTCATTTTCAAAAAATAAAGTTGCTTCCTCTTTGGCCAACTTTAAAATATGCGCTTCGTTCAATAATTTCCTAATTACATCAACTCTCTTATTTTTAGAAGCTTTTGATGACGAAGTTGCAAAATCCCAAAAAACCTCTCTCCAATTTAAATCAATTATTATTTTTACATCAAATTTATTAGCTAAAGTCAATAGAAAGTTAATAGAATCTGCTGAAGTTTTAGACGATAACATAATCGTTCCACAAACAAAATATTTTGTTTTTGAAAAAAGTTTTTCCAAACTTTTCAAATCTTTTTTAATTTCATTCTTATCAAGAGCCTCATCAGCAAAAAATGTATTTAAGCTTGTATCAAAACCAGAAAAATATCGATCTCCAGAATTATCTCTTTCTACCTTAACGATACGAGTAGGAAGATAATCATCCAATTGCAAAAAATTTATATTTACCTCTAATTCGTTAAATTGATTAATAAATTTCTTACCAAATTCATCACTTCCTATACGTCCAATAAATACTGAATCTATTTGCAATTTTCTCAATGCACAAGCTACATTTGCAGGAGCTCCTCCCAAAAAATCTGTAAATTCTTGATTTGATTTATTCTTAATTCTATCTATTAAAGCCTCTCCAATACAAACAACTTTTGTTTTTTTCATAGACTAAAAATTTTTTCTAAACTAAGAATAATTAATCAAAAACGAATATTTTTTTTTTGAATTAAAGTTTAATTAATATTTTGCTTCTAATGTCTTTTAAAAAATCCGAAAATTGGAAATGGAAAGATTGGGACATATCATGGTCTTCATCAAAACAATCCTCTAAAAATACTGATTTAAATATTTTATTAATTCATGGTTTTGGTGCATCAAAACGACATTGGAGACATAATCAAGATTTTCTCGGAAATATTCATAATTGCTATTCAATTGACCTACTAGGCTTTGGAGAAAGTAGCCAACCTGGAGCTTTATTAGATTATGAGTCTTACAAAGATAATCATGTTAAATATTCCTTTGACTTATGGGGAAGTCAGGTCGCTACTTTTTGTAATGAGGTAATTAAATCTCCTGTGTATCTAATAGGCAACTCAATCGGCAGCATTGTATCTTTAAAAGCTGCTGAAATTCTCAAAGAAAATTGTAATGGCCTTGTATTAATTGACTGTGCCCAAAGAACGATGGATGATAAGAGACTTAAAAGAAGCGATGTATTAATGAACTTATTACGTCCGGTAATAAAAACATTAGTAAGTAAAAGAATAATTAGTAACACCCTTTTTGAAAGAGCTGCCAATCCAGTAGTTATTAAACAAATCCTTAAAAAAGCATATCCCTCAGGAAAAAATATTGATGAAGAATTAATAGAAATTTTATATCGTCCTTCTCAAAGAAAAAATTCAAAAGAGGCTTTTCGTGGTTTTATTAATTTATTCGATGACTATCTCGCGACAGATCTATTTAATAAGGTTAATGCTCCAATTCAGTTGATTTGGGGAGAAAAAGATCCCTGGGAATCGCTCGTTGAAGCTAAATTTTGGAAAGATAACTTTAAGAATATAAAAAGGTTAGATGTTATTAAAGAGGCAGGACATTGTCCTCACGATGAAAATCCAGAGGAGACTAACAACTTAATTTGTCAATTTATTCAAGATACGAAATAAGCTTCTACGCTTTCGCTAAGTCTTCTTAAACCTCTTAGACCATCTCTTTCAAGATTTCTAACCCTATCTCTACTAATACCTAAAACACGTCCAATACCTGTAAGGGACATTGGTTCATCTCCATCCATACCATATCTCATTCTTAAAACTCTACATTGTAAATCGGGTAACTGATGAAGAAGTGAATGTAAATCACCTCTCATACAGTCCATTTCGATTTGCTCATCTGGAAGATCTTCTCCTCCAGCTAACAAATCAAGTAAAACCGTATCTTCACCATCACCTACTTTTGTTTCTAAACTGACTGGCTGTCCAGCTTTGCACATTAAATCTTTCACTTCATCTTCTGGTAATTCAACATATTTCGCAAGTTCACTTATTGTAGGTGTTCTTGACATTTCTTGACTTAACTCTCTTTGCCCTTTTTTTAACTTATTAAGCATTTCTGTTATGTGGATTGGCAATCTAATAGCTCTACTTTTTTCCGCAATTGCTCTTGTAATACCCTGTCTAATCCACCAATATGCATATGTTGAAAATTTGTATCCTCTAGCAGGATCAAATTTTTCTACACCTCTTACTAATCCAATTGTTCCTTCTTGAATCAAGTCAAGAAGTTCCATGTTCCTTTTTGTATATTTTTTTGCAACACTAACTACTAGTCTTAAATTTGCAGCAACCATTCGTTCTTTGGCTCGCTGTCCAGCTCTAAGTCTTTTTTTGATTTGTGAAGTAGATAAATTTAACTTTTCAGCTAATTCTTCAACTGTAGGTTTATTATCAGTCAATTCTATTATTTCAATTTCTGCTCTCTCAACTTGCATATATTCTTGAACTTGCCTACCTAAAGTTATCTCTTGTTCGTGTGATAGTAATGGAACTCGTCCTATATCTCTCAAGTAAGATCTAACCAAATCGACATCGTTGCTGGATTTTAAGGATGAAATAGTAGCTAATTTATTCTCAACTAATGTTTCGGATGACATAAAAGTTAATGTTGTTTTGTAAACAATACCATTAAGAAATGTAAAGTTAAACAAAAAAAGCCACAATTTTACAAAAATGAGAATAAATACCTAGTCAATTTTATAAAATTGAAGAATTAAGTAGCCAATTTGCTGTACTAAGATAAATAAACACCCCAGCAATATCTGTCACAGTGGTTATGAAGGGGGAAGACATCAAAGCAGGATCTAAACCCATCCTGTCGAAAAGTAAGGGGAGAATAGCTCCGGCGGTTGCAGCTAGGGTTGTTATCGAAATCAAGCTAATTCCAACTGCAAATGCAATTAATGGTCCCTCGCCTTGCCACCAAGCAAAGGGGAAAACTACTAGCATCATTAAAATTCCTAAAAGAGCACCAGTTACAGCCTCCTTCACCACTGCCTTAAATGCTCCTAATGACTTTAATTTTTGAGTACTTAAACCCCTTATAACGACTGTTGAGCTTTGAGCTCCAACATTTCCCCCTGTACCGATAAGCAAAGGAATAAAAGCAGCTAGTAAAACTATTTCTTTTAAAATCTGATCATTCATTGCAATAACTTTTGTAGTTAACCCATTAGCTAAAACTAAAATTAATAACCATAGAATTCTCCTTCGAGCAATTGTAAATAAACCACTTTGAAAATAATCATCCTCATCACCAAGCTGAACAGCACCCGCAGCATAAATATCTCTAGTGGCTTCTTGTTCAATCACATCAATCAAATCATCAACAGTAACAATGCCAACTAATCTTTTTTCTTTATCTACAACAGGAAGAGCTAAAAAATCATATCTTTGAATTGCTCTAGCCACATCTTCTTGATTAGTATTTGTAGCAATATTAACGACATCTTTTGTCATTACCTCACCAATAGGCCTGCTAGGATCTGCTGTAACAAGATCTCTTAAGGATAAAATTCCAGTTAGATGCCTCTCTTTATCAGTAACATATAAACTATAAATTGTCTCTGTAAAAGCTGCCCTTTTTCTTACTATAGACAAAGCCTCTTCAGCAGTTTGCATTTCTTTTAAATCTATAAATTCAGTAGTCATTAATCTACCTGCTGTTTCAGGCTCATAACCTAACAATTCTGCTGTTACTTTTCTTTCACCAGGACTTAGTGCTGATAGAAATTTTCGTACAACTTTTGCGGGTAATTCGTCAAAAAGTTGAACCCTATCATCAGGAGACATTTTCTCAACTATTTCCAAAACCTCTCCAGAACGAAGTCTATCAAGTAATGTTTGCTGAACTATTGGATCTAGGTACTCATAAACCTCGATTGCCTCATTTTTTTTTAATAACCTAAATGCGAGAGCTTGTAGTATTAAGGGAAGACTACCAATTGCATCAGCGATATCGACGGGCTGAGAAGGTTCTAATAATAATTTGGCTTCATCATAATTTCCTGCAACTAGTAATTCCTCAAGCTGTATTGTGATCTTTCCACGTGTAGTTAAATCCGAAGATAAAGAGGTTATTACCTCGATATTATTATTTTCTTCCATGATATTGCTCTTAATCTAAGTAACATTAATATTATATAAAATTAAGTAAATTTTCTACTTAATTGAAAACCAATATACATTATTATTAAATTCAAAATAACAATTACATTCAAATAAAGAAATAACTTTAGGTAGTAACCTTTGATAATAAATTGATATAAAAAATCAACAAAACCACTAAAAGATGTAAAGCAAGAACAGAACCCACTTAATAAAATTTCTTTTTTTGACTTGCTAAATGACCTTGAAACAAAGAAGCCATATAAAAAAGAGCCTATAATAGAAACAAAAAAATTATTATCAAAATAAAACCTTAAAAATGTTGCAAAATATGCCGTTAATAATAAATTTAATAAATATTTTTTATTCAACTTATCCACAATGAAGTAATAAAATATCCGAAACAAAAAAATGAAAAAGATAATACAAAAACTTCTGTATAGTAAAGCAATAGTTTAAAATATTTTCTTTCTTGAATCAAAAGAAATAATTGATATATAAAAGAAGAAAATGTACTTAAACAACCTAAAAAACCAACACAAAAAAATAATATTAAATTCTTATTTGTTATATTCAAACTTACGAAAATACCTAAAAATAATGAGGCTAAAACATTTACTATTAAAATAGTGTTAGAAGTAAATATTTTCTCTTTTCCAAAAATATATTTTATAAAAATCCTTACAATTAACCCTAAAGTACTTCCTGCTAAAATATTTATAACACTATCTACTTCCAAACTCTATATTTTAATCCAACCCCTTTTAGTTATATTTGGATTTTCAATTAATCTATTTGTTAGCAATTCTACTCGTGCCCAAGTATTATTTTCATTGACTACCCATTTTTGTAAAACTGATAGTGAGGAACCGGTATTAAGAACCAACAACCTTTTAGCATTAATTTTAGGGAAAGTATAAAGTGAACAATTTGCATTTAAGATGATCTCCCTGGAATTATTAAGAATATAGTATTCATTCAAATTCCTTTGTATTCCTCCTGCCGGTAAGGTAATTGGACCAATCAGAGCGAATCCGATTAAACAAATATTTTTTATCACATTTTTCATCATATATCTAATGTCGCCATATCTAAATTAGCACTATGGGTTTCAATAAACTCTCTTCTTGGTGCGACTTTATCTCCCATCAAAATATTAAATATTCTATCTGCTTCTAAAGCATCTTCAATTTCTACTCTTTTCATCATTCTAGTCTGAGGATTCATTGTTGTATCCCATAATTGTTTCGGCATCATTTCACCTAGTCCTTTAAATCTCTGAATATTATAATTTGCTTTTTCTCCAAAATCTTCAATAGTTTGCTTCAATTGATTTTCGTTATAGCAATATTTATGATTTTTCCCTCTTTCAACTTTATATAGAGGGGGACATGCAATATATATAAAACCTTTTTCAACAAGATCTCTTTGATATCTATAAAAAAAAGTTAATAGTAAAGTTCTAATATGGGCTCCATCTACGTCTGCATCAGTCATAATTACAACGCGATGATACCTTAGAGAATTAACATTAAACTCTTCACCCTTTATACCCAATCCCAAAGCAGTGATAAGTGATTGAATTTCTGTATTTTTATATATTTTTGCATCATCTGTTTTTTCAATATTTAATATTTTTCCTCTCAAAGGTAAAATTGCCTGAAATCTCCTGTCTCTTCCTTGTTTAGCTGAACCTCCAGCAGAATCTCCCTCAACAATATAAATCTCTGCCCCTGAAGGATCTCTTGAGCTGCAATCTGCTAATTTGCCAGGTAAAGTTGAACTCTCAAGAACACTTTTTCTTCTTACTAAATCCCTTGCTCTTTTGGCTGCTTCTGCTGCATTAAAGGATTGAATTGCTTTTTCTAGAATTAAATCAAAAACATTAGGATTAAATTCCATATACTTTATTAATGATTCTCCTACTAGCGAATCAACAATGCCTCTTACTTCAGTATTTCCCAATTTTGTCTTTGTTTGACCTTCAAATTCTGGGTCTGGAACTTTTACAGACAATACGACCGTCAAACCTTCTCTAATATTTTCTCCTGACAAATTTTTATCAACTTCTTTTCTTTTACCTCTTTTTTTCGCAATGGCATTAAAAGTTCTAGTCAATACTGTTTTTAAACCATCTATATGTGTACCTCCATCTATAGTTCTGATATTATTTGCAAATCCCAATATATTATCTGAATAAACATCCGAACACCATTGTAGAGCTGCTTCTACGTAAACATTATCTTTTTGTGAATCGACATAAATAACTTCAGAATGAATAAATTCTTTTTCTTTATTTATGTACTCAACATATTCTTTAATGCCGCCATCATATAAATAAATTTCTTCTTTGAAAGAACCATCAGATAAATTTTGTCTCTCATCTCTAAATATAATTTTGACGCCGCCATTGAGGTAAGCCAATTCTCTTAATCTTGAGGATAAAAGAGCATAATCAAATTCAATACCATCAGTAAATATCGATGTATCTGGCTTAAAACAAATTGTTGTACCTTTTCTTAATGGTTTATTTTGTTGTTTTTGAGATTTTAATTCACCTTTTGCAATTCCTTTCTCAAATCTTTGATTGAACTCATTACCATCTCTCAAAACAGTAACATTCACCCACTCACTTAGAGCATTAACAACAGATATTCCGACACCATGTAATCCACCAGAAACCTTATATCCACCACTTCCAAATTTTCCACCTGCATGAAGAACAGTAAGAACAGTTTCCAAAGCACTTTTACCTGTTCTTGGATGTATATCTGTAGGAATCCCCCTCCCATTATCTGAAATCAAAGCTGAACCATCTTCTTTAAGAACTATCTCAATATGATCGCAATGACCAGCAAGTGCTTCGTCTACAGAATTATCTACGACTTCATAAACGAGATGGTGCAACCCTCTTGGCCCAGTAGAACCAATATACATTCCTGGTCGTTTACGAACAGGTTCTAAACCCTCTAAAACCTGTATCTGATCAGCACCATAGTCATTGGAGATTTTATTAGAATTTTTTTCCTCACTCATTTAATATAAAAAATAAAATAAAACTTTTAAAATGTTATTTTTAAAAGGTGTTGCATTAAATTTACCATCGGTATAAGAGAAAGGCTTGAAGTAAATGCAAAATTTAATCACTTTAATTATATGAATTGAATATTTCTTCCAAAAAATCACATATGTCGCAACCAAAACCATTAGTAATAATTTTAATCGGTCCTACAGCGAGTGGCAAAACTGAGCTAGGAATCGAAATTGCTAAATATTTTAATCTCAATATACATAATGTCGACTCAAGACAACTTTATCGATTTATGGACATAGGTACGGCAAAGCCAACTATAGAACAACAAAAAACAATAAAGCATTTTTTAATAGATCTTGAAGAACCTTCTAGCCAAGTAAATGCAAAACAATTTCAAGAAATTGCTACCAAATCAATAAATCGAGAACTAAATCAAAAAAGAATCCCTTTTTTAGTAGGAGGAAGCGGGCTATATATGAATTCAATAATAAAAGGATTCTTTGCTCCGGATGTACCCCCTCAAAAAGCTTTAAGATCGCAGTTTGACAAACTAGGTCAAGAAAAATGTTGGGAACTTTTAAAAATTTGTGATCCAGTCTTAACAAAAAAAATCAATTGCGCTGATCAAGTTAGAACGATAAGAGCTTTAGAAGTCTTTTATGTAACAGGTAAACCAATATCATCTCAAAAATTCCAGAACCCTCCCCCATGGAAAATATTAGAATTAGGTCTATATAGAGAAGATTTAAAAGAGCGTATTTTCAAAAGAACAAAAAATATGTTTGAATTTGGGATTATAGATGAGACTAAAGAGATTATTAATCAGTATGGATCAAATTTACCTTTACTAGAAACGATTGGTTATAGAGAAGCCAAAGATGTAATAAAGGAAAATTTAAAAATTGAAAAAGCTATTGAACTTACTACAACAAAAACAATCCAATTTGCCAAGAGACAAAAGACATGGTTCCGTAATAAAAACAATCCAATATGGCTTAATAACAAAAACCTACTAAAAGATGCAATAATCAATATAAAGTATGCATTACGCTAACTTTATAAAATAAGTAGATCTTTTCATCATCAAAACAATCATTTAAAAAAACTGAATGCCACCACGTCCACGCTTTGATCGCCGCGCTCCTGTTAGAGAGCTCCCAAATATTAACGAAAGAATAAAATACCCTCAACTAAGAGTTGTTGATTCAGATGGGAAGCAACTAGGAGTTATTGATAGAATAAAAGCACTTGAAATTGCTGATCAAAGAGGACTCGACTTAGTTTTAGTAAGCGAGAAAGCAAATCCACCTGTTTGTAGGATCATGGATTATGGAAAATACAAATTTGAACAAGAAAAAAAAGCAAAAGAAACAAAGAAAAAATCTCACCAAACTGAAGTTAAAGAGGTGAAAATGAGATACAAAATTGATAAGCATGATTATGACGTAAGAATAGGTCAAGCTGTGAGATTTTTAAAATCTGGCGATAAAGTTAAATGTACAGTTTTTTTTAGAGGTAGAGAAATTCAACATTCAAATTTAGCAGAAACACTCCTTTTAAAAATGGCTAATGATTTAGAGGAACAGTCAGAAGTTCAACAAAGGCCAAAAAGGGAAGGTAGAAATATGATTATGTTTTTAAGTCCCAGAAAAACACCTTTAATAAAAAAAGAAGAAGGATAAATTAGGGCAATTTATCAATACAAAATTTATTCAAAAATTTTGATGGATGTTAAAGTATCACTTATGAACATTAAAGAAATTAATTAGGTTTTTTCTAAAGTGAGATTTCATATTCAACAAGAAATTGATATTCCAGCATCAACACAGTTATATAATCAAATTTGCTTTGCGATTGCAGCTAGATATTATCCTCCAGGCCATCGCTTGCCTAGTACTAGACAATTAGCTATGCAAACAGGATTGCATCGCAATACTATAAGTAAAGTTTATAGACAACTCGAAACGGACGGAGTCGTTGAAGCTATTGCAGGATCAGGGATTTATGTGAGAGATAATCTTAAAAAAGGAGATCTTAAAAATTCTTTTGATTCAAAAAATAATTTAAACATAACTCCAGATCTAGAGGCAAAAAAAGCAGTAGATAAATTAATCAAACTTGGATGTACTCTTCAAGAAACAAGAAATCTGTTGACTAATGAAATTGATTGGCGTATTAAATGTGGATCAAGAATAATAGTTAGCACCCCTCGGGAAGATATAGGTGCTTCTATGTTAATTGCAGAAGACCTCTCTCCAAACATCAACGTGCCAGTAGAAGTTGTCCCTATGGAAGAATTAGAAAAAGTTCTTTGCAACTCCAATATTGGGACAATTGTCACAAGTAGATATTTTTTACAACCTTTAGAAAAATTAGCAAAAAAATATAGTGTTAGAGCTATTGCTGTAGATTTGAGCGACTTTCAGAAAGAATTAAAAATAATCAAAGAATTAAAACCTGGAAGTTGTGTAGGTATTGTAAGCATCAGTCCTGGCCTATTAAGAGCTGCAGAAATCATCATACATAGCATGAGAGGAAGTGATATAGTAATTATGACTACTATCTCCGATAACAGTAGTAGATTATTAGCCCTTTTAAAAGCTTCCAATTATATAGTTTGCGATGGACCTAGTTTATCCCTTATTGAAAATACTCTATTAAAAAATCGTTCTCAATTGATTAGATTACCACAAATTATATGTGCAAAAAATTATTTAAGCATCAAAACTATAAATCATTTAAAAACCGAGTTAGGAGTTACTAATTAATTCATCATGCTAAGAACTTTCAAGTCAGATATTGAAATAATAAGAGAGAGAGATCCTGCAGCGAGAGGAATTTTAGAAATTTTTCTTTGCTATCCTGGTTTCCAATCAATAATAGTTCATAGGTTTACCCATAAATTATGGTTATTAAAGTTGCCTTTAATTCCTAGATTATTAAGTCACTTTAATAGATTATTTACAGGGATAGAAATACATCCAGGTGCCAAAATTGGGGAAAAAGTTTTTATAGATCATGGTATGGGTGTTGTCATCGGCGAAACAGCTGAAATTGGTAATAACTGCTTACTTTATCAAGGAGTTACATTAGGAGGAACTGGCAAAAGTCATGGCAAAAGGCATCCAACATTAATGGAGAATGTTGTAGTAGGGGCAGGAGCAAAAGTTCTAGGTTCCATAATAATTGGGCAAAATACTAGAATTGGCGCAGGATCAGTCGTTGTTCGTAATGTTGAAGAAAATAGTACTGTTGTTGGAATACCAGGAAGAGTAGTTCATCAAAGTGGTGTAAAAGTTAATCCTTTAGCACACTCTGCTTTACCAGATGCTGAAGCTAATGTAATTAAAAATTTAATGGATAGAATAGATCAGCTTGAAAACCAAATACTTAAACTACAAAACACCCTTCAATGTTTGGTAAATTCAGAATCTATTGATATTTCTAAATTCGGCAGCGCACAAAATCTAAAAGACAAAGAAATAATAGAATTCTTAGGAGATGATTAATTTCGAATTAATTATTAGTTTCTTTTTCACTTTTAGGTTGAAACATAAACATCGAATAAATGACATTTCTTCTCATATTAGTCATCATTTCAAGAAACATATCATAACCTTCATTTTTATATTCAATCAAGGGGTCCTTTTGACCATAACCTCTTAATCCTACAGATTCTCTTAAAGAATCCATTGATTGTAGATGTTCTCTCCATAAATTATCAATTTGTTGAAGTATAAAAAACCTTTCAGCTTCCCTCATTAAACCTTGACGAAATTTCTCTATTTGAGCCTCCTTCAAATCATATGCAATACGTAATTGCTCTTGAAGATAATTTTTTAATTCTTCAATAGTTAAGACACTAATATCTTCTGATTTAAGATCATTTAATAAATAAATAAATTCTTTTACTTTAGAAATCAATTGATCAATATCCCATTCTTCAGGAGGTAAATCAGGATTAATATAAGCTTCTACAATTTCTTCCATTGTTCTTTCTCCATACCCTATGACTTGTTGCTTTAAATCATTTCCTTTTAGAACTCTTAATCTTTCATTGTAAACAGCTTTTCTTTGATTATTCATAACCTCATCATATTCAAAAACTTGTTTTCTGATGTCATAATAATAAGTCTCAACTTTCTTCTGTGCACTCTCTAAAGATCTCGTAAGCATTCCTGACTCAATAGGCATATCTTCATCTACCCTAAAAGCGTTCATTAGATTTGCTACCCTATCTCCTCCAAATATCCTTAATAGATTATCTTCCAAAGATAAAAAGAATCTGGTGCTTCCAAGATCTCCTTGTCTACCTGCTCTTCCTCTGAGTTGATTATCAACTCTTCTTGACTCATGCCTTTCAGTTCCAATGACATGGAGACCTCCAGCATTCCTAACATTTTCTTCTTCATGAATTAATACCTTTTCATATTCATTTTTCACCTCTGATAAAGATTCTCTCAAAGATTGTATTAGTTTATCTTCAGTTGGAGCTTTTTCAGCAGCAGTAGCAATTTTATCGTCTAATTCCAGAATAGTTAAGCTTCTATCTCCCCAATTTATTACAAGTTCATTGGATAATAAAGATAGTTTTCTTTTAATATCTTCGCCTAACTGACATGGGAAAAGACTGTCTACACCACTTTTAGTATTTTTATTTGAAATTGAGTCAACATTTGCAGAAAATCCTCCCCCAGCTTTTGAATTTCTTTGTTGAGGTATTGGCGGTTTATGCTCATTATCTGGCTTAACGAGTAAAGGCATTAAAGTCTCTTTTAATTTGAGCCTTGCCATATAGTCGCTATTACCACCAAGAATAATATCAGTACCTCTTCCCGCCATATTTGTTGCGATAGTGACGGCACCTGATCTTCCAGCCTGAGCTACGATTTCTGCCTCGCGTTCTACATTCTCTGGTTTTGCATTTAGCAAATTATGTGGAATTTGCTGCTCGAAAAGAAGCGTACTTAATAACTCACTTTTTTCGACACTTGTTGTACCTACTAAAACAGGTCTACCGCTTCTATGTATTTCTGCTGTCTCATTAGCGACAGCTTTCCATTTTCCTAGCTCTGTTTTAAAAACTTGATCAGCCCAATCTTGTCTCTTCCTTATCTGATTAGTTGGAACAACTGTTGACTCTAATTTATAAGTTTTTTCAAATTCCACTTCTTCTGTCTTAGCAGTTCCTGTCATACCAGCCAATCCTGGATATAAAAGGAAAAAGTTTTGATACGTTATGGATGCTAATGTTTGGGTCTCAGGTTGAATTTTAAGACCTTCTTTTGCTTCGATTGCCTGATGTTGTCCATCACTCCATCTTCTTCCAGGCATAACCCTTCCTGTAAATTCATCAACTATTACTGCTTCATCTTTTTTAATGATGTAATTTACATCTTTAACAAATAATTCTTTAGCTTTTAAAGCATTAGTAATGTAATGAGCCCACGGGTCTTGCGGATCATATAAATCATTAACCTTCAAGGACTCTTCACATTTAGCAAATCCTTGATCAGTTAATATACAGCTACGTTGTTTTTCGTCAACTTCATAATCACCCTCTGGATCAATACCATCTTTACTCAACTCTTTTGCCTTAATGAGAGACAATGATAATTCTGCCGCTTTTTGATATTTTTCTTGTGGCCTTTCAATTTGACCAGAAATTATTAGAGGAGTTCTTGCTTCATCAATTAAAATTGAATCTACTTCATCTATAACGCAATAATTGAATTTTCTTTGAACTACTTCTTCGATTTCAGTAGCCATGTTATCTCTTAAGTAATCAAAGCCTAATTCAGAATTAGTGGCATAAGTTATATCACATGCATAGTTTTTTTTCCTCTCAGAAGGACTCATATCTTGCTGAATTAAACCAACTGATAAGCCCAAAAAACGATGCACTTGTCCCATCCACTCAGCATCTCTTCGAGCTAAGTAATCGTTAACAGTAACAACATGAACACCTTTACCAGTTAAAGCATTTAGATAACAAGGTAGAGTTGCAACGAGAGTTTTACCTTCTCCAGTTTTCATCTCAGCAATTTGTCCTTCATGGAGAACCATCCCACCAATTAATTGCACATCAAAATGACGCATTTCTAAAACTCTTTTACTTGCTTCTCTGACGATTGCAAAAGCTTTTGGTAATATTTCTTCTAATAATTTCTTTTGTTTTTTATTGTTTAACTCTGATGAAATATTTGCTTTAAGATTATGAGTCTCTTTCCGCAATTCATCATCAGTTAATGTAGATACTTCTTCTTCTAATAAGTTTATTTCTTCAACAATTGGTTGATATCTCTTTAACTTTCGTGTATTCGGGTCTCCCAACAAAAGTTTGAGCATAATTGTTTTTCCTCTAAAAATTAATCCTATTACAACCATTATAAATTAGTGCGTTACAACTAAATGAGTAAATCGAATATCTATTTATTTTTTTAAAAGAAATCGATTAAGGTATTTAGATTGAAGTCAGAAAAGAAACCTAACTGACATCACTGTTCAAAAATCTTTTTATAAATGAAAGAAATATCTCTAATCAAACATGCCAAAGGAGCTTTAGGGTTAAGGTTTTTTGGATTAGGTCCTCATTTTAAACCAACCAATGGATTAATTAAGCTACAAAAATTACTAGATAACAATGCTGTCTGGGCAAAAAATAGAACAATTAATGATCTAAAAAAATGTCTTGCTAACAGTGATATCGTAATAAGTCTCTGGGTTGGTAAGGAAATTGTTGGTTTTGGTAGAGCTTTAACCGATGGGATATACCGCGGGGTGCTTTGGGATATCGTTATAGATCAAAATCACCAAGGCAAAGGTTTCGGCACGTTAATTGTCAAAAATCTTTTATCTTCTAAAAAAATTCAAAATACAAAGAAAATATATTTAATGACAACAAATAAAAAATTGTTTTATTCTCAATTTGATTTTAAAGAAGTTACTACTCAAAATTTATTAATTCATGAATTATGAAGTTTTTTCTATTGAAAATTAATCAAGAAACAAATTTTCTATAAAGCCATCTTATAAAAGGTCCTAAAATAGGAACTGGTCCAAAAGTTGGACCGCAAAAATCAAAGTAATCTCTATGCTCTTTTATTAATCCATTTTCACCAAATAATAGACGAGTAGTTCCAGGATAAATAAATTCTTTACCCATAATTTTTAAACCCATTGTCCATTCAACAAACCCGCAATCCCCAGTTATGGAAATTGCATGAGTTTCTAAAAAAACATCATCACATCTTTTAACTAACTTTTCTTGAGCTGTGATATAAGAATCTAAGCCCTCTGTTTCCTGCGTTGGGTCTGTAAAAATAACATTCTTATTATAAAATTCAGCCCATCTTTCTTTAGTTGGTGCATCTGAGCCATAAGGTTTAGTAAATAATCCCTTTAAATCCTCAATAGAAATTACTCTTGTCATAACGAAATTACCGTTAGAAATATTCTAAAAGATAC
>CACLUD010000025.1 GCA_902609995.1 uncultured Prochlorococcus sp. | reverse complement strand
CTTAAGGTTTCAAACGGTATTGATATTGGACTGGGAGGTTGGATCAATATGTTAATAATGTTATCGGGAATAAACTCGTTAAAAACAATTAAAGAAGTTATTAGAGGCTATACAGGTGATAGGAATTCAAAACAAATTTTTTCTGACGAGGATCAAATAAATCTCTTTAATTTGATAAAATTTTCTGGAGTGTTTTTCAAATTTACTTGTGGTGATGGTTATTTAAGGCCTTTTGAATTGGCTACTTACAGATTAACTAATATGTTGGAAATTCTTCAAAACTGGAATGATTACATTCTTGATAATAAGTATCTTCCTCAAAGGGGCGCTTCCTTTCTTTTAGATGATAAAGATCAAATTATTTACAACTATTTTTCCTATGAAGTGCTTGGGTATTCCTCTAAAATGGAAGATCCCTTACTTTTTTTATCTGAGAAATGTAAATAATGAATTCTTTAGATATTGAGTTTTTCGGGTACATTGCGGCACTTTTAACTACAGCTGCTTTTCTCCCACAGCTAATTAAAACTTTAAAGACGAAAAAAGCTGAAGATGTCTCTTTAGTTACTTTAATAATGTTTATATGCGGTGTACTGTCTTGGATTATTTATGGATACAAAATATCTTCATTACCAATTTTACTAGCAAACATTATTACTTTTATACTTAATTTGTCCATTTTAATTTCAAAAATATATTATTCCCGAAACATTAGATATTGATTATTAGTTAATCTAAAAATATTAATTTACTCGAAAAACATTTAAATAAAGCTTAATATAAATCAATTAACAATTTAAGTCTTGAAATCTTCGAAAT
The DNA here is from genome assembly GCA_902609995.1 of uncultured Prochlorococcus sp. GTDB lineage: Bacteria > Cyanobacteriota > Cyanobacteriia > PCC-6307 > Cyanobiaceae > Prochlorococcus_A. The sequence goes on along the minus strand of CACLUD010000025.1, from coordinate 17,763 downwards.
GCTGGGTTTGGTTTAAAGGAGGTCTCAATGAAGGGGGATATTGGAAAGAGGGTTTTAGTTGTACTTTTGATGAAAAGCCTGGAATATTAATAGAAAGCCCATCATACGTAACGTGCAGAGTCCCAAATTGGCGTGTCCTTACAAAAGAACCTGAAGATTTAAAAAAGACACCCTTGATTCCTGAAAATGCAATATGGAAAATAATTTAAATTAAATAAAAATATATATGCAACACATAACTCTTAAAAAGGTAGGATTATTTCATTAAAAATAAATTAATACTATTTACGATCTTTTTATAAATATTATTCCTTTTTTGATTTTAGGCTTTTTTATTGGAAAAAGAGAACCTAAATTTTCAGAACTTATTGCTTTACCCCTAATTAAATATGGTATTCCGTTGAGTGTCATGGGCCTCTTATTAAAAGAAGGAATTGATCTAGATTTAATTAAAAGTGCTTTAATTTCTTTTCTATCAATTGGATTTTTAATAGTTCTAATTAATTATTTATCAATATTTAAGAAAAGACTACCTAATTACTCTTTACAATTAGCTGGATTAATAGGTAACACTTCATTTCTAGGGATCCCAATTGCATTAGCCCTCCTTCCAACAAGTACTATTAATTTTACGATAGGCTTCGATTTAGGAACAACTCTATTTGCTTGGATATTTGGACCTTTCTTTTTAAAAAAAAGGATAAACACTAATACAAATCTTAATTTCAAAGAACTTTTAAAAGCAATACTAAATAGCCCTGCCTCAAGAGGAATAGTAGGTGTTTTGATTACATATCTTTTTGGGTTGGAAAAAGTTTTAGGCGATTATCTGTGGATCCCTGCAAGAATTGTAATATTTTTAGCAATAGTTGTTGTTGGAACAAGACTAGGAATAATCACAAATAGCAAAACTAAATTTTTTAATTTAAGTCAAGGGATTAAATGTTCAATAGTTTTAAAATTATTAATTTTCCCATTGTTTATATTTATGTTTAGCAAAATCTTAGGCTTTAATTTAAACGAAACATCAGCAGTGGTTCTTCAGGCAGGAACACCATCAGCTGTCTCAACAATCTTGATGGCTGAGGCTTATAAAACAAATCAAAAGATTGCAGCTACAATTCTTTTTACAACAACATTAATTTCAATTATTACGATTCCTGTTCTGGCAAATTTGATAAATTTTTTTCAATAAGCTCAGAAATAGCACCTTATCTATAAGCGGATATATTCATTGCAGAGACATATTTGCTGCTTATTGTAAATAATATATCCGGAAATTTACATAATGTCTTAAGATTTATAGTATGAAGTCAGTAAATCCTAAAAATGAATATATCCCTCTAGATCTTAAAATCTCTGTGAGAAGAGATACCTTAAGGCTAATTTCAGAAATGGCTAGCGATATGGGAATTAGTATCAATGAGGTTTTCAGTTTTTTGGCAGAGGATTCTGTCATAGATCTAGAATTAATAGATAATTTAAATAATGTCGAAATTCCAAATAAATGTAGTTTGGATGACCTTAAGAAGGAAATGCTCAAAAAAAAGCTTTGTTAAAATTTTTCCACTTTTTTATTTCTCCAGTTAGCTTCAAAATTATTATTTAATAAATTATTTGCTTGAGCATTTAAATCACTTTTTTTGATCCTCCATAGATTATAAATTCCATGAACACCTAGTTTTTGATGACTAATGTTTGACCAATGTTCCTCAATAGATGAATATTTATCTATGACAACCAAAAAAGATTCATTATCGTAATTAGGTTTGTCTTGAAAATTAATCCTTCTGTCAAAGGTCAATCTCTCAGATAAATTAATTACCCCTTCTGCATCTCTAGATTCATAAAAAACTATCTGTTTTGAGTAGAAATGTAATGATGGTTTTCTTATTCCAATCATTGCAAGAGTTTCACCACCCTGTCGAGTATTTAAAATTTGCTTAGAGATATTCCGTAAAGGTAATTGTCTAGATGTATCACCTAATTTCCTAATTGGTGGCATCAAAACAGTTTGTCCAAGCAATAGTAATAATTGAAGATAAAGAAAAGTATTTTGGGATCTAAAAACAAACAAAACAATTCCAACGAAAGCAAAAGCAAAGAAAAACAATCTTGCTTTAAGAATTATTCCAGTATTCAATAAGCTTGACGCAAGATTTGGCATTTCAGGATCATTTATTGTGTTCAACCAAATATTTGATAAAAAGAATGCTATTGATAACCCAAAAAGTATAAAAAGATTAATAATCCATAAAGATGAAAAGGCTTTTTTTTGATTCTGAAGCTTCGTATAACTATTACTTGTCAGAATTGCTGCAGCTGGAATGGCAGGAAGCCAGTAGCTCGGAAGTTTTGTTGCAGAAATACTAAAAAAAATAAAAACAGAACCCAACCAACATAAACAATAAATAAATAAACTTTTTGAAGGGATGCAATCTTTTTTTAAACTAATTTTCAAGTCTTTTAAAGCCTCAAATATTCCGTGAAATAAAAAAGGAGTAAATGGTAGTGATCCTATAACCATTATGTATAAAAAGAACCAAATAGGTTCTGCGTGATTATTAACTACGGATGTATACCTCTGGAAATTATGATAACCAAAAAAACTATCCCAAAAAGGTTTCCCTTCCTGTATTAGCTCTAAAATATACCAAGGCAAGCTTAACAAAAGTGTAATAAGTAAACCTCTTTTAGGTTTTATTTTGTCAAGTAAATCCTTCCAATCCTTTTGAATTAATAAAAAAGATGAAATAGTCAATGCTGCAAGGATAAAAGCTACTGGTCCTTTGGTTAAAATTGCAAGTCCCAAAAAAACCCATGGAGAAATACAATTTCCTTTTTTATTACTAGCCATTCTTCTCCAAAACAAAAGAAGACTTATTCCTAAATTCCCGCATAAGAGTGCATCACTTACCGCAGTTCTGCTCCAAACTATTAATAGTGGAGACAAGGAAAAGCTCAAAGATGCCACTATTGGAGTAGCTAATTTTCTCTCGCCTTTTTGAGGCCAACAATATATTGTATCTCCAATCATTAGCATCAAAAATAATGAAGCCAATGCCGAAGGAAGTCTTGCTGAAATTGTTCCAAGGCTATCCCATACCTCGTTTTTCGGTAAGGAATAGAACAAGCCCATTAGCCAATAAATGAGGGGTGGCTTATCAAATCGGAAAATACCATTTACTTTTGGGGTTAACCAATCGCCAGATTCACTCATTGCCCTCCCCGCGGCAGCAAAAAGGGGAGGAGTTTCATCTACTAATCCTGTAGAGCCTAAACCTAAAAGAAAAATTATTATTCCAAAAAACAAAACTACAAAAAAAATTAGCAGCCTTTCTTTAGACTTTGAAAAAATCATTTAATATAGATTTGTGTTTGATATTCTTTAATAACTTTATTAAGCCAAGTCTCTACTTTACCAGCAAATATATTTGAAGAAGCATTACTATCCACCCATTCTCTACAATTTTTTCGGTCAATCTTATTAATAATTTTTAAGTAATTAAGTAGGCTTTCCTTATCATCAGGTTCTGCTAGGTAACCTGTTTTACCATGCTGGATAATTTCACTTGGCCCTCCCCTTTTATATGCCACAACAGGTACGCCACAAGCTAATGCCTCAACTACTACATTTCCATAAGCTTCGTTCCATTTGGGAGTATTAAGTAAAGCTCTACAAGTTCCAAGTTCTCTTTGTAACTTATCAGTTTCTACAAAACCTTTCCATTCTAAAATCCCTGGAGGGAATAATTTTTCAATTTTTAATGCATATGATTCATCTTGAACAATTCCCCAAACATTAAGTTTTTCGCCAAGAGCGTTAGCCACATATGCTGCATCCTCAAGACCTTTTTCAGGTGCTACTCTTCCTACCCAACCTAGGGGACCATTTTTACAATCTTGAAATACATAATTACCTAAGTTAAATCCATTCCCAATAATAATTGGATTTTCAATAAAAGGATAATCAGCTGCTTGTATCTTTGAGTGAAAAGCAAAGTTATTAGGAAATTTGGAATAAACTTTTGAAATTAAATTACTTATAATTAAACTTTCGGAACCCATACTAATAATATGAGCAATTGGAATATTTATATTTAGAGTCATCCAAATTGGTAGCCAATCATAAGAAAAATTCAAAATAATATCTGCTTTCTTACCAATATCTATTGCCTTTTCAATCATTCCTGATAAAAGTGAATCATCAGGAATACATACCGGCGAATAATAATCTTGATGTTGCCAACTTTTTTGCTCTTTTCCTTCTATAAAATGCAATTTTGCTTTTTTACTAACTTCAAACAATTTAGAGTTATTTGGAGCCACTATATCAACTGTATGACCTTTTAAAATCAATCCAGAAACTAAAGAATTTAGAGTAAGCTCTACTCCACCACCTTTTCCACTTCCCAAAAAACCAATAGGAGTACTAATTAAAACTACATGCATTCTTTAAAAACTATTTTCCAACTGACTTACTAAATATTAGTCTTAGTATTTGAAAATTCCCATATAGACTTTCTCTGGCTAACAAAGAAAACTGATATCAGTACAAAAACCACTCCTATCCATTGAATTATTGTTAATCTTTCATTAAGGTAAATACCACCACTAAGTAGCGCAAATATTGGAGTTAAAAAAGCAAGAGTACTAAATCCTGTTATTTCTTTATTATTTGCAAAATAGAAAAATAAACCATATGCCAAAGCGCCTCCAAAGATACTTGCAAATGACATCAGTCCCCAATCAAATATGGACCAATTTGGTATCAATTGAAAATTTGTTTGTAAGCAATGTTTTAGAATAAGAGGGGCACTTCCTAAAACCATATGCCAGCCAGTTACTGCAACTGGATCACTTTTAGTACATGTAAATCTTATCAAAATTGTTCCAAGTGCCATTGCAAGAGAGGCTCCAAGCATCCATAATTCTCCTACATTAAATGAAATATCACTAATACTCTTATCTGACATTAACCACCAACTTTCCAAAAGTTCTTTTGGAACTCCTAAAAAAATTATTCCACCTAAGCCAAAAAGTAACCCTAACCATCCAATTGGATTAATTAAATTACCAAAAATCGCTCTTGCCAAGATTGCTACCATCAAAGGCTGAGAATCAATCAAAACAGAGCCAAGACCTGCACCTGTCTTAGATATACCATATGTTAAAAATAATTGAAAAAAAGTTGCATCTACGATTGTAAAAACCAAAAACCATTTCAAATCACATCTATAAATTTTTAAATCTCTTTTTAATAAATATGTTGTAATAAGAACAAGAATCCCCGCTGGTAATAGTCTTAATGAAGCGACAAACTCAGGGCCAGCACTTGATACTAGAGGTGTCATAGCTGCCATTGAAGTCCCCCATAGAGCAAAAGGGAGTATCATTAAAAACCAATTTAGGATTGAATTCATTAGTTCTGCTGATAGTCTTTTTAAAGTAGATTTATGATTTGTACCTTAAAAGAATGATTTGGCCTTTTAGACGTAAGTCAAAAAAAAGAATGGCTCGTATAGTAATTGATGAGCCAATCACAAGTTCAACAAGAGTTTCTGTCCTTAAAGCTCTAAAACAAATTGAGGATAGAGAATTTCCTGCATTAATACTTAGAATCGACTCCCCTGGAGGTACCGTCGGCGATAGCCAAGAAATATACTCTGCTATTAAAAGACTAAAAGAGAAAGGTTGTAAAGTCGTCGCAAGTTTTGGAAACATATCAGCTTCCGGTGGAGTATATATTGGTGTAGCCTCTGACAAAATTGTAGCGAACCCAGGAACTATAACGGGTTCAATTGGGGTAATAATCAGAGGAAATAATTTATCTGAACTTTTGAATAAAATAGGTATTAAGTTTGAGACAGTTAAAAGCGGGATTTATAAAGATATTCTTTCACCAGATAAGCCTTTAAGTAAGGAAGGAAGAGAACTCTTACAAGGATTAATAGATGAAAGTTACAAACAATTCACAGAGGCTGTATCTGAAGGTAGAAATCTACTTGTTGAAGATGTAAAGAAATTTGCTGATGGAAGAATCTTTACAGGAACACAAGCAAAAGAACTGGGATTAGTTGACAAGATTGGAGATGAGTTTGTTGCAAGGGAGCTTGCAGCAGAGATGGTAAAAATCGATCCAAAAATACAACCGGTAACTTTTGGTAAGAAAAAAAAGAAAATATTAGGGCTTATACCAGGGAGTAGAATTGCAGAGAAAATTATTCAAAATATATTTTTTGAAGTAAATTCATCTAATAAAATACTTTGGTTATATAAACCTTAAAAAAAATATGATTGCAAAATTTGAAGGAAATTACCAATTAACAATTATAAGAGGGGCTACGACCGCAAAAGATAATTCTGTAAAAGAAATTGAGAGTGCTGTAGTTGAATTAATCGAAGAATTAATTACAAGAAATAATATCGTTGTAAATAATTTGTTATCAATTACATTTACTGTGACAAATGATTTAGATGCATGTTTTCCTGCTTCCATTGCTAGAAAATGTAAAAGTCTTGATAAAGTTGCGTTCTTAGACTGCCAACAAATGTTCGTTCCAAATGATGTTGATTTTTGTATTAGATTAATGGCACAAGTTTTATTGCCAATAGATACTCACATAAAACATCCCTACCTAAGGGGGGCCTCAAAATTAAGGACAGATAGATGTTAATGTTAGTAAAATAATCTTGCTAATTGAATTTTTTAATGAATTATTTAATTAGTCTTTAAAAGAATTTTCAAGAAAATGTTTAAGAGACAAAAGAACCTTAGTTTAAATTTAAAAATTTTAAACCTTTTTTTCATTTCGCCATTTTTATTATCAATTCCATTCTTTTTTTATGTTGGGAATGTAAAAGCAGGTTTGGAATTTCAATGGGATCAGGATTCAATTTATAAGAAGTTGAAATGGTTCCAAAAAGAAAGTAAAAAAAATATCAGAAACACAACCTATTTTTTTTTGAGACCTAATGATAGGAAAAATAATCTTATAAAAATTGATCTGGCCATTCCAAAATCTTTTAAATCTACTCTTAAACAAAAAAATATCAAGTTCTGTAAGGTAGAAATAGGGGGTTTTGAAGGTCGAACAAAATGTTTAGAGAATGTTCCTTCTGATATAGAAATTTTAAGTGAGGAATCTTCTTTAAAAAAAATAATTATTTATCCTTACAGCCCAATACCATTTAGCAAAGATAATTACGCAATTGTACTTAAAGCAGTAAACCCAAGGAGATCAGGACTATATCAATTCCATTCATTCGGTCAACCCGCTGGTAAAACAGCTTTAAGTTATTTAGGAAGCTGGACTATTGTGATCGATTAAGTGATAAATTAATTAAAGGATATAAAAAAAAATGACTAAAAGAACTTTTGGTGGAACTTCTAGGAAAAGGAAACGTGTATCTGGATTTAGAGTGAGAATGCGTTCTTATACTGGAAGAAGAGTAATAAAAAGTAGAAGACAAAAAGGTAGAGAGAGAATAGCAGTCTAACAGTTTTTTATGATGGCCTTGCCCAAAGCTATGCGTTTAAAAGGTCATAGGACTTTTGATTATATTCATAAAAATTCTGTTAAATATTATGGGAAATTAATGACTTTCAAAATAGCAAAATCAAATCCAAAAATTCTTATCTCCCATAACAATATTCATAATTTAAATAATTTTAAAATTGCCATATCTATAAGTAAGAAAGTATCAAAAAAAGCAGTAGTAAGGAATAAACTTAGGAGAATATTGCAGGATTGTTTATTAAAAAATTTCAGCCAGGAGAATAACCACAAACCTTATTGGTTACTTGTTAACCTAAAAGCTGGTGATTTCATCAATGATAAGCTAAATCTATTGGAGGAATTTCAACACCTAGTTTTTAAGTCAGGTTTATTTAAATGATTAACATTAATGAACAATCGTTTTATGAGGGTGGCCCAGCTAAAAGTGATTTAATAATCAATTTACTTGCTGGTTTAACTCTTCTTGGTCTTCCATTTACATTCGCTGCAGTTGTGCGGGCCTTATGGTTAAGATACAAAATTACCAATAAAAGAATAACTATTGATGGAGGATGGTTTGGCAAAAATAAAACTCAAGTTTCTTTAAGCAATATTGATGAGATAAGATCTATCCCGAGAGGGTTCGGATCTTATGGAGACATGGTTTTAATCCTCAACGATGGCTCCAAGGTTGAGATGAAATCTTTACCTTTATTTAGAGAAAAGCAAAAGTTTATTGAGGAAAATATGGTAAAAAGATCACAAACATTAAATCTTAATGAGGTTGAGGGATTTGCTACTAAATCTTGATTAAATTAATTACAAAAGTGTTATTATCCTGTAAAATAAAGTGTCAAATAAAATCAAATCTTCTTTAATATCGTGATCGGGTTCATTTCAGAAAAATTATTAATCCCGATTCTAGATTTTTTCTACGGGTTAGTCCCGAGTTATGGTTTAGCCATTGTTGCACTAACAGTAGTAATAAGAATTGCTCTTTTCCCATTAAGCGCAGGTTCTATTAGAAGCGCTAGGAGAATGAAAATAGCTCAGCCTGTAATGCAAAAAAGGCAAGCAGAAATAAAGTCCAAATTTTCAAGTGATCCTAAGAAACAGCAAGAAGAATTAGGAAAATTAATGAATGAATTTGGGAGTCCTCTCGCAGGATGTTTACCTTTAATAGTTCAGATGCCTGTTTTATTTGCATTATTTGCAACTTTAAGAGGGTCACCATTTGCGGATGTACCTTACAATATCAACTTAAAAGTTTTACCCCAAGATCAAATTGCCGCTATTGACCCGAAGCCTTATAAATCTCCGAGACATTCAATCTTCATAACAGAAAAATCCCACTTTCCTGTTATTGCTACGCTACCTAATGGTACAAAATTGGGTTCTGAAGAATCAGTTAAGATAAATCTGCAAACAACAAATGGGAACAACTACTCAGAAGTACTCTCAAAATATGATAACGGTTCAAGATTTCTTCCAACTTGGACAGTTTCAAAAGGTTCTGAAAACATTAAGGTTTCTCAAGATGGATTAGTTACTGCAATCAAGCCAGGGGATGCAACAATTGAAGCTAAAATACCTGGATTAGCTGCAAAAAGCGGATTTTTATTTATCAAAGCACTTGGACAGGTTGGTTTTTATGTAGACGGTTCAATCAATTGGGATATAGCTACCTTAGTTGGAGCTTTCGGTTTGACCTTGCTTCTCTCACAAGTTTTATCTAGTCAAGGGATGCCTTCAAACGCGCAACAATCTACTGCTAATAAAATTACTCCTGTAATGATTACAGGTATGTTTTTATTTTTTCCTTTACCAGCTGGAGTATTACTTTATATGGTTGTAGCGAACATATTCCAGGCGTTACAGACTTTTCTGCTAAACAAAGAATCTCTTCCAGAAAACTTACAAAAAATTCTTGACGATCAATTAACAGGTAAAAATAAGGTAATACCCTCTAATGCCAATATTTCAGAAAAAAGATTACCATTTGAACCTAATAACAAAAAATAGTTTTTCTTTTTAGATAGATAATGGATTCTTGGAGTAGAAATTTCGAATTACTTATAAACTCCAGAACCCCTTTAATTTGGATAAGAACAAAAGAAGAAGGAAGACTACACAAAATTATAGATCAATCATGTAAGAAATTAAATATAAAAAGATTCGTTTCTTGGGATTGTGTTAATGGAATCAAAGGAGTATTAAATGAAAACGGCAAATTTTCGAACAATCCACTAGGAGTTCTAAATTGGATAAAGGAACAAACGTCTGAATTACCTACAATTTTATTGTTAAGAGACTTTCATAAGTTTTATGATGATCCATCTATCAGTAGAACAATAAAAGAATTATCTTCTTCACTTAGAGAAACGAACAATAACATAGTTCTTAGTTCACATATATTGCCATCATCTGAAGAACTTGACGATTTAATTACAATAATCAACTTACCTCTTCCTGATTTAAGTGAATTAACGGCTCTTATAAAAAAAATTGCTTTTAATACTGATTCTGATTTAAGCGAACAAGATCTTAACGAGCTTGCCATAGCTTCAAGTGGATTAAGCGAAATAAAAGTTAAGCAAGTAACAGCAAAAGCACTCACACAAAGAGGAAAAATAAGTAAATTTGATATCAAAGATATTCTTGAAGAGAAAAAACAAGTTATTGCTAGAAGTGAAATATTAGAATTTTGTGAAAGCAAGTCAAGTCAAAATGATATTGGAGGTTTGAAATTATTAAAAGCTTGGCTTAAACAAAGACATAGAGCTTTTTCAAAAGAAGCCCAAGAATACGGATTGCCAATACCTAAAGGTGTCTTATTAGTTGGGCCACAAGGAACTGGGAAATCTCTAACAGCCAAATCAATTTCTGAAAGTTGGTCAATGCCTCTTCTAAGACTTGATGTCGGTAGATTATTTTCAAGTCTTGTAGGGTCAAGTGAGGCAAGAACAAGAGAGACAATTTTAAGAGCGGAAGCCATGTCACCCTGCATCCTATGGATTGATGAAATTGATAAGGGATTTGGTGGGGATGCTAGAAGTGATGGAGGAACTAGTCAAAGAGTTTTAGCTAGTTTGCTAACTTGGATGGCAGAAAAAGAATCAGCCGTATTTGTAATTGCTACCGCTAATGCTATCGATAAGCTCCCAGCAGAATTATTGAGGAAAGGTAGATTTGATGAAATATTTTTTCTTAATTTACCTAATTCTGAAGAAAGATTGAGCATCCTTGATTTACACCTTAGAAAAAGGAGACCTAGCTATAATTTTCCTCTTTCAACAATAATTGATCGCACAGATGGATATTCAGGAGCAGAACTTGAGCAAGTAGTTATAGAGGGTATGCACTTTTCATTCTCTGAAAATAGAGAATTAATGGAAAAAGATTTAATTAAAGCTGTTTCTGAATTAGTTCCATTATCTAGAACAGCTAAAGAACAAATTGATTTATTAAAAGAATGGTCTTCCACAGGCAGAGCACGTTATGCTTCATAATATTTTTTAGTTGAAAAATATAAAAAAGTTAGAAATCCCTTATTTGATTAATTTTTCATCAAAAACCTCTGATAATGATTTGAGATAAACTATCTTATTAGGATATAAAAAAATTTTTCGGAAAAGAGTGTTAGACCAAAAATTAATAAGAGAAAATCCAACATACGTGGAAGATTGTTTATCCTTACGAGGAAAAGTTTACGATATACCTTTAATACATAAACTAACTGTAGAAAGGAAAGAAATTGACATAGAAATATCAAATCTCCAATCAGAGAGCAAAAAATTAAGTAAAATAATTGGCCAAGAAATCAGAAATACTAATAATGCTAATTCTCAAGAACTTAATGAATTAAAAGATAAGGGAAACAAATATAGACTAAAAGTCTCTGAATTTGAAGAAGAAAAAAGAATACTAGAAAAACAACTTCAAGATGAAATATCAAAATTACCTAATTTTCCAAGTAAATATGCACCTCTTGGAGAAAATGAAAATAATAATATTCAAATTAAAGAATGGGGAGATCCTTTAAAAAAAGATAATCTAAAAGCTCACTGGGAAATAGGTGAAAATTTAAATTTATTTGATACCGTAAAATCAACTAAAATTTCAAAGAGTCGTTTTATTACTCTTACAGGTAATGGAGCCAGATTGGAGAGAGCTCTAGTCAATTTCATGTTAGATGTGCATTCAAATAACGGGTACTTAGAATTATTGCCTCCAGTATTAGTAAATTCAGAAAGTCTTCATGGATCAGGCCAGCTTCCAAAATTTTCAAATGAAAGTTTTAAATGTGCTAATGATGATTTATGGCTCTCTCCAACAGCAGAAGTTCCTTTGACTGCTTTTCATAAAAATGAGATTATTGACTCTAAAACTTTGCCTTTAAAATATGTTGCATATAGTCCTTGTTTTAGAAGAGAAGCTGGTAGTTATGGCAGGGACACAAAAGGTTTAATAAGACTTCATCAATTTAATAAGGTTGAATTATATTGGTTTTGTCATCCAGATAAATCATTGGAGGCTCATAAAGAGATAACTACAGATGCGGAAAGCATCTTAAAAAAACTCCACTTACCATATAGATTAGTTGATATTTGTACTGGAGATTTAGGTTTTTCTTCCAGCAGAACATTTGATCTTGAGGTTTGGCTGCCCAGCAGTAAATGTTACAGGGAAATATCTAGTTGTAGTAATTGCTCAGATTTTCAGGCTCGTAGATCCTCAATAAGAACAAAGATTGATAAGAAAACTTCATATATCCACACTTTAAATGGTAGTGGGTTAGCTATTGGGAGAACAATGGCAGCAATTCTTGAAAACGGCCAACAACCTGATGGGAGTGTAAAAATTCCTGATGCTTTAGTTCCATACTTTGGATCATCTTTCATAAAAACTGCTTAAAATAAAATAATGAATGTTTTAACCTCAATAACAGTCTTGGGATTCCTCATTTTCTTTCATGAAATGGGTCATTTTCTAGCGGCAATATTCCAAGGAATCTACGTTGACGGTTTTTCTATTGGATTTGGTCCTTCAATAATACAAAAAAAATATAGGGGCATTACCTACTCATTTAGGGCCTTTCCTCTAGGAGGATTTGTTTCATTCCCCGATGAAGAAATTAATAACATTGATCCTGAAGATCCAAACCTTTTAAAAAATAGACCAATAATCCAGAGAGTAATTGTAATATCAGCTGGAGTGTTTGCTAACTTACTACTTGCTTATACAATTCTAATATTAAATGTAACGACTATTGGTATACCCTTTGATCCAGAACCAGGAATTTTAGTTTTAGCCACTCAACCAGAAAAAGCTGCTTTTAAAGCAGGTTTAGAAGCTGGTGATAAAATATTAAAAATTGATGGGAATGTCTTAGGTGTTGGAGATCAAGCTGTATCTTCTCTAGTGAGAAAAATTCAAAGTTCATCAGAAGAATCAATATCAATAGAAATCGAGAGAGAAAACTCTTATCAAAACCTAACTTTAATTCCTCAAAACCTAGATGGGAAAGGCACAATTGGAGCTCAATTACAACCAAATATTAAAAAAGAAACTAAAAAAACAAAAAATATTAGCGAACTTTTTCAATATACAAATAAGGAGTTTTCATCATTATTAATCAAAACAATCCAAGGTTACAAGGGTTTAGTTACAAATTTCTCATCAACAGCTCAACAATTAAGCGGTCCAGTAAAGATTGTTGAAATTGGAGCCCAGCTATCTGAACAAGGTGGGACTGGCATCTTATTATTTGCAGCTTTAATCTCTATAAATCTGGCTGTTTTGAATTCTCTTCCATTGCCACTTCTTGATGGTGGTCAGCTTGTTTTCACTCTTATTGAGGGATTAAGAGGTAAGCCAGTTCCAGTTAAAATACAAATAGCTGTAACCCAATCAAGTTTTTTTCTTTTGGTAGGACTGAGTGTTCTATTAATAATTAGGGATACAAGCCAATTACTAATAGTTCAAAGATTGCTTAATCAATAATTTTTTTAATTTTGATAGATAAGCTGTTAATATAAATAAATAATTGTATTTAAAATTTTTAATGGCAAAAAAATCAATGATTGCTAGAGAAGTAAAACGTAAAAAGCTAGTAAAAAAATATGCTGTCAAAAGGAAATCATTATTAGATGAATTTAATGCTGCTAAAGACCCTATGGAAAGATTAGAAATACATAGAAAGATTCAAGGACTCCCACGAAATTCAGCTCCAACGAGAGTAAGAAATAGATGTTGGGCCACAGGCAAACCAAGAGGTGTATATAGAGATTTTGGATTATGTAGAAATCAATTAAGGTTAAGAGCTCATAATGGTGAACTACCCGGGGTCGTAAAATCTAGCTGGTAATATATTAAATTTTAAAGATTTTAAGAAATTAATTAATTCTAATATTTAAAGAAAAACAGCGATTCCAGCTTATAAAACCAATTATTGATACAAATTTAAGTATTAGTTTGAAACCTTATTTAAATAATTCTCTCGATATGTACCTATGAGATGTAAGAATAATTATGTATAGAATTATATTTTAAAAAGTGGAAGAAAAAAATACGTCGATCACGTTTGACGGACGAGAGATACGACTAACTACAGGACTATATGCTCCTCAAGCTGGAGGATCTGTAATGATCGAATGCGGAGACACATCTTTATTAGTTACCGCGACAAAAACAACGAAGAAACAACCTGCAGACTTTCTGCCTCTAATATGTGATTATGAGGAAAAATTATATGCTGCCGGAAGAATCCCTGGCGGGTTTATGAGAAGAGAGGGCAGGCCTCCTGAAAGAGCAACATTAATAGCAAGGTTAATAGATAGGCCAATGAGGCCCCTCTTCCCCGCATGGATAAGAGATGAGATACAAATAGTTGCTTCTTGCCTTTCCCTTGATGAAAGAGTACCTGCGGATGTTCTTGGAGTGACAGGAGCTTCTATTGCAACTTTATTAGCAGAAATTCCATTTTACGGACCAATGGCTGCTGTCAGAGTTGGACTTATAGGAGATGACTTTATTTTAAATCCAAGTTATAGAGAAATAGAAAAAGGTGATCTAGACATTGTTATAGCAGGATCTCCAGAAGGGATTGTAATGATTGAGGCAGGTGCCAATCAACTTTCAGAACAAGATACTATTGAAGCTATAGATTTCGGTTATGAGGCTGTAACCGAATTAATTAAAGCTCAAGAAAATCTTCTTAAAGACTTAGGGATAAAACAGATTAAGCCTTCGGAACCAGAAGAAGATAAATCATTAGAAACATATTTAGAGAAAAATTGCTCGAAATCAATAGATCAAGTTTTAAAAAAATTTGATCAATCTAAAGATGAGAGGGATCTCCAATTAGATAAAATAGAACTTGAAGTACAAGCCAAGATTGATTTACTTAAAGATGATAATCAATTAAAAGTTCTTACTTCAGAAAATGAAAAACTAATACATTCTGACTTCAAAAAGTTAACCAAAAAATTAATGAGAGCACAAATCATTAATGATGGTAAAAGAGTTGATGGGAGGGATCTTGATGAAGTCAGAAAAATCTCTGCCTCTGCTGGAATACTTCCAAAAAGAGTTCATGGCTCAGCATTATTTCAAAGAGGTTTAACACAAGTCTTATCTACAACCACATTAGGAACTCCTAGTGATGCTCAAGAGATGGATGACCTAAACCCAAGCACTGAAAAAACTTATCTACATCACTATAATTTCCCACCTTATTCAGTTGGAGAAACTAGACCAATGAGAACTCCAGGGAGAAGAGAAATTGGTCATGGAGCATTAGCAGAAAGAGCGATAATTCCAGTACTTCCTGGGAAAGAAACATTCCCATACGTGCTTAGAGTTGTAAGTGAAGTTTTAAGCTCGAATGGATCCACCTCAATGGGATCAGTATGCGGCAGCACACTTTCATTACTTGATGCTGGGGTTCCTCTAAAAAGTCCTGTTAGTGGTACTGCTATGGGTTTAATTAAAGAAGGGAAAGAAGTCCGAATCCTCACAGATATTCAAGGTATTGAAGATTTCCTTGGAGATATGGATTTCAAGGTTGCAGGGACTGAAAAAGGCATAACCGCGTTACAAATGGATATGAAAATTTCAGGATTACCGGTCTCTGTAATTGCAGATGCCATAAAAAAAGCACGCCCAGCAAGGTTACATATATTAGAAAAAATGCAAGAGGCAATTGATAAACCTCAAGATTCCCTTTCTCCTCACGCACCTAGACTCCTAAGCTTCAGAATTGATCCAGAACTTATAGGTACTGTAATAGGACCTGGGGGAAGAACTATTAAAGGTATTACTGAAAGAACTAATACAAAAATTGATATAGAGGATGGAGGAATCGTTACAATCGCTTCTCATGATGGTGCTGCTGCTGAAGAAGCCCAAAAGATAATAGAGGGGTTAACTCGAAAAGTACACGAGGGTGAAATTTTCTCTGGAGTGGTAACAAGAATTATTCCTATTGGAGCTTTTGTTGAAATTCTACCTGGCAAAGAAGGTATGGTTCACATTTCTCAATTATCAGAGGCAAGAGTTGAAAGAGTGGAAGATGTTGTGAGGCAAGGAGACGAAGTTACAGTAAGAGTAAGAGAAATTGATAGTAGAGGAAGAATTAACTTGACATTAAGAGGTGTTTCACAAAATAATGGCATGAACTATCCTGAGCCTACACCAACTCCAGTAGCCCCTCTTAGTTAATCTCTTAAAGGATATAATTCATACTTTTTAATTATCATTTTAATTTCTAAACACAATTTCTCATGTGTTTCGATACTATTCGAAGCAATAATTACACCCCCCTGAGAAAAATCAGATCTTCCATAAGTAAGTTCTCGATTAGCTAAATTTGTAATTGCTCCTCCACTAGCTTTTAAAATAACTTCTGGTGCAGCAAAATCCCAATCTTTTGGGGAAGTTTTTCCTGGCAGGCTTAAACATATATAAATGTCGCTTTCTCCCCTTACAATCGAAGCTATTTTACAGCCGATACTCCCCATAACTTTGAATTCACTGAAATTGATTTTTTGTATTAACTTTTTTAAAGTTTCATTTCTATGATTTTTACTTGTCACCAAAGTCATATTTTTGAGAGTTTTATTTTTAGATAAATTAGGTTTAATAATTGAACCATTTCTTTTCTCGCACCAAACTTTTTCTCCACAAGCAAACCATAATTCATCCTTTTCAGGAATAAGAACAACTCCAATTATTGGTTTTTTCTTAAAATTTAAGGCTATATGCGTAGCATAATTACCTGAACCTTGAATAAAATCTTTAGTTCCATCTAAAGGATCGATGACCCAAACCCAATCAGCATTTATATTAAATTTGAATAATTTATTCTTTACATTCTCCTCACTTATAATTTCCCAGTTGATATGATTATATTTTTCTTTTATTCTATTTATTATTAACTTATTCACTTTCAAATCAGCAAGTGTGACTGGATTGTCATGATCTAAATTTTCTAATAGATCCTTTCTTTCATTTGAATCTTTAAGTATGTTTGAATAAAAAAGTAGAATATCTGCTGCTTCCCAGCTAAAAACTTTAAGATCATTAATAAGATTATTAATATCAATGCCAGAAGGTAATTTAACCACCATATGAACAATAAATCATTATCCTCTCATAAAAAACACGAACCTGAAAGTGGATTTTTATATATTGTTGGGACACCAATTGGAAATTTAAATGACCTTTCTAATAGAGCGATTAATATATTAACTAATGTTTCTTTAATCGCTTGCGAAGATACAAGACAAACAAAAAAAATATTAAATAAATTTAACTTTAAAAATAATGTAATTAGTTTTAATCAACACAATTCTTTTCAAAAAATTCCAAAATTAATCAATGAACTTAAAGAAGGCAAATCATTAGCTTTAGTTAGTGATGCAGGTATGCCAAGCATATGTGATCCAGGCGAAGACCTAATCAAAGAAGCCAGAAATAATAAATTAAATATTATTTGTATACCAGGACCATGTGCAGCAATAACGGCTCTTGTTTCTAGTGGATTTCCATCTTCAAAATTTATATTTGAAGGTTTTCTCCCAAAAAAGAAAACTGAAAGAGAAAAAATTCTTCTAGAAATAAGTAACAATGAAAAGACTACAATTTTATTTGAATCACCTCATCGTCTTAAAAAATTGTTAAACGAGTTGAAAGAGATTTGCGGAGATGAAAGAGAGATACAGATATTTAGAGAATTAACAAAAAAATTTGAAGAACAAATTGG
>CACLUD010000024.1 GCA_902609995.1 uncultured Prochlorococcus sp. | reverse complement strand
AAACTCGCAAGAATATATTTTAAATTTAATTGACACTCCGGGTCATGTTGATTTTTCTTATGAAGTAAGTAGATCTTTACAGGCTTGTGAAGGTGCTCTATTGGTTGTTGATGCAAGTCAAGGTGTAGAAGCTCAAACTTTAGCCAATGTATATCTTGCCCTTGAAAACAATTTAGAAATAATTCCTGTCTTAAATAAAGTTGATTTGCCTGGTGCTGATGCTGAAAAAATAAAGCAAGAAATTGAAGAGATTATTGGATTAGACACATCTAATGCAATAAATTGTTCTGCTAAAACTGGAGAAGGTATAGAAGATATATTAGAAGCAGTTGTGAGTAGAATTCCTCATCCTAAAGATGAAGTGCAATCTCCTACTAAGGCACTCATTTTTGACTCTTATTATGATCCCTATAGAGGGGTAATTGTTTACTTCAGAGTAATAGCTGGGTCAATTAATAAAAAGGACAAGATCTTACTTATGGCAAGTAAGAAAAACTATGAGTTGGATGAAATTGGAATAATGGCTCCTGATGAGAAGCAAGTTAATGAACTTCATGCGGGAGAAGTTGGTTATCTGGCTGCATCTATTAAGTCAGTCGCTGATGCAAGAGTGGGAGATACAATTACACTATTTAACTCTCCTGCTAAAGATCCTCTCCCTGGATATAAAACAGCTAATCCGATGGTGTTTTGTGGATTATTTCCAACTGATGCCGATCAATATCCAGATTTGAGAGAGTCTTTAGAAAAACTTCAATTATCTGATGCAGCGCTTAAATATGAACCCGAGACAAGTAGTGCTATGGGATTCGGCTTTAGATGTGGCTTTTTAGGACTTCTTCATATGGAAATTGTTCAGGAAAGATTGGAAAGGGAATATGATTTGGATTTGATAGTGACAGCGCCTTCAGTAATATATAAGGTTAATTTGAACGATCAGGAAGAGATATTAATTGATAATCCATCTACAATCCCAGATCCTCAATCAAGAGAATCAATAGAAGAACCCTATGTAAAAATGGAAATTTATTCTCCCAATGAATTTAACGGGACACTAATGGGTTTATGCCAAGAAAGACGAGGTGTTTTTATCGATATGAAATATATCACTACAGATAGAGTGACTTTGATTTACGAAATTCCATTAGCAGAAGTCGTTACTGACTTTTTTGATCAAATGAAAAGTAGAACTCAGGGATATGCATCAATGGAATACCATTTGATTGGATATAGAAAAAATGATCTCGTTAGGTTAGATGTTCTTATAAATTCTGAAAGAGCTGATCCTTTAACTTCTATTGTTCATAAAGACAAGGCGTATGGAATTGGTAGGGGCCTAGTAGAGAAATTAAAGGAGCTAATACCAAAACAACAATTTAAAATACCAATTCAGGCTTCAATAGGTAGCCGTATTATTGCAAGCGAAAGTATTAGTGCATTAAGAAAAGATGTCCTTTCTAAGTGCTACGGGGGAGATATCTCTAGAAAAAAGAAACTTTTGAAGAAGCAAGCTAAAGGGAAAAAGAGGATGAAGGCAATGGGTAAAGTTGATGTACCTCAAGAAGCTTTTATGGCAGTTTTGAAATTAAATCAGTAATTGATTTCAAATTAAAAACTAAAAGCTATTTAATCTTTGAAACAATAGGTATATTTTAGTTGATTCGAATAATCATAAATTTGTGAATTCAAACTCATCAAATCAAGTTGCTCAGAACATTAGAAGGACTGGATTTTTAATTGTACTTTCATATCTTTTAATAGTATTAATTATGAAAGTATTAGAGGCTAATAATTTTTTTGGTTATCCTTTATCATCATTTAGTAATGATATTTTTGCACCACCTTCCTTAAAACATTTATGTGGTACGGATAGATTAGGAAGGGATGTTTGTTTAAGAACTTTACAAGGGTCATCTATAGCTATTGAAGTTGTATTCCTTGCAATTTTCTTTGCTTTAATTTTAGGCCTCCCATTAGGGTTATTGAGTGGATATTTTGGAGGGATCCTTGACAAATGCTTATCACTTGTAATGGATACTATTTTTTCAATTCCTGTTATTTTGCTCTCAGTAGTAGTAGCTTTTGTACTTGGTAAAGGGATTATTAATGCCTCTATAGCCCTATGTATAGTTTATTCTCCTCAATATTTTAGATTAATCAGAAATCAAACAATGTTAATTAAATCAGAGACATATGTTGAAGCTGCAAGGGTCTCGGGGGCTGATGTTAAAACTATAATTTTTAAATATATACTTCCAAATGTAATAACTCCTTTACCTATTCTCCTTACTTTAAATGCTGCGGATGCTGTTTTGGTATTAGGAAGTTTGGGTTTTTTAGGGTTAGGTGTTCCTGCAAATGTTCCAGAATGGGGAAGTGATCTTAATCTTGCCCTTGCGGCGATACCAACTGGGATTTGGTGGACTGCATTATTCCCTGGATTAGCAATGTTTTTTTTAGTCTTAGGTCTTTCTTTTATAGGAGAAGAACTAGAAAATATTTTTGAGAATTGAAAGTTAATTTTAATATTTTTTAGTCATTAACAACTTCATTAATTTCTCCATACTGATTTATCTTTGGATATTTATTTCCAGACTTTCTGTATATAGAAGCTAACTCAGGATAACTCCATTCAAATAATGTTTTTTCGTATTCTTCTGCACTTAAACCTTCTCCTTTAAGAGGAAGTAAACTCTTACTTTCTCTTTGTCGAATAGCCTCAAAAAGTAAAATAGAAGCTGCTACTGAAACATTCAAAGATTGGACCATTCCTGACATTGGAATGAAGATTGATTCATCAACTTTTGAAATTAGTTGATCACTCAAACCCCATTTTTCTGCTCCTAAAACAAAACAAGTATTTTCTGAATAGTCAAAATTCCTGTAATCAGTGGAATTCTCATATAATTTTGTTCCATATAATTTAAAACCTTTCTTTTTTAGTTCAGATACTGCAGAAATTGTTGTCTCATGATTATTTAATTTGACCCATTTTTGACTCCCTTGGGCTGTACTGTTAAAAGTTTTAACTTTATCTTTTTCATTAATAAAATTCGCTTCAAAAACTCCCGCCGCATCACATGTTCTTAATATCGCAGATAAATTGTGTGGCTTATTTACTGCCTCTACTAGAACCGTTAAGTTTTTCATTCTGCAATTTAAAACATTTTTTATTCGCTCAAATCTTCTTGGCAAAATTGACATCTTAAAAATGTTTAAAGTTAATTTAATTATATTCGATCCAAAAAATATAATTTAAAATATAGATTTTTTAAAAATTTAAATTAATTCTTTTATATTACTTTAAATTCAATCTATAGATTAATTAATCGGTTATTTAGTTTATAATGTTTTAGTAATTTAGACGAGTTAAATGGCTTACATTGAATGGGATTACACGGTTATAACGAGTATGGTGGAAGCCCAGGGATGGACTTTACCAGATCATGAATCAAAAGAATGGAAACAATTTAACGATGAGCTTGGAGAGAAGATGAGAGGAGTTGGAATTGTGTTCGAAAAATATTGTAAATTCGCTCCAGATATTGGAGAAGGAGTTCATCTTTTAGACGATTAATTTAAACCATTGATGTATCCCTTGATCAATGGTTATTAATCTATACATTAGGAAAATTTTGATTGAATTAGAGAAACAAATTATTAAGGCTTTATAAAGCTTCTTTTGATAATCCATTAGTAACGTTTATAAAAATCTTTAAATTTTTAATTGTCCACAAAAAAGTTATTTAAATTTTATATTTAAATAAAGAGTTATGATGCAAAATAAATTAATCTTCTTATTCGATGGTGGTTGTCCATTATGTCTTAGAGAAACTAATTTCTTAAAAAGCAAAGACAAGTTAAATAAAATTTACTTTGTTGATATTAATAATGTTAATTATAATCCTATTCTTTTTAAGGACATCTCATATGCAGAAGCAATGTCAAATCTGCATGGGATTTTAGAGAATGGAAACATTATCAAAGGGCTAGACGTATTAGCATATTCATATGAATTAATAGGGTTAGGTTGGGTTTACTACCCTTTAAAAATTGAATTCCTTGCGCCGGTTTTGAAGTTATTTTACAAATATTGGGCAAAATACAGACTTAAAATTACTGGCAGATCAAATATTGAAAAACTCTGTACTTCTGTATGTAAGCAATAAAAATGGAAATTATTGATATAGATAGATTAATCGAAATGTGTTGGGAAGATAGAACTCCTTTTGAAGCGATTGAGTATCAATTCGGTTTAAAAGAAGAAGATGCTATAAAAATAATGAGAAATAATCTTAAGCCAAAATCATTTAAAGTTTGGAGAAAAAGAGTTTCTGGAAGAAAAACAAAACATATGGATCTTAAGGATTCAACTAGATTTAAATCTACTCATAAAAGAAAATTATAAATTTTGAAAATCCTACCAAGCAAAATTTGTCCCGTTTGCAACAGGCCATTTAATTGGCGCAAAAAATGGAAAGATTGTTGGAAGGAAGTTAAATACTGTTCCAATAGATGCAGAAATAGGAAGTCATTAGTATGAATCAGATATCAATCATATTTCCAAATCAACTTTTTAGAGAAAGCTCACTCTTGAAGTTAAGTTGTGAAATTTTGATGATCGAAGATTCATTATTTTTTGGTAATGATAAATTTCAAAAGTCAATTAATCACAAAAATAAATTAATTTTCCATAAAGCTTCAATGCTTGCATATAAAAAATATCTGCAAAATTCAGGATTTAAAGTTATTTATATTGCGAATAAAAATAATTTTTCCACCATAGAGTATTTATCAAAATATTTGCAAGGAAAATATCAAAAGATAAATATTATAGATCCTCATGATTTTTTAATTATGAAGAGGATAAATAGAGTTGTTGAAGCCAACAAACTTAAATTGCAAGTTTTCCAATCTCCAATGTTTGTAACTAATGAAGACCTACGAAAGTCTTTTAAATCTAATCCCAAAAAACCCTTGATGGGTAGATTTTATGAGAATCAAAGAAGAACTCAAAATATATTATTGAATCCTGATGGTTCACCTCAAGGGGGTAAATGGAGTTTTGATGAATTAAATAGAAAAAAATTACCCAAGAACATAAATATTCCTGAAATCCCAAAATCTCCAAAAAATCAGTTTGTAATTCAGGCTGAAAAGATAATTTCTAATTTACAGATAGAGTTTATAGGTGAAAGTAATTATTTTATATATCCAACTACTTTCGAAGAAGCTGATAGTTGGCTTCATGATTTTTTCGATAATAGATTTTCTTTATTTGGTGATTATGAAGATGCAATTAGTAAGGAAAAAGTCTTTTTATGGCATAGTTTACTTTCCCCTCTTTTAAATAGCGGTTTATTGACTGCAAAAGAAGTTATAGATAAGGCATTAACTTACGGTGAAAAAAATAATATTCCTATTAACTCTCTAGAAGGTTTTATTCGTCAAATACTTGGATGGAGAGAATTTATTTGCTTAGTTTATGAAAAATATGGTACCCAAATGCGTACTACTAATTTTTGGAATTTTGATAATAAGCCTATGCCTGAGTGTTTCTATAAGGGAACCACAGGAATCGATCCAGTAGATATAGTTATAAATAATATTATTAAATACGGTTATTGCCATCATATTGAGAGGCTTATGATAATAGGTAACTTTATGCTTTTATGTCGTATACATCCTGATCATGTTTATAAATGGTTTATGGAAATGTTTATAGATTCTTATGATTGGGTAATGGTTCCTAATGTTTATGGAATGAGTCAGTTTAGCGATGGAGGGATCTTTTCAACAAAACCGTATATTTCTAGTTCAAATTATGTGAAAAAAATGTCTGATTATAAAAGTGGTCCTTGGTGTTCAATCTGGGATGGTTTGTTTTGGAAATTTATAAAAGATAATGAAAGTTACTTTAGAAAACAATATAGACTTGCAATGTTAACGAGAAATTTAGATAAAATGAGTGAAGAAAAGCTAAATTGTCATTTAAGAATAGCTGAGGAATTTATTAGTAATCTTTATTAAAATAAATAATAAATTTATGGTCAATTTTAAAACTTAAGAGAATCTAATGATATTAATAAATATTAAAAACGCGTGTTAGGTTAATAGATAAATAGATTTTTAATTAATTTAATATAAATTTAGCTAGATAAAATTTCACTTTTTTCTTAACTTTTTAAAATTTAGATTGGTTAATAATTTTGTATTTGAAATTAAGTCCTCTAAAAGAATAATTCATTTCGAAGCCAGAGAGATTATTGATTTAGGAAAAAACATGGGGACTCACTTTTAACCTCTTTAAATTTTGTTCTAATTACAAATGAAAAAAAATAAAAAAAATAAATTACTTTCAAGAGAAAAATTCCATTCTCTTAACATCTACATATTTTTGGGATTCAATTTAACCTTAGTAAGTGTTCTTGGTTTTATTTGGTTTAATACTTCAATTAATAGTTAAGAACAATATTCATAATTAATAGTATATTTAGCATATATTACTAAACAAGATTTTATACATTGATTAAAGGGTACCTTCAAAGAAAAGCATCTTGGGAAATTCTATTAAAAGTAAGTTCAGGAATTTATTCAGATCATGCTCTAGAAAAGGTACTAAAAAATTATGAGTTCAATTCATTAGATATAGCATTCATAACGGAATTATCTTTTGGATGTATTAGATATAGAAAATATCTTGACCTTTGGATAGACCATACATCAAAACTTTCTCATATAAAGCAACCACCAAAACTAAGATGGCTTTTACATATAGGTTTATACCAATTATTAAAAATGGATAAAATACCATTTTCTGCAGCAATTTCTTCAACTGTAGAAGTTGCAAAGAAAACTGATTTAAAAGGTTTGACTGGAACTGTGAACGCAATATTACGAAATACCGTTAGATATATAAAAAAAGAAAATGTCCCAAAAATATCCTCAGATGAAATAGAGAGATTATCTTCTCTTGAGTCATTACCAATATGGCTTGTAAAAGAAATTGTTAATTGGGTAGGAATAAAAGAAGCTAAAAATATCGCCAAGGCATTTAATAAAAAACCTTCAATTGATTTGCGAATTAATTCTCTGAAAACTGATTTAAATAAATTTTTGAATGAACTTGCTAAATGTAATATTAATGCTACTGCAATCAGTCAATTAAAAAATGGGATCGCTTTAAATTCTAATCCAAGGTCTATTAAAAAACTCCCTGGCTATAGCGATGGGCTGTGGGTAGTCCAAGATAGATCTTCTCAATGGGTCGCTCCTCTTTTAAATCCAATTAAAGGGGAAAAGATTCTAGATGCCTGCTCTGCCCCAGGAAGTAAAACAACTCATTTAGCTCAGTTAGCTAATGATGATGCTGAAATCTTAGCTGTTGATAGATCAGAAAAAAGATTGAAAATACTTCAATCAAATTTGGAAAGATTAAATATAAAAAGTGTTAAAACTTTGAAAGCTGATGCTACTAGTTTAGTTGATATTAAGCCAAATCTTATCTCTTATTTTGATAAAATCTTGATTGATGCTCCATGTTCAGGTATTGGAACCTTAGCAAGAAATCCTGATTCAAGATGGTCTTTAAGTAAGGATAAAATAAATCAATTAATTCTTTTACAGGAAAGATTATTAGAAAGTGTTTTACCTCTTTTAAAAAGAAATGGAACTTTAGTTTATTCAACTTGTACAATATGTCCCGAAGAAAATAATTTTCTTATTAAAAGATTTTTGACAAAAAATAAGGAAATTAAATTAGATAGTGAAAAACAAATCTTACCGAAATTTGATGAACCAGGAGATGGATTCTATGCAGCAAAAATTTCTTATAAGTAAAAAATAAAGTATTTTATTATTAAATCTCTAAATCATATATTTTACTTATGAACTTTTTCCAAAAATAAGCTGCATTACCGCTAGATAACTTAGATTCTTTGTTTTCATCAAAACCTATCCAAACTCCTGTAGTAAGATTATTAATTGAACCAATAAACCAAAGATCCTTGTTCCCGTCTGAGGTTCCTGTCTTGCCATATACTCTTTCTCCTTTTATTGAGGCTGCTATCGAAGTACCTTCCGAAACTGATTTTTCAAGTAGATTGTTTAGGCTTTTGTTTACTTCGAAATCTAATATCTTCTCATGAATAAATTTATTTTCCCAAATTAATTCATAATTATTTGATTCTATTTTTTCAAGAATGCTTGGCTTATACAGATTTCCATTACTATTCAAGGCTGCATAGGCATTAGTAATATTTAGGAGGCTATCTCCATAAGATCCGATAGCTAATGGTAGAAATTCTTCAAGCTGTTGTTCATACCCCAGGCCAAATAAATTAGCTAGATTTATAATTTTATTTAGACCTATATTACTAGAAATTTTTAGAGGAACTATATTTGAGGAAGTTTTAAAAGAATCTATTAAAGATATATTACCTCGATAAATTTCAGAAAAATTTTTGGGACAATAATCTTTCCAGCACTTAGGTAAATCTTCGAATTTATCTCTTAATTTTATACCTTCTTTTAATGCTGCAGCATATGGAATAATTTTAAAAGTTGAACCTAAAGGCCTTATGGCTGAAGTAACTCTATTAAATTCGTTTATTGTTGGATTCTTACTGGTTATCATTGTTCTAATTAAACCGCTATTGGATTCTATTGATAACAATGCTGTTTCAATATTATTAGGCCCTATAGACCTAGAAATTTCTTGTCCTATTTCCTGCCAATCTTTGTTGATGCTCGATTTTATCCTTAAAAATTTATACTTTTTATAATTTTTGATTTTGTTATTTGTTTCCCTGAGGATGAAATTTACTAATAAATTATCTTTAGAATCTTTATTATTTATTGAATAATTTAGTTTAACTTTTTCCTTTAGGGCTTCATTTTTCTCGTCTAACGATATGTAGCCATCAATATACATATCTTTTAAAATTTTATTTCTTTTTATAATAGCTAAATCGATATTTTCATAAGGCGAATAAATTGAGGGAGCAGGTGCTAATCCAGCTAATAAGGCAACCTCAGATAATGATAATTCCGTTATGAGTTTTCCAAAATAAACTTGGGAGGCTTCATTAATGCCATAAGCTCCTGATCCTAAGTAAATATTATTTAAATATAATTTTAAAATTTGATTTTTACTGAATTTGAAATCTAATACCAAGGAAATTATTATTTCTTTAATTTTTCTTTGAAAACTTAAATCATTATTTAAGAAAATTAATCTTGCTACTTGCTGAGTAATAGTGCTTCCACCTTCTTTAAAGTATCCGCTCTGCATATTACTAATAAAAGCTCTTGATAAACCTATTAAGTCAATTCCATTATGGTTAAAAAATCTTTTATCCTCACCAGAGATAAAAGAATACTTTAGAAAAAATGGTATCGCATTTGTATTATCAAGAACATCGAATTTTCGACTTAATTTTCTTAATGTTTTATTATCAGAAGAGAATATTTCATAAGAATAGGGTATTGATTTTGAAGTATTTATTTTAAGTGGGTCAAAATTTAAAGTAATCCTAATTAAATTAAGTATGGGAAAAAATATGATAAAGAAAATAAATATTGAGGAGCTAAAAATAAAATATTTATATTTTATTTCATTCACTTTAAACTACTAAAAAACTATGTCCTATTGCTAAAGCAGTGACTAACATTCCAGTTATAAGAAATGGCTGAGCACTTGCCTGGTATTTGACATCAAATTTTAACGGGTCCCTTAGTAACCACATATCTTGAAATGTAATTTGAGGAATTACCAGTAAAACTAAAATTATTGATGCTAAATGTTGTCCAATTACAATTAATACGATAACCATTGCTAATTGAAAAATATCAATGAGACCAGCACTTATTCTACTAGCCTTTTTTATTCCAAATATTACAGGTAGCGAATTCAATCCTAGTTTTGAATCACCTTCAACACTTTTGAAATCATTTATAACTGCTATTCCGAGTCCAGAAAGACTATAAGCAAGAGTCAGTAATGCAGTAAAAATAGTTAATTTCCCAAATAAGGCTTGTCCCGCCCACCAGGGGAGAGCTATATATGAAGCTCCTAAAGCATAATTTCCTAGCCATCCATTTTGCTTCAATTTTAAAGGAGGAGCAGAATATATATAACTTACTAAAGACCCACCTAAAGCCAAAAGAAAGACAGAGGGAAAACTATGTTTTGCATATAAATCTAATAAAAAAGAGACTACTAAACCAGCAATAAGTAATACCCAAATTTGTATTTTTACTTCCTTAATCGAAATCTTTCCAGAAGGGATTGGTCTATTAGGTTCATTAATAGCGTCAATTTCTTTATCAAAAAAATCATTAATAGTTTGGGTATAACCTGCTAGAAGTGGTCCGCTCATGAGCATGCATGCTAGTGAGGCTAAAACGTTACTTATTGTCCACTGAAAGTTTCCGCTTGCGGCGGCTCCACAGATTACCCCCCATATCAAAGGGATCCATGTGATTGGCTTCATTAGTTGTAAACGAAGTTTCCAAATACTCGAAGTCTTTGAAGCCCCTTTAATTCCTAATAATTGTTTTGGATCATTCACTTTTAATATTTAACCTCTTTCAATTTCTTCAGGGAAAAACCAATTTTCATCTCCATTTTGTAATTTAACAGTAATACCAATACTTCTACCATCGGTCATTTTATATCCAGTTGTTACAACTCTTGGGTTTGATGATATTTGATCAATTAGCTTTGCAGGTAATCTATCTTTAACTTTGTTAATGTTAATTCTAACTTTACTACCAATTTTGGGTAATAATTTTGTTTCAGCCATAATAGGTAAAATGGAAGCTATTATGCAAGATTAACAGCCTTTGGACAATTTTTATTAAAATGGTAGCTCTTCGTTTAATTCCTTGTTTAGATGTAGCTAATGGAAGGGTAGTTAAAGGTGTTAATTTTGTAAACCTTAGAGATTCCGGTGACCCTGTTGAATTAGCTTGTAAATACTCAGAAGCAGGAGCTGATGAATTAGTATTTTTAGATATAAGAGCTAGTGTGGAAAATAGAAAAACATTAGTTGATCTTGTCTCTAGAACAGCGAAATCAGTTAAAATACCATTTACTGTTGGTGGTGGAATAAATTCTATCAACTCAATTAATGATCTCTTAAGAGCAGGAGCAGATAAAGTAAGTTTAAATTCTTCTGCAGTAAAAAATCCAGATATAATTTCCAAAAGTTCTGCAAATTTTGGAACACAATGTATAGTTATTGCTATTGATGCAAGAAAAAAAATTAATAAATCTAATGAATGGGAAGTATATGTTAAGGGTGGGCGAGATAATACTGGTTTAGATGTAATAAGTTGGGCAAAAAAAGTTGAGGAATTAGGGGCTGGAGAAATTTTATTAACTTCAATGGATGGTGATGGGACACAAAATGGATACGACTTATTGTTGACTAAAACAGTTGCAAATGCAGTTAATATCCCTGTGATCGCTTCTGGTGGTGCAGGCTCAGTAGAAGATATTTATGATGTTTTTACTAAAGGTAAAGCCTCTGCAGCACTTTTAGCATCTTTACTGCATGATAAAAAACTTACTATAGATGAAATAAAATCTTTTCTTATTGAAAAGAAACTACCAATGAGACCTAATTAAAAAAATAATTTATCATTAATTAAAGATATTTAAATATGCGATATAAAAAAACTAATGAGGTTAAAACTATTTTTAATAAAATTTCTTGTAGTTATGACTTTTTAAATAGTTTGCTCAGTCTGGGATTACACAAATATTGGAAAAAGACATTAGTTGATTTATTAAAACCAATTGATGGGGAAAATTGGGCTGATTTATGTTGTGGAACTGGGGATCTATCATTTTTAATTTTTAAAAAAGTTAGGCCTAGTGGAAGTGTTACTGGAATAGATAGTGCAAAAGAAATTTTAAATATTGCAATGGAAAAGTCTAAATTGATTGAAAATAAATATATCTCTTGGGAGATGCAAGATATCTTAGAAATAGATGAAGATTTAAAGAATTATGATGGAATTTGTATGTCTTATGGTTTAAGAAATCTGGTCAATGTGGAAACAGGACTAAAAAAAGTCTTTAATCTTTTAAGTGATTCAGGTAGAGCTGGGTTTCTTGATTTTAATCATTCTAAATTTAATTCTCTAGCTGATTTGTTTCAAAAAATATATTTAAGATTTGTTGTGGTTCCAATTTCAAAAATTTTTAAATTAAGTAAAGAATATTCTTATATTGAAAAAAGTATAAAAAATTTTCCAAAGGGAAACGAACTTATGCTAATTGCAAAAGGAGTAGGGTTTAAGAAAGTTGAATATAGGACTATTTTTTTCAATCAAATGGGAATATTAATACTAGAAAAATAAAATCCATCTTAACTATTTTTTTCTCCAACAAAAAGTACATTTGCCCCATCTTGATATCTCACCTTGTGGTGCAGGACTATTGCATATTTTGCAAATAACCATATTATTATTCTTTATTCTGCTCGGATGATTTTCCCAGACTGTTTTTGCATTAATCTCTTTTTTATCTAAGCTTTTGACTTCATAATTTTGTATTATCTTTATTTCATTTAAATTTATTCCAAATCTTCTAATATTATCCTTTAATCTATGTTTGTTATAAATTAATGCCTGCCTCCATTGTGGATGATTTACATTAATAATAAGAGTTTTTTGTTCAATTTTTAATGGCTTACATGCTTTAGATAATTCCAGACCAATTAACTTTTCCCAATTCTCATTTAGTTTGGATAGTTTATCTAAGTCTATCCATGATTTTTTGAAATCATCAATACAATTTCGCATTGAAGATGGATATCTTTTATTCAATATTGGTAAATATCTTTTATTCAATTAGTATAATTAAAGTTATATAATTTAAAATAATTTAATCTTGACAAGATTGCTTGTTTTTTATATTAAGGATTTGTGAAAGTTTTAGGATCAGTAGCTAAAACTGCATATTACTACAAAAAAATCCAAGGAGGTTGTCCTTATTGGAAACTTCAATACAAACTAAAGTGTAAAAATACTGAATACGAACTAACAAATTGGCTCCAAGATTCTCCAATCAAAAGATATAAACCAAGAGCAATAGTAGCTAAAGAGCAATTTTTTGGAAAAGGTCAGAATTCAAGACCATGGCTTTCACCTAAAGGAGGAATTTGGTTAAGTGCGGCTTATCCAATTTTTACCTCAAAATTCTCAAGTAAGATATTTAGTCTTTCATTTGCAATTAAGTTATGTGAAATGTTGAATACTGAATCTATAAAAGTCGATTTAAAATGGCCAAATGATATTTTTTTTAATTCAAAAAAATTAATTGGATTTTTACCCAGAGTGATAACAAGAGGAAAAGAAATTATCTATGTAAGGATAGGTATCGGAATGAATTTTTTAAATAAAACTCCATTAGAGGGCATTACTTTATCTGAAATACTTAATACCAAAAATATATGCGAATATTATTGGACAGCAAAAATCCTTAAAACTATTCATGAGTCAGTCGAATGTAATGATAGAAAAGGATATATTATTAAAAACGCAAATAAATATCTTACAAAAAAACATTTACCTAGAGGTTATAACTCAAAAGATTGGGCAATAAAAGAGGTAGACAATAATGGGAACTTGAGAATTTCTAATGGAATAGAAGAAAAAATATTAACGAGGTTTTAAATTTATTTAATTTTTAATTCAATTATTTTTCCATCTTTAAATCTTGCTATTTTTTTTGCCCGACTTGCAACTTCATCTTCGTGAGTAACTAAAACTATAGTTATACCTGATTCATGAAGTTTATCAAAAAGGTCTAATACATCTTCTGTCGTCTTTGAATCTAAAGCTCCAGTGGGTTCATCGGCTAATAAAATTGCAGGATTATTTATAATTGCTCTTGCAATAGCTACACGTTGTTGTTGTCCGCCCGACAATTGATTAGGACGATTATTTACTCTTTCAGAAAGTCCAACTTTGTCTAATGCATTTTTTGCTCTTTTTTCTCTTTCTATAGGATCTACCCCTGCATAAATCATCGGCAAAAGAACATTTTCTAGTGCTGTAGCGTCTGAAAGAAGGTGGAATTGTTGGAAAACGAATCCTAATTTTTGGTTTCTTAACTCAGCTAATTCATCATCAGATAAATTTTCAACAGGAGTTCCATTTAATTTATAAACACCTTGAGATGGTCTGTCTAGACAGCCAATAATGTTCATTGCAGTACTTTTACCTGAACCACTTGCGCCCATAACAGCCAAATAGTCCCCTTTATAAATTTCTAAATTCACATTATCTAAGGCTTTTACGATAAGTTCATCTTTGCCATACATTTTGGATACCTTTTCTAAGGTCGCAACTTTTTTAGTCATTTACTAATACTCTTTTAAGGTACATTATTCGTTATTGCTAATATATCCTGTAAAAAAGGAGTTTCTGATACTGCTGAATTAGCTAATTTGAAAAGAGGGTTAGAAAGTATTCCTCCTAAAGCTGTAACAGCTATGCAAGTATATAATGCAATTCTAAGTGGAGGTAATCCAATGATATTCCATTTGATCTTAGGATAAGATTTAACTATTTCAGAAGCTTCTTGTGGTTCTTTTACTACCATCATTTTTATAACAGAGATGTAGTAATAAATTGAAATTACTGAAGTTATTAATCCGACAACTACTAAAAGGTATTGATGGTTAGCCCAACCTGCAAAAAACAAATATATTTTCCCGAAAAAACCTAACATAGGCGGAAGCCCACCAAGAGAAAGAAGACATAAGCTCAGACCCAAAGTAATTAAAGGATCTTTTTGATAAAGGCCTGAATAGTCTGTAATTCTATCTGATCCAGTTCGGAGTGAAAAAAGTATTACACATGAAAAAGCCCCTAAATTCATAAACAAATATGCAGCTAAATATAAAACAGCTGATGAAAGACCATCTTGTGTTCCAGATACTAGGCCAATCATTACAAATCCCGCTTGACCAATTGAACTGTAAGCCAACATTCTTTTCATTGAGGTTTGGGCCAATGCCACAATATTTCCCAGGGCCATACTCAAGATTGCTAAAATTGTAAATAATAACTTCCATTCTTCATCGAAAGAGGAAAAAGTAGTGCTTAAAATTCTTATTGCAAAAGCAAATCCCGCAGTCTTTGATCCTACAGATAAAAAAGCTACCACAGGTGTGGGGGATCCTTCATAAACATCAGGCGTCCACTGATGAAAAGGAACTGCAGCAATCTTAAAAGCAACAGTTGATAACACAAATACTAGTGATAAGGATGTAATAAATGATGGTTTATTTATTATCTCTACCCCAATTGTTGATAAGTTCGTGGAACCACTAAGACCATAAAGAAATGAGGATCCATATAAATAAACAGCAGCAGCAGCTGATCCAACAAGAAGATATTTTAAAGCCGCCTCTGAACTCCTAGGGTCTCTCTTGAGATAACCAGAAAGACAATAACTTGCTACTGATAAAGTCTCTAAAGAAATAAATACACTTACAAGGTCAGTAGATCCACACAAAAGCATAGCTCCTAAAGTTGCCGATAAGACTATTGCAGCGAATTCACCAATTGGACTTCCACTCTGTTCTGTATAACGCCAACTGATTAGTAAAGAAATCAGAGTTGATAGTGCAATGATTGATCTAAAAGCAATAGCTAAATTATCTGAATTAAAAGAGCCAAGGAATGAGCTGTTTACAGGGTTACTCCACTGTAAAGCGAGACTTATAAGAGAACTACCTAATGAAATGTAACAAATAACGGGTGCCCACCTTGAGGCAGTTTTTTCCCCAGCAAGATCGACAAGAAGAGTTCCAACAATACCAAGCAAAATGAAAGCTTCTGGAATAATTGCTTGAGCATTTAAATTAATTGTAAAGATTTCGTTGGGCACTTAATTAAATTGAATGTTTGATTGTAAGGATGTAAGAGTTAAACTTACTTGATTATAATTTGTGGGTATGAGTTTTGAAAATCTCGAGCAATATTGCTTGAAGGAGTTTCAATTAATCATAATATGCCCTAATTGATTAAAAAAACACTAATTTTATCGAAATAGACCTTGGATCACACACTTGTTATTGTTGAAAGTCCCACAAAGGCAAAAACTATAAGAAGGTTTTTGCCTCCTAATTATGAAGTTCTAGCTTCAATGGGACATGTAAGAGATCTTCCAAAAGGAGCAGCTGAAATTCCTGCATCAGTTAAAAAAGAAAAATGGTCAAGGATAGGTGTAAACACAACTGAGGATTTTGAACCGCTCTATATTATTCCAAAGGAAAAGAAGAAGGTCGTTAAAGATTTAAAAAATGCTTTAAAAGATGCTACTCAATTGCTATTAGCAACAGACGAAGATAGGGAAGGTGAGAGTATAAGTTGGCACTTAATGCAAATACTTAAACCGAAAATCCCGACTAAGCGAATGGTTTTTCATGAAATCACTAAAAAGGCAATTAATAAGGCACTAGATGAGACCAGAGAAATTGATATGGAATTAGTTCAGGCCCAAGAAACTAGAAGAATTCTTGATAGACTTTTTGGATATGAACTTTCTCCATTACTTTGGAAAAAAGTAGCTCCCAGACTATCTGCTGGTCGTGTTCAGTCTGTTTCAGTAAGATTGCTTGTTAACAAGGAAAGAGAAAGGAGAGCGTTTAAGAAAGCCTCTTACTGGGGATTAAAAGCCTCTTTGCTTAAAGATAATATTTCTTTTGAATCTAAGTTATTTAGTCTAAATGCTCAGAAAATCTCCAACGGTTCTGATTTTGATGAAAAGACAGGTAACTTAAAGAAAGGTAATAAATCTTTAATTTTGAACGAAGACAGGGCAAAAAGTCTTCTCAAAACTTTATCTAAGGAAAAGTGGAAAGTTTTAAACGTAGAAAAAAAACCCACAATAAGGAAGCCTGTGCCACCTTTTACTACTAGTACTTTGCAGCAGGAAGCTAATCGGAAACTTCGACTATCTGCAAGAGAAACAATGAGATGCGCTCAAGGTTTATATGAGAAAGGTTTTATTACATATATGAGAACTGATTCAGTACATCTTTCTGAACAAGCGATTAGAGCGGCGAGAGAATGTGTAAATTTAAAATATGGGAAAGAATATTTATCAAGCTCAGCACGTCAATTTAATTCAAATGCTAGGAATGCTCAAGAAGCACATGAAGCTATCAGGCCTGCTGGAGAAGTATTTAAAACTCCAAAGGATACAGATCTGTCAGGAAGAGATCTATCTTTATATGAATTAATTTGGAAAAGAACTGTCGCCAGTCAAATGGCGGAAGCAAAATTAACAATGATTAATGCTGAAATAGAAGTTGGGGAAGGATTATTTAAGTCAAGCGGAAAAAGTATAGATTTTGCAGGTTTTTTTAGAGCTTATGTAGAAGGTAGTGATGATCCAAGCGCATCACTTGAACAGCAAGAAGTCATTCTTCCTAATTTAACTCAAGGGTCTGTTCTAGAAGTTGATAGCAAAGAGGCTACTTATCATGAAACCAAATCTCCAGCTAGATATACTGAGGCTGCATTAGTCAAAGTTTTAGAAAAAGAGGGAATAGGAAGACCTTCTACTTATGCAAGTATTATTGGAACAATTGTAGATAGGGGCTATGCAAATATTTCTTCAAACTCCTTGTCGCCTACATTCACAGCTTTTGCTGTTACGGCATTGTTAGAGGAACACTTTCCTGATCTAGTCGATACAACATTTACGGCAAAAATGGAATCTTCATTGGACGAAATTTCCGCAGGTAATCTTGAGTGGCTTCCATATTTAGAAACTTTTTATAAAGGTAAAAATGGTCTTGAGGTAAAAGTTCAGAAAACTGAGGGTGATATTGATGGAAAAGCATACAGACAAGTTGATTTTGATGACTTACCCTGCGTAGTTAGAATTGGTTCTAATGGGCCATGGCTTG
This sequence comes from uncultured Prochlorococcus sp., assembly GCA_902609995.1. Taxonomy (GTDB): domain Bacteria; phylum Cyanobacteriota; class Cyanobacteriia; order PCC-6307; family Cyanobiaceae; genus Prochlorococcus_A. The sequence goes on along the minus strand of CACLUD010000024.1, from coordinate 655 downwards.
AAGGGGTAAAAATAGATGAATCAGGAAATCAAATACAGGCAAAAGGTAATCTCCCTATGGATATTACTCCTGGAGATTTAGATAAAAAGAAAGTTGATCAAATTCTTAGTGGCCCCTCAGATCTTGGGACTGATCCAAAAACTGGCGAGCAAGTATTTTTAAGATTCGGCCCTTATGGACCTTACGTTCAGTTAGGAAATACTGAAGAAGACAAGGCGAAGCCAAGAAGGGCCTCTTTACCAAAAGAGTTAAAAACAGATGACTTAACTTTATTGGAAGCTCTAGAACTATTAAGCTTACCAAAATTGTTAGGAGAACATCCCGAAGGTGGAATTGTTGAGGCAGATAGGGGAAGATTTGGTCCATATATTAAATGGACAAAAAATGAAGATGATTCTGAAAATAGATCTTTAAAAAAAGAAGATGATGTTTTCAAGGTTGATCTTAAGCGCGCATTAGAAATCCTCGCGATGCCAAAATTAGGTAGAGGAGGACAAGAAGTAATAAAGGATTTTGGAAAACCTAAAGAATTAAAAGATAAAATTCAGATTTTAAATGGACGATATGGACTATATATAAAGTGTGGAAAAACAAATGTTTCTTTACCTAAAGATACTGATTTAGAAAAATTTACACTTGATAATGCTTTGGTTTT
>CACLUD010000023.1 GCA_902609995.1 uncultured Prochlorococcus sp. | reverse complement strand
AACCAATTTTAGGACATAATTCTTTATTGAGAAATGCAATCTTGAACGATAAGGTAGGAAATATTATTTTTTCTGGACCACCTGGTGTAGGTAAAACAACCTTAATTGAGATTATATCTTCTAATACTCGTTCCTCTTTAATAAAGTTAAATGCTGTTTTGTCTAGTATTAAGGAGTTGAGAACTGAGATTGCTAATGCGAAGGAAAGATTACGTAGTTCTAACAGGAAAACAATTTTATTTATTGATGAGGTACATAGATTCACCTCAGTTCAACAAGATGCTTTGTTGCCCTCAATTGAAAATGGCACCATTACTTTTATTGGCGCTACAACAGAAAACCCTTTTTTTGCTGTAAATAAAGCTCTAATAAGTAGAGCTCGTATTTTCTCATTACTTCCCTTAAATACAAATGATTTGAAGAAAATTATTGATAAAGTAATAAAGTATTACTCGTGCCTTAAAGATTGCAAAGTTATTGAAATAAAACAAGATGCAATTAATCATTTAATAAAATTTTCTGGAGGCGATGCGAGGAATCTCATAAACGCTCTAGAGTTAGCTATTAGTATTACAAAGGAAAATAAAGAAAACTTAATTGTTATTGATCTCCCAATTGCTGAAGATTCAATCCAAAAGAAAAATATTGTATATGACAAAAATGGACAAAATCATTTTGATGTTATTAGTGCATTTATAAAATCTATTAGAGGTTCAGACCCAGATGCGACTTTATATTGGCTTGCCAATATGGTAGAAGCTGGTGAAGATCCAAATTTTATTTTTAGAAGACTTTTGATTTCTGCTTGTGAGGATATAGGTCTTGCAGATCCCAATGCAATAGTTGTTGTTCAATCATGTTGTGATGCTTTTGATCGAGTTGGTTTCCCTGAAGGATTATTTTTTCTTTCACAAGCCTCTTTGTACTTAGCAATTTCTCCAAAGAGTAATAGTACCAAATCAATTTTTAAAGCGGTAGAAGTAATTAAGGCTACTAGTGTATCTTTAGTTCCCAATCATCTGAAAAATAATGCTAGTAATTACTTAAATCCGCATAATTATCAAGGGAAATGGTTGCAACAGGATTATCTGCCAAAAGATTTAAAAGGAATTAAGTTTTGGAAACCAAAAGATTCTGGATGGGAAAAAAATAAATATGAAGATCTACGTAAAAAACAAAAAAGTTAGGCCATTTTTGAGCTGCAAATAATAGCAGGTATAAAGCGAGAGGTATCTTTATATGCTAAAGAGATAGTCCATTTATATAAGTTAATTTGGGTAAATTTTAACTTCAGTTTCTTCTTTTTATGAAATAAGATTTTGTTATTTTTAAAATATTGCCATTCCTTTATGTCTTCAGCTAACTTGCCATGATCCCATTTTATTGCTGCCTCAACTGCACACCATTGATTTAAGATGGTGTTTTTATATGATTCGCACGTAGTATTTGAACTATTTGATTTGAAGAAATATTTTTTTGCTAATTTTGCATAATTGAAATCTCTATCAAGTCTCTCAATATCAATCCCAATTTTTTTGTCATGCCAAACTAATATAATCGCATCATTGCAATGACTAAAACTACAATAACCCATCCCTTTTGGTAATTCAGGAGGTTCTCCTGGATTTGCAATTATTGGTACATCTATCGGGTTTAAATTGAAAAGATTTCCTAAACATTGTCTTATATAAGCTCTGCTTTCTAAAAAAATATTTGCTCGATGTCTAGAAAGCTTATTTGCGATTTCAAGTTCTTTATGTGTTGCGACATCTTGTACACCTTTTATCTCATGAAACCAGATTTTTGGTATTTTATATTCATAGTTATTTAATAATGTCAATGGCTCTTAAGGTTGGTGATAAAGCACCAGAATTTAATTTAAAAGACTCTTTTGAAAAAGATGTATCTTTAAAAGATTTTAAAGGTAAAAGAATAATACTATATTTTTATCCAAAAGATAATACTCCAGGATGTACTAAAGAGGCTTGTAATTTTAAAGAAAATTGGGATTTACTTAAGGAAAATAACTTTGTAGTTCTTGGAATTAGTAAAGATAGTGCTGCATCACATCAGAAATTCATTGAAAAATTTGACTTACCTTTTGTTCTCTTGACTGACCCCGAACCCTATAAAACCTCCTCAGATTATGATAGTTATGGCCTTAAAAAATTTATGGGCAAGGAATATATGGGAATGATGAGAAATACTTTTTTAATTGATGTTGATGGTAAAGTCGAAAAAATTTACATTAAGGTTAAAGCAGCTATTATGGCAGACCATATTATTTCAGATTTAGGATTAAAAAATTCTAATGATTGAAGTGTGTGATCATACCTTGCATAACTAAATTCGGGGCGATAATAATTTCTTCTTTCTTTTGCTTTAATAGACTACCAATTAATTCAGAATCGCCTCCGCACATAATCAAAATATCCTTAGCAGGGTTAAATGATAAATTAATCACACCCATTAGAGAGTTAGATACTCCTTTTAACATTGAATCTTCTGTATTAATTAAAAAATCTTGAATAGGGATATCATACTTTTTAGGAACTTTGAGATTCTCTGTGTATTTCTCCATAGATCTTAGCTGTGTCAGAAAACCAGGTGTTATTTGCCCACCGATAATAGAGCCTTGTGCAGTTAATTTCGTAATAGACAAAGTTGTTCCAAAATCTGCTATTAATAGTTCTTTTCTGGATGGGTTCTCTATTATTTTTAAAGCTTCCAAACAACCAAGAGCTCTATCAACCCCAAAATGATTCGGAAGGTTTTTTAATTTAATATCTTGAGTTGAGATTCTATTTTCTTGCTTAAGAGACAAATCTGGTAATTTCCCTACAGATGCCCAAATTAAATTATTTAAATTGATATTTTGAGGCACATTATTATTTTTTTGTGTGTGAAAAAACTTATACTTTGTTTGTAAATTTTCTGCCCAGTGAAGCCTGCTATTACCAACTAAAAGGAAATTAATATCATCGATCATAGTCCTGAAAGAAAAATTTACTTTTCAGTATGAATTCCACATTCTTGCTTCATCCCGCCAAATCTTGTTTTCCTGCCTGCATTATCAATACTTTCAGGAGAACTGGAATGCCAATCTCCAACAGTTGAATAACCTTTTGAGAAAAGTGGGTGTGAAGGTAATTGATTTTCTTTCATGTAATAAAAAATATCTTTGTTTTTCCAGTTGAGTAAGGGCCTTAAAGAAAGTCGTTTGCGTATTACGTCAACAAAATTCATTTTATTCCTATTATTCGTTTGCTCTGATCTTACACCGCTAGCCCAGCAGAATATATCGTGTTTATCTAAAGCATCTTCTAAGGGTTTGATTTTTCTTATGTCATGGTATTTATCTAAATCACTAGATTTATTAGTTTCCCAAAGTTTTCCATAAAGCGATTCCATCCTTGCTGGAGATAGTTCACTTTGTAAAACCTCTATTTCTAAAGATAAATCATTAATTAGTCTATCTGCATACTTATAAGTCTCTGAGGGTAAGTAACCTGTATCTATCCAAAAAATCTTAATTTTTTTTTGTAGCGAGTGTTGATGCACCATATGTAAAATAACTGAAGATTGTATCCCAAAGCTTGTCGTAATAGCAAAGTGATTATCAAAGTTTTTATAACCCCAAAATATTATTTCTTTAGGGGTCATATCTTTTAATTTTTCATTATGCTCTTTTAAATTAAGTTGAATACTTTCTAGCGTTTTCTCAATCATTATCAAAGGTAGTTAGGGATTAGAGGTTATTTCGCTCAGTTTGAATATTATTCGTTTAATTTAATAATACATTTAGGTTTAACAATATATCCTTCATGAAATTAATAAAAAAACCAATAGTAATAGTTGGCGCAGGCTTTGGAGGTATGACAGTTGCTTCAAACTTAAAAAAACTTAATCCTTCTTTGCCAATCCTCGTCGTTGATTCTGAAGCAAAGTTTATATTTAAACCTTTAATGTATGAAGTTTTAAGCGAAGAATTATCAATGTGGGAGACTGCTCCTGAATTTTCAAATATATTTTCAAATTTGGGTATTACTTTTCTAAGAAATTGTTTAACTAAAATTAGATTTGATGAAAAGATACTGGAATTTAGAGACGATTTAAATATAGGTTATGAATGTTTGATTCTTTGTACAGGATCCTTATCTAATAATTTTTCAGTGAAAGGTGTAGATGAAAATTGTTATTTTTTTAATAATTTAGATGATCTTAAAAAATTAAAGTCATTTTTACAAAAATTTCAGAATGAAAAAATAAAGAAAAACTTATTTATAATTGGAGCTGGTCCTTCTGGGGTAGAGATCGCATGCAAAATTAATGATATTTATAAAAATATATTTGATATAAGTATTGTTGAAAGATCTAATGAAATTTTAGCTCGAAATAAGATTTTTAATCGAGAAGAAGCGGAGAAAGCTCTAGAAAGAAGAAAAATAAATGTTATTTTAAATTCAACTGTGCAAGAAATTTCTGACCAAAAAATTAGTATTTTAGATGGTTCTGAGATTAAAGACTTAGATCAAGATGTTGTGATCTGGACTGCTGGGGTCAAACCTAACCTTCCATACATTGACGAACAAGTCATACAAAAAGACGGAAGAATTATCGTGAATGAAAATTTTCAGATAGATAATTGTGTAAACTCTTTCGCTATTGGAGATATTTCAATCATTAAAGGTATGGAGGATTTGCCTTTGACCGCTCAAGTTGCAATGCAACAAGGAAATCATCTTGCTAAAAATATCGAATTACTTTTTCAAGAAAAAGAGCTTTTACCTTTTGATTTTGAGGACAATGGTGAAATGATTAGTTTAGGAATTGGCGAAGCATCCATTTCTGCTTTAGGTGTAACTTTATCAGGTAAATTGGCATTTGAAGCAAGAAGATTAATTTATGCTTCAAAAATGCCTGACATCAGTAAAAGCTTAAAATCTACGGCTTCTTGGTTATTTCAAAAAAAATTTACTATAAATAATTTTATCAATAAAAAACCATAAAAAAGTTTAAACTTTTTTGGCCTATTGTTTATAGGTATATTGAGTTAAATAAGTTTGATATGGATCTGATTTCTTTTTTTAGTAATAATTTAGATGCACTAATAACGGTATTAGTTTTATTTCTGTCATTAATTTTATTTATAAGAAATACTATAGCCCCTGAATTAACTGGTTTATTATGCGTTGGAATATTTATAGTCACTGGAGTTCTAACCCCTGAAAAAGCCTTATCTGGATTTGGAAGCCCATCTTTAATCACTTTGATGGGTTTATTTGCAGTTTCATCTGCATTATTTAAAAGTGGTGCATTAGACAGAGTAAGGGAGCTTATATCCTCTGAAAATATTAAAACGCCTAGAAAATTAATTTTACTTATTACTTTTTTAATAGCTCCAATATCTGGAATCGTTCCTAATACACCAGTTGTAGCATCCCTTTTGCCTTTAATTGAAGGCTGGTGTGAACGAAGAAATATTTCACCTTCCAAAGTCCTTTTACCTTTATCTTTTGCAACTCTATTAGGAGGAACACTTACATTATTAGGAAGCTCAGTAAACCTATTAGTAAGTGATATTAGTCAGCAATTAGGCTATGGGTCTCTTGAATTATTTAGCTTAACTTCGATAGGGATTCCAGTTTGGTTAATAGGCACAACATATATGATCTTAGTCTCTGACGTTCTTTTGCCTGATCGAGGAAGAAATAAAGATTTTATTAAAAATGATAATATGAATATCTATTTTACAGAAGTTACCATTCCTTCTTCTTCTGAATTAGTTGGCCAATCAGTAAGAAATAGTAGATTACAAAGAAGATTTGATGTTGATGTTCTTGAGTTGCAAAGAAATGGAAAAGTAATACTACCTCCTCTCGCAGATCGCAAATTTGAGCCTGAAGATAGATTGATAGTACGTGTTACGCGGGCGGATTTATTGCGATTACAACAAGAACATACTATCTTATTAGCTGAAAATAAGAGATCTTTTAGCGGCACTAATCTTCTTTCTACTGAAGAAGGTACCAAAACTTTCGAGGCTTTGCTTCCTGCAGGATCAACTTTAGCTGGAGCAAGTTTGAGAGAACTAAGATTTAGGCAACGTCATAATGCAACAGTTTTAGCCCTCAGAAGAGGACAACAAACTGTTCAAGAAAGATTAGGTCAAGCCGTTTTAAGAGCAGGAGATGTTTTGCTACTTCAGGCACCTTTAGACTCAATAAGAGGTTTGCAAGCAAGTAATGACTTATTAATTTTAGATCAATTTGAAGATGATTTACCATTTTTAATTAGAAAACCAATTGCAATTGCAATTGCAATTGTTATGGTTTTCTTGCCTTCTTTAACTAATATTCCATTAGTAGGATCAGTTCTTTTAGCAGTTATAGCGATGGTTGCTTGTGGATGTTTGCGTCCTGCAGAAATACAAAGGTCAATCAGACTAGATATTATTTTATTATTAGGTTCATTATCGAGTTTCAGTGTAGCTATGCAAGTCACTGGATTGGCCGATTTAATAGCCATAAATTTGAATTTTATCCTAAGTGGAATGCCACTCTATTTTGCTTTAATAGTAATTTTTGTAGCTACTGTAATACTTACTCAATTTATAAGTAATGCTGCTTCTGTTGCGCTTATATTGCCTGTTGCTATTCAGTTTTCAAGCGTTATAGGGATCTCACCAAATGCCCTAATAATGCTTGTATTGTTTGGTGCAAGTCAATCATTTTTAACTCCCATGGGTTATCAAACAAATTTAATGGTTTACGGACCTGGAAGATACAGATTTTTTGATATTGCAAAATATGGAGCAGGTTTAACACTTATAATGTCATTGACTGTGCCACTTTTGATAATTTTAAATTATAAATAATTAAATAAAGTGAAAATAAAGAACGTTGTTTATAAATTACAAGAAATATACAGAAAGTTATCTGTACCTCAATTCACAATTGTCACAGGATTAATTATTATTATTTTTGGAACTTTAATTTTAAGTTCTCCATTATGTTCTTCATCGGATGTAGGTTTGTGGGAAGCATTCTTTACATCTACTTCTGCAATAACTGTTACGGGGTTAACTATCATTGATGTTGGAGTTGATTTAAATATTTTTGGGCAAATCTTCTTAGCTTTAATGCTTTTATCAGGTGGTTTAGGATTAATGGCTATTACTACTTTCTTACAGGGATTTGTTGTAAAAGGTACTCAACTTAGAACTAGATTGGATAAAGGTAAGACTCTCGATGAATTTGGGGTTGGTGGAATTGGGAGAACTTTTCAAAGCATTGCTATAACTGCCACTTCTATTATTTCTTTTGGAGCAATAGTATTATATTTTTTCGGGTTTCTAGATATTCAAAATAATTGGCAAAGATTATGGTCTGCAATTTTTCATAGCATTTCTGCATACAACAATGCAGGTTTTTCTTTGTGGTCTAATAGCCTCCAAGATTATCGATCTAATTTTGTTGTCAATATTGTGTTTATTTTTTTAATTGTGATGGGTGGACTTGGTTGGAGGGTTATTGACGATATATGGAGCAATAGAAAAAATCTTTCATATAAAAAATTGAGTCTTCATTCTAGATTAGTAATTAGGACAAGTTTTTCCTTAATAATTTTTGGATCATTAGGTTTTTTCGTAATAGAGACGTTATTAAACAGTCAATTTTTTAGTGATCTAAATTTCTTTGAGAAAATTTTATCATCTATTTTCGAGACTGTGAGTGCAAGAACAGCGGGATTTACAAATTTCCCAATATCTTTAAATTCAATATCAGATACTAGTCTCTTGCTTTTAATGACGTTGATGTTTATTGGAGCTAGCACCGGTGGTACTGGTGGGGGAATCAAAACTACAACTTTTATTGCCCTAATGGCAGCAACTAGATCAACGTTAAGGGGACAAAAAGATGTAATTATTAGTAATAGATTAATTTCAGATAAGGTTATTTTGAAAGCAGTTGGAATAACTGTTGGCTCTTTACTTTTTGTTCTCTTGATGGCTATGTTGTTAAGTACTACGAATACTTTTATTAAAAAAGAATCATTTACATTTCTCGAAATTCTTTTCACATGTATTTCTGCATTTGCAACTGTAGGTTTTGATATCGGTTTGACAGCAAAATTAAATCATTTTGGTCAATTTATTTTAATTATTGGTATGTTCGTGGGAAGGCTTGGAATTCTTTTGCTTTTAAGTGCTCTGTGGCAGGCTCTATATAAGAGTAGAATAGAAAGACAAAAAAGAATTGGCTATCCAAAAGCTGATCTTTATGTTTAGCCTTTACTAATATTTATTATGGCTGATTGGTGGCAATGGTCTCAACAAAAAGAAGAGGAAGCCCTGACTTTCGCAGTTGTAGGAGTTGGAAGATTTGGAACGGCTGTTTGTAGAGAACTTATAAGTAATGGCGTAGATGTTTTAGCTGCGGATGCTTCTGAGAAGGCTATTGATGATTTAAGACAATTAGAACCTTCTATTGAAGCCAGAGTAATAGATTGTACTGATGAAGAATCAATGAAGGAATCAGGTATTTTAGAGATGAATACAGTTGTGGTGGGTATTAGTGAACCTATTGAAGCAAGTATTACCACTACTCTTATTGCTAAGGATAGTGAAGGAACAAAAGTAAAAAGAGTAATTGCAAGAGCCACTAGTGATTTGCATGAAAAGATGTTAAAAAGAGTAGGTGCTGATAAGGTCGTTTTCCCTTCTAGAATGCAAGGTGAAAGGTTAGGTTTGGAACTTGTAAGACCCAATCTAATTGAAAGATTAGAATTGGATAATCAAACTGGAATAGATGAAATAACAGTTCCAGAAGAATTTATTGGGAGATCTTTAAGAGATTTAAATTTAAGAAAAAATTATTTAGTTAACGTTCTTGCTGCTGGTCCTCCAGAACAATTAACAGTCAATCCTCCTGCAAAATATATTCTTGAAAGAGGAAATATTTTGGTAGTTATGGGGAAAACTTTAGATTTACAAAAATTACCTCAAAATTAATTATTTATTCTCGTATTTTTTGGTATATATAATCCTTTGAGGAGCTCCTTTTAATCTTTTAATACTTTGTCTTTCTAATGTATCTCTGAAATTATCTGTATCAATATTGGTATCTGATGTTTGTGATTTAGCTTCTCTTTTGAAATAATTTTTAATTCCTTCCTGAATCAATACCTTTGCCATATTGCTGACGGTTCTTGATTCATTTTCTGCTAAAGAATTAAGCTGCTCACAAATTAATTCTGGAAGAACCACTTGAATTCTAGGGGATTTTGGCTTTCCATTAGTTGAGTTTTGGCGGGTTGCCATTAGTCAAACTGAATAACTGTTACTTTTAAGTATACACAGTTAGTCAAGGGTAGTATCTTTGTGTATATTAATAGTAAGCATATAAGCCTTTGATTAATTAGTTCCTTGTGTAAATTATGAAAAATTCAAGAAAGCTTGATTCTTCTCAAAGATCAACAATTGATAAAAAGAAAAAAAAATTAATACAGTGTGAGTCTTTAAGTAACGAGAATAGTGATGTATTAGTATCTGCAGTGATCAGTCCATATTTATTGACTCATCTTCATCAAATTCTGCAGCGTTCAGAATATTATGCTCAGAAAGATGGAAGAATATCTCATGCTGCTAATTTTGCAAAGCTTAGGAAAGTTCTATGTTTGGATGCAAGAAGCATGGCAGATGCTTCAGCCAAAGAAATAAAAGATACTGATCATGATTTGTCTATAAATAAATATAATGAACAAAATGTAGCTTGAGGTAATAGTCTATTGATATTAATTAATGGAAACTGATGACTAGTAATGTTGAAAAACTCTATAATTTAATAGCTGATGATTCAAGAAAAAAACAAAGTTTATTTTTAATGGCTCTTAATAATCCAAAATCAGCTCTTGAAAAAATTTGCGAGATAGGTAGAGAAGTAGATATTCCAGTTACTAAAGAGGAGGTTATAGAGTATTTGTCGACTGTGGATGACGAAGCAACTAAATTATGGTTGGTTAAGGCTCGAGGAGGTCTTTAGTAAAATATTTTGAGTAGTTCCTTCTTTTAATGCGGGTGTTATTCTTCTCTTGTAACCACCACCACCAGCCAATGTCCAAAAAAACCAATAACTTGGAATTGCTAATGCTGCAGCTATGAAAATTACTACGATTTGTTCTATTCTTTTCATATCACAATTTTATTCCACAAAATTTTTTTTTGGTAAAAAGTCTCTAAGTTTGTAAATTCAATTATTTTTAAAGTGATTAGATTTGATAATGTAAGCAAAATTTACTCTACTGATGTTGTTCTAAAAAATATTAATTGGGAAATTAGAAAAGGAGAAAAGATAGGCTTAGTCGGGTCTAATGGAGCAGGCAAATCGACCCAGTTTAAAATCTTAATTGGTGAGGAAGATCAAACAAGTGGATTGGTTCTTAAAGAAGGAAGTCCTAAAATTTCCCACTTAAAACAGGAATTGGATTGTAATTTAAATCGAACAGTCAGAGAAGAATTAGAAAGTTCTTTCAAAGATATTCAAGTAGTTTCAAACAAACTTCTAGAGATTGAAAATGAAATGAAGTTTTTAGAAACTAGCAAAGACTCTGAAAAACTTGATCATCTTGTAAATCAACTAGCCAAATTTCAAGAAAAATTTGAAGTTTTAGGTGGCTACCAAATGCAGGCACAAGTACAGAAGATACTGCCAAAACTCGGTTTTTCTCAGGATGATGCAGACAAATTGGTAGGTAATTTTTCTGGGGGTTGGCAAATGAAAGTTGCTCTTGGAAAAATTATTTTGCAAAAACCTGATTTACTTTTACTCGATGAGCCAACTAATCATTTAGATTTGGAAACAATTTTTTGGCTAGAGGAATATTTAATATCTCTAAAAATATCAATCATATTAATTAGCCATGATCGATATTTTTTAGATAAACTGTGTAAAAAGATCATTTTTATAGAAAGAGGAATTTCTGAAACATATAATGGGAATTATTCTTTCTTTGTTGAACAAAAGTCTTTAAATGAAGCAACTCAAATTAAAGCTTTTGAGTTGCAGCAAAAAGAGATCGAAACACAAAAAAAGTACATTGAAAGATTTCGAGCTAGTGCGACAAGGAGTACTCAGGCTAAAAGTAGGGAGAAGCAATTAAAAAAGATTGTAAAAATTGATGAACCTATTTCAAGACTAAAAAGTCCTTCTTTTAATTTTCCTGAATGTCCTCGTTCTGGTAAATTAGTTCTTCAAATTAAGAATTTATCTCACAGTTTTGAAGAAAAAATTCTCTTATTTGATGTCAATTTAAAGGTTTCTGCAGGAGAAAAAATAGCAATTTTAGGTCCTAATGGTTGTGGTAAATCTACTTTGTTGAAGTTGATTATGAAAAAAATAGAACCTGAAATAGGAGAAGTAAATTTAGGTAAACATAATATAATTACAAGTTATTATGAGCAAAATCAGGCTGCAGCACTTGCCGTTGAAAAACAGGTTATTGATTTAATATATTCAAAAGCCCCAGATTGGTCTCAACAAAGAGTAAGGACATTCTTAGGAAGTTTTGGCTTTCATAATGATGCTGTTTTTAAACATGTTCAACAACTTAGTGGTGGCGAAAAAGCTAGATTAGCTTTGGCTTTGATGATAATGAATCCAAGTAATTTTTTACTTCTTGATGAACCTACAAACCATTTAGATCTTCAATCGAAAGAGAATTTGGAACTTGCAATAAATAACTATAAAGGGACAGTATTTATCATTTCGCATGATAGATATTTTATTTCTAAAGTTGCAAATAGAATTATTGAAATTAAAGACTCTAAATTATTATCTTTTAATGGTAATTATGAATATTTTTTAGAGAAGAAAAGGAGTATAAAATAACTATTCAAGTTTATCTTTTAAAGTTTTTATTCCTGTTTTTTGTTTGGATTAATAGTTTTTAAAAAACTTTACAATCTTCTAGGCAAGATCACTTATTTATCTTTACAGAATTCATAACTTTGATTAATGTAATAATTACTAATTTGTTTTATTGATAATACTTATGAAAAAGTATGATTTAAACGAAAGTAATTGTGTTACTTCTGATCCAGTAGAAAGTTATTTTGAGTGTATTTCTAGTTGTGATATATCTGATGGTATTTGTATCTCTCAATGTGTAGAAATACTCAGAGACGATGAAAAATAAAAAAAATTTTTTATTTTGTTAAATTAGTAATATCAATAGGTTTAACTTTTAATTTAATAATTTTATTTTTTCTTTTTAAGGTTATATTTATAAATTTATTAATTCCGTTGTTACTTATTTCATTGATAATATCTGAAGAATTATTAATATTTTTTTCACCCACTTTTAAAATTATGTCATTAATAAAGATTCCACTTTTTGCAGCAGGGCTATTTGGGACAACGTATCCTACTTTGACAATATTTTTATTCGTTTCAAAATAATTTTCGTCTATTAAGTTGATTCCAATCATGGGATGTATTACTTTTCCATTTTTTATTAGTTGCGAAGCGATATTTTTAGCTTTATTTATTGGGATCGCAAAACTTAAGCCTGCCCCAGGTCCTGATCTAATAAGAGTATTAATTCCAATCACTTCTCCCTTACTATTTAGTAATGGCCCCCCAGAATTGCCAGGGTTTATAGCTGCATCTGTCTGAATTAACTCAAACTTTTTATCATATATTCCTAATTGTGAGACATTTCTATTTAAGTTACTAATTATTCCCAGGGTTACTGTATTTTCCAGTCCAAAAGGATTGCCAACAGCTATTGCCCAATCACCAACTTCAATTTTTGTTGAATCTCCTAACTTTGCTTTTGGCCAAGGTCCTTTCCCTTTAAGCTTGATAACAGCTAAATCAGTAAGTAAATCTTGTCCTATTAACTTCCCTTTGTATTTTGTTCCATTTGATAAGCCAACTATTAACTTTTCTGATCCATTCACAACATGTGCATTTGTCATTACGAGACCATCTCCGAATATAAAGCCGCTTCCTTGACTCTGTTCTATCCGCGGTTGATTTTCATAAGGTAATTTTAAGCCGAAGAATCTTTCAAAATATGGATCTAAGAATATTCTTGAATCTCTAGAAAATTGTCTATTTTCAACAAATCGTTGAGTGTCAATAGTTACTACCGAAGCCCCTGTTTTCTTTACTGCTTTTGTTATGAAAGATATATTTGAAATTTTAAATTTTTCATTTAGATTTTGATTTGCTAAAGGCTGAGATATCCCATTGGGTTTATTAATAAGACCAAGTGTTAAACATGATAGGAAGAAAAGTTTTTTAAAAGAGAATTTTATCAATTTTCTTTTTTTGATTGTCTTTGAAAACATTCGTCTACACTTTATTATTAATGTTAATGATAATCACATAATTCGCTGAAATTATTTAGTAAATAGAAGAATATCTTCCTATAAAATAGCTAAATTTATTTTTTTCGAGCTATTATAGAATTTAAGTAATAATAAATCAATAAACTGAATGTCTTTTTTATTTCCAATAATTTATTCAGCTGCACTAACCTATCTAGTTTGGAAGGCTTTTAAAGTAATGTCAAATGGCTGGGGGGCACTTGATAAACAACAAAATCGATCTTACAAAACAAATATTAAACAAAATAAATATACTATTCATCCTGAACTACTTGATAAATCTGGAAATGTAACTCAAGAAGAATTACTTACAGTAAGGTTTTCTAATGATACAGATTCAACTCTGGAAGAAAAAGGAACTACAACTGATTAAATTAAATTAGTCAATTTATAAGGTTAAAAAATTTGGAATTAAGAACAAAGATTGTCTCCGGAGTCATTAGATCACTTAAGTTGCCCCCTAGGTTCCGTCTTAAAATGGTTAAAGAAGAACCTGTCAGACTGGAGTTGAGTCTAACTCCTTCTTACGGAAAAAATCCAGTAATAGTTGGAATAGTAGAATCTCTGGATTTAGTTGCCAGAAGAGATAGAGAGGGAAGACTGCCAAGAGATTTACAAGGAACCTGGGATTGGACTGTAAGACATGGAAAAGTTAGTACTGGAGGTTGGAACCCAATGCTTAAAGAAGCTCTACAGACTATGTTTGAGACAGGTTTGCCTGCGATAATATATGAAGAATTAACTGGAGACGATTACATGCCAGTTGATGGAATTAGACATGTTAGATAAATAATAAATTTTTTTCATAAATTTAACCTTCAAACGCTAAAATTAAATTACTTTTTGAATAAATCATTATGAATGAGGATAATCAACCAAGATTTGGTTTTGTCAACTTTGCTGAAACTTGGAATGGCAGAATGGCAATGATGGGAATATTGATAGGTTTAGGTACAGAATTGATTACAGGACAAAGCATACTAAGACAAATTGGGATTGGTTAAATTTTTATAAGAAATATTTAAGGACAATCATTTTACTTCTTCTGCTTTTACTTCAATTGTAGTTTCACTTGGTTTTTTCAAACTTTCAGTGCTGTTTGTATTTTCATTTTCTAAATCTGCACCACAATTCATGCAGGTATTATTAATCCCGAAAGTAACAGTGCCACATTGACTACAAGTATTTACTTTTGATTTTAAGGAATTAAAACTTATCAATAAAACAGAAAGTATTAAAAGAGGAATTAATAATACAAGTAATAAAAGATTTCCGATAAGACTTAGAAAAAAATTAAATCCAAAAAGGGAAATTAATATTAAAAAAATTATAGAATAGGTAACTAAATTTTTGTTCATTTTAAAAAAGGAAACAAATGATTCTTTTAGATTAATTTTTTCTTCTCCTACTTGTTAAAGACATACTAGCTATAACCACACTCCAACATTGCCCAAAATATAAAATAACGCCTAATAGCCAAACCCATAAAGTTAGTACTAAAAAACCTCCAATAAAACCATATGCTTGAAACCTTGTCCCAAGCGAAAGAATACTTTTACTAACTGCTAGGTTAAGAGTAGTGAGACCAATTCCAATCAGAATTGAACCGGGGATAAGTGGTTTTAAAGGAACTTTTCTACTCGGCAATAGTGCTTGAAGTAATAAAGCCATTAATGAAAATCCCACCAGTGGCAAAGCAAATTGACCAACTTGTAAGAGTGGTAACTTTAAAATGAATTCAGAAATAAAATTACTAGAATTTAATATTTTTGTTAAAACAGTAGTTGGAATCATTCTGAGATTTGCACTTATTTGATCTAATACCATTAAAAAACCTATAAAAAATACTACTAAGAAAGCTTCAATTCTGTTCCTAAGAAATCTTGATGCTTGATCTTGCCAGGCAGAGTTTATTCTTCTTGAGGGTAGCTCGTCTTCCCAAAGCCTATCTGAACCTCTTTGAAGTGATAAGTAGGCGTTGCCAGCAGTAAATAGTAAAAACATAGCTCCTAAAATACCTGCTCCAAAGCCTTGGTCAATTAATTTAAATAATGTTGTTTCAACTAATTCAACAACCGATGGAGGTAAAATTTGAGCGGAAACAGATATTATTTGTTGATCTAAACCATCTTGTTTACCCAGAAACCAAGAAGCTATTGAAAGAGAAATAAGTAGTATTGGAAAGAATGACTGAAGAGTGTAATAAGCAAAAGCGGCGCTTAAATCAATACAATCCGATTTACTCCATCTTTCGCAAGCTCCCCATAAACTTGTAATAATCCATGTTGTACTGCGCTGCATATTAATTTTCTTCAAATACTTATCACGAATCTTATTTATTGTATCCAATAGGGATATTTTTCAAGTCTTTTATATATTTATGATGCAACTAATTTTTCAATAATAAATTGCCCCATGGTCTTAAGACTTTCATTTTTTCTTTTGTCCTAGAGGCAATTAAGGGAAAATTAGTATCTTGTAAATCTTGTTCTGTAGTTAAATGCATAGGGTTTATTTCTAACCATTCAATTGAACAATTTAGTTCCTCGAGTAATAGCCATGCTGCCGCAATATCCCATATTTTAGGAGTTGATTCTATAGCTCCAAAAGTTTGTCCCATTGCAACGCTTGTTAAATTTAAACTGGATACACCAAGAAGTCTTATTTTCCCAGGAAATATTGAATTAGGATTTTTTTGTAAAATTTTAATAGATCTACTGCATAAAGAAACGCATTCACTTTGTTGATTATTATTAACCTCGATTTTCTTGTTATTTAGCCAAACACCTTTTCCTTTGATTGCTACAAATTTTTTCTTTAATGTAGGAATGATTAAAAAAGAAGATTGAGGGGAACCATCTACAAATCTTGCTACCGAAATAGACCAATATGGAATTCCTGCAGCAAAATTTGTGGTCCCATCAAGAGGATCTACTATCCAATAAGCATTTGTACTAGGAACTAACTTTCCTCCCTCTTCACTAAGAACCCCTTCATTTGGAGCAATTTTAGATAGAGCCTCTACAATCGTTTTATCGCTCCATAAATCACAACTTGTAATTAACGAACCGTCTGACTTGTTGCTAGCACTGATGTTTCCAAAATCTTTTAATTGTCGATCACTAACCAATTCAAATAAAGAATCTAAATCTTTAAACTGTTGACTGGTTAAATTATTTTTATTCATATTCAGATATTGCAAATAGATTGAATGTCATTTTTACCGAAACAAATATTACTTATTTCAAGAGAAGTCAATCTTACTAATTCATCTAAATTTAAATTGTAATTATAAATCGAATCAATTTTTTTTGAATTAGCATTACTTAACTCTTTTTGTCTTACAAGAACATCTTTAAGTGTAGATATTCCTACGTCATATCTTAACCTTGCTAATCTTAAGGATTCTTCTGTAGAAGAGATTTCTTTTAGAGATGAAAGAATTTTTTCTTCATTTAATTTTAAATTCAAATAAGCTTTATTAATATTTGTCTTTAAAACATTTTGAAGATTTTTGTAGGAGTAATCTTCCGATTTGGCATCAGCTTTGCTTGATTTATATAAATTTTTATTTTGCCCGCCGTCAAAAATATTCCAACCAAAATTTAAGCTTACAGTATTTGTATATGACGATCTAGATTGTTCAGGGTCTATTGTCTCAGACAAAGAAGAACCCTTAGTTAATGAACTAGTAAAAGTATTACTTATGTATACATTTGGCATGTAAACATTCAAATAATTCTTAGCTTGATTTTCTTTAATTGATTTTTTTAGATTGATATTTTTGAGGGAAAGGCTATTTACTAAACCTTCAGTAATATTCTTGTGTAATTTATGGTTCCAGAAACCTATTAATTTTTGCTTTTGATTAATCTCGAAGTCCCCATTTATATTTAAGATTTCTTTTAGTGCAATTTTATTAATCTGATTCTGAATTTTTTTCTCATTTAGTGATTGCCTATCTCTAGATAATTGTGCTTCAGCTTCAAGAATCTCAAATTTTGTTCCTATCCCTGCATCAAATTTTGACTGAGCATCTTTCAAACTAGTAATTGATAAATCAAGAGATAATGTTTTGTTTTTAATATCCTGATAAGACTTTTGCAGTTTGTGGTATCTAGATTTTACTTCTTTTATGAGATCTTTCTTTTTAATCTCATAATTATTTTTAGCTATGGCATAATTATTTCTAGCTATTTTAATTTCAGATCCCCTTAGAGGATCTATTAAGTCTAATTTAATATTAAGGGATGGATTTGCTGAAAATTGCGAGGTTTTTGTAGTCGATGAACTACTACTGTAATTTTTGCCAGAAACATATTTAGGTAAGCCACTGGCTTGCAAATCTAATGTGGGATATCTTTTAGCTATTTTGCTCGAAAGAGTAAACATATTGGAATTGACTACACTTTCTAATGCTTTAAGTTCTTGATTATTCTTTAGAGTAATATTATCTATTTGTGAATAATTAAGGAATATTTGGTTTTCGTTTTCTTGAAGAATTTCTTCAATTTTATTGTTGGTCTTACTTAATAGTGCTTCTTGAGAATTAATATACAAACAAAAAGGCAAAACTAAAATTGAATATATTAGTTTTCTAAGCATAATTAAGTATTTATTTTGTTTTAAGATAAACCGATTAGATTATTAATAATATCATTCTGATCATCAAGAACGTGAATATTAGTTTTCAGTTTATTTGAAACCTCAGTTATATTTTTGTCATCCAAAAACAAATCACTATTAAGTTTTAACATTATTGATGGTATAAATATACTTTCTCCTAGATCCTTATTTTGTAGTCCAGTAATTAAATCTTCCCCAGTTAAAAGCCCTGTTACAACTTGATCTTGCCCCCAGTAAACACTTGGCAAGCCATATAGATTAATGCTAAGGCCATCAATTCTATTAAGTTTTTCCACTGTTGGGAGCAGTGCTTCGTAAACTAATTTCCCAACAATCCAACTCACTTTTCTTTCTTTATCTACTTTTACAGGAAGAGATTTTGTTTTAGTTTCTAATGTTTTAAGAAAACTTCGTATTGAACCAACTCCATTAGATTCTTGGGGCATATTTTCATATGTTTTATAGTTTGGTAATTTGAGACCAGCTATTAAGTACCATTCGTCGGAAAGCCAACAAAAACGAGTTCCAATACTTTTTTGTAAAGATGTTTGAATTTTTTCCACTTGTTGAATAATTTTTCTTGCATATTCTTTGCTTATTGCTATTAGGCCATCGTTTTCAGGCCTAAACTTTGTTAGGCCTACTGGAACTATGGCTGTTGATAGAACTGTTTTAAAACTTTTTTTATGAAATTTCGCAAGATCGTAAATAGACTTATCTAATATTTTACCATCATTAATTTCGGGACATACAACTATTTGCGCGTGTATCTGGATTGAATTTTGTTCTAACCATTCAATTTGATCAAGAATTTGACTTGCTTTTTTATTTTTTAATAATTTTTCTCGGGTCTTTGGATCAGTGGCATGTATTGAAATAAAAAGTGGTGATAGTTTTTGAGTAGATATTCTATTCCAGTCATCTTTATTTAAATTGGTTAGCGTTAGATATGAACCATATAGAAAACTTAATCTATAGTCGTCATCTTTTATGTAAAGACTTTTTCTTTTGCCATTTGGTTGTTGATCTATAAAGCAAAAAGGGCACTTATTATTACATTGTTTGATTGAGTCAAATAATGCATCTTTAAAATTAATTCCTAAGTTATCATCTTGATCTTTTTCAATACTAATGTTGTGAATCTTCTTGTTTTTGTCCAATACCGATATATCTAAAATTTCTTCACTAATCAGGATCTGATAATCAATTAAGTCTCTTGGTTTCTTACCATTAATACTAATAATTGAATCACCTGATTCAAACCCTATTTCTTCAGCAATAGAATTATTTTCAATACTTTCAATTTCTGCTGGATTAATTTGGTAGTTAATATT
>CACLUD010000022.1 GCA_902609995.1 uncultured Prochlorococcus sp. | reverse complement strand
TTTAAAAAAGTCTGAGAAGAAATCAAAAAACAACAAAAAAATTTCTGATAAAAAGATATTTTTGCAAAATAAAGTATATCAGCCTAAATCATACAAAATTATTTTCATTTTAAAAGATGTAAATCCAAAAGATCCTACTGAAGATTTAAGGACCATTTTAAGAAATTCTGATGTTAATTTTGAGATAGAAAAGATTGAACTTTATTTTGATCCAAAAACTAAAACTATAAAAAGGAATTAAATATTTATACAAAAACTACATATGAAACTTTCAAATAAAAATGAGGCACTTAATATAATTGAACCCGCATATTTAGCCTCTCTCTCTTCATTACTTTGGATCGCTTTATATTATTTACCCATAGGAGGAGCTTTATTGAGATTAATATTACCTCTCCCTATAATCTTATTGCATTTGAGAAGAGGAACTAAAACTGCATTTGAAGGTCTCATAATACAATTTCTTTTGTTATTAATACTTATGGGTCCATTTAGAGGAACTTTATTTTTATTCCCATATGGGATATTAGCTTTTTGGCTAGGCTGGTCTTGGTTTATGAAAAAAAATTGGTGGCTTAGTTGGTCTGTAGGTTTTGTTCTTGGGACACTTGGTTTTTTTATAAGGGTAATTGCATTATCAACTTTAGTTGGGGATAATCTTTGGATAATAATTACAAAAGCAAGTTATGGTCTAATAGATAAATTTATTGAACTATTTAATCTGCCATTTTCTCCTTCGATACGATTTATCCAATTTGTTGCAATATTATTAATAATTTTTCAAGAAATGGTATATGTTTTAACTATCCATATACTCGCATATTCTCTTTTCCCTAGATTAAATTCAAATATTCCTGATCCTCCAAAAATAATTAATGGAATTGTTAATTTAGGTCTTTAATATATTATGAAATAATGCAAATATCGTATTTAGGGATAAAGTTATTTGGAAGTAAAGGTAATCAAAAATTATTTTCTGAAAGGATAGATCTTCTTAAAAAAGAAATTAATAATTTTATTTTCTATCTTGTGATTGCGGGAACAGAAACATCTCAAATTCAAGGTATATCCGCAGCAGGATTTAATTCAAAAGCTAGAATGAGAACTGCCTTAGCAGATGCTGAGTTTCTTCTATTTGGGGCCTCAATAGATCATAAATATAAATTACCCTTTTTAAATGCAGGAGTTACTCCTGCATTAATAAGCTATGTATGTAAGAAACTTATATGCGCAAGTCCAATAGTTGTTCCTATAGGAATAAAAGAAAAACCTCACTTTAGTCATTTAAGTGTGGAAAATTATTTAGTAGGCCCAGCTAAATGTTTGACTACTGGAAAATCTATGAATAAAGAGAGAGTTTTGAGTCTTTACAAAAAAGGACTAGAAATTGGAAAATCTACGAAACAACCCATATTTATTTCAGAATCTGTGCCAGGAGGAACTACAACTGCTCAGGCAGTAATGGAAGCTTTTGGCTTAAATGTAAATAATTTAATAGGGAGCAGTTTGATTTATGCTCCTAGGAACTTAAAAACAAAAGTAATTAAATCTGGTCTTTTAAAAGCAAATTTAAAAAATAATTTTGACTCTTTAGATGTTATTTCTTCAGTCGGAGATCCATTTCAAGCCTTCTCTATGGGATTATTGATTGGAGCAAGATTAGCTAAGCAATCTGTTGTATTATCTGGAGGTAGCCAAATGTTAGCTATAATTTTACTTGCATTGGAATTTATTGATTCTATAGAAAAACAGGAATTCGTTGATTTCGTTTTTATAGCTACTACTGGATGGTTGGTTAAAGATAATTCATTGGGTGATTTATTAGATTTAATAACTGAAAAACACGACGTAAATTTATTAGGATTTGCAAGCCCTCTCAATTTCAAATCTTCAAAATTTAAAGAATTGAGTGATTATGAAATAGGTTATGTAAAAGAAGGGGTTGGTGCTGGTGGGATGTCAATCCTTGCTTTTCTTAAGGGTTTTAGTAATGAAGAAATAGTTTCAAGATGTCAAATTAATATTGAAAGAATGAAGGAGTTTGGTCAAATTTCCTTAGATAAGGATTGTTAAATGCTTAAAAAATATTCTACAAGAAGGCAATTCCTTAATTACGGAAAGCTATCTTTCCTTTTCTTTTTGTATTCATGTGGTAATTCTTTAAAAAAATTTAAAGTTGGGTTTCAAAGTTCGATTTATCCAAAATCTTTAAAAGATACTTTTCCTGCAATTTGGCAAAAAGAAAATATTAATTTTAGTAAGCTTCAATTAGAAAAAAATAAAATAAAATTATCTAAATCAGACTTTATTTTGATTAATGATGGATGGCTAAATAGTATTAATTTCAATAGTTTTCAAAAAATAAATAATTTATTTTCAAATGATCTATTAGATAAAAGATCGCGAGATTTTTTAAAAAGTTTTAAAGAATATCAACGTGATAAATTATTTCCGATAGGGGTTGTTCCATATGCAGTAATTATAAAAAATAATAAAGATCTAATTTATGACGCTAGTAATTCTTGGGATTTTCTTCTTGATGAGAAGTTGAAAGGAAAAATTATATTCCCTCAAAGTCCGAGAATATTAATTTCAATTTCAAAAAAAATTAGTGTTAAAAATTCACTTAGCAAACTGAAAGAACAAGCAATGTTATTTGAGGATAAAAATTCAATAAATTATTTAATTAATTCTTATGCATCTGTTGCGATTATCCCTTTTTCACTATGCGAAAAATATCTTAGGATTGATTCAAGACTTTCGATGGTTTTCCCAAATAAAGGTGTTCCTTTAATGTGGAATTTTCTTCTAATTAAATCAAATATTAAGAACATAGCATTAAATGATTGGATTAAGTCTTTAGAAAAAAGGGCTACTATCGATAAGTTAGCTAATCAAGGTTGGTATTTACCTTTTAAAAATCAATACTCTCAGGATAAATATAATACAAAAATTGAAAAAAATAATTATGGTCCATCTAAAAATTGTTGGGAAAATAGTTGGTCTTTTTCACCATTAAATCAAGGAGAGAGGTTAATTCTAGAAAATTTATGGAATCAATCATTAACCCCATAATCTTTTTTTAGGCTTTTCACTTAATAAGTTGTGAGTTTCTTTTAATAAAGCCGGTATATTTAATTTACTAGGGCATTTTGGAATGCATTCATTGCAATCTAGGCAAAAAGAGGCATCTTTTTCTTCCCACCAGTGGCCTGCCCTACCAATTAAATTATATCTTTCTTTAGCAAATTCTAATTGACCATAACCAATAGATATATTTCTCAAACGAAGTATTTCAGGAATAGGTATTTCACTTGGACATGGTAGGCAAGATCTGCATTGCTCACATTTTGATGACTTTAACTCTTCATTTGCAAAATGCTCGATATTTTCTAATGCACTAATTTCAAAAGATGTTAGTTTTTGACTTGAGTTTATAAGCTTTTTTGCAATATTAAAATCTTCAAATTTTGTAGCTCCTAAAGATAGAGTTGTGATTCCTTTGGATAGTAAAAATCTATAAGCTAGCTCCAAAGGATGGTAGGGTGCAGATGCTTTTAATAAAATTTCGCTTGGAGCATATAATCTTCCACCTTTATCAGCAGGGGATATTGCCAATACACCCATTTTCTTTTTTAAAGCTAGTTGGGCAAGGCTTATTTTTGATTGATCTAAAAAATGTAAATGAAGATTGCAAAAACTAAATAATTCACAGTTAATTGCATTTTCAATAAGTTTATAATTCCCATGTGAACTGAACCCAACTTGATCAACCAAGCCTTTTTTAATTACCCATTTTAAAAACTTGCCCCCCTCTCCATTTAGAACCCAATCTAAATGCTCCTCTAAGTTTATTCCATGGAAAGCAAGATTATTTATTTTCTTTAGCTTTAAATTTTTGAGTGAATTTTCGAAATTCTCTTTAAGATAATTAAAATCCCCTTTGGGTAAGACTTTGGTAGTAATTATCCATTCTTTCCTATATATATTTTCGGAAGTTTCTAATTCCTTTAATGACTCCCCGATCAGTTTTTCAGCGTTACCGTAAGCAGCAGCAGTTTCTAAATGATTAATGCCCGCATCATGAGCACTTTTTATAAGTTGATTCATTTTATCAAGATTTTCTGTCGCTCTCATTGTGCCTAAAGTAAACAAACTTACATCGCACGCTTTTCCAAATGATCTTTTCTTAGAATGAACTATCATCTTTATATAGTTAATACCTATTTAATAACTTTTTAATTTATTTATAGTAGAAAATGTTTTAAAGTAAATCAAAGTTAATAATAGTTTTTCAAATAATCTCTATTTAAAGTTATGTTTACAGGAATAGTTCAGGCAATAGGAAAACTTAAAAAAGGAACCCCCCTCTTAATTATTGAAATTCTGGATCAGCCTTTTGATATGCAAATAGGTGATAGTATCGCAGTTGATGGAATTTGTTTAACAGTAAAAGAGATTTCAAATAATCAATTTAAAGTAGATGTAAGTGAAGAAACTTTAAAAAAGACTACTTTAGGAAAAAAATCTAGTATTAATCAAATAGTTAATTTAGAACCTGCTCTCCGTATCACGGATCGTCTTGGGGGCCATATAGTTAGTGGACATATTGATGGTTTGGGAAAAATTGAAAATATAGAAAAACTTGAAAAATCTTGGCTTTTATCAATTAAGTGGCAAAATAAAAATTTTTCCAAATATATTGTAGATAAGGGAAGCATATGCGTTAACGGCATTAGCCTTACAATTGCAAAATCTGAGAATGAAGGGGAAATTTTTACGATTGCAATTATTCCACATACTTGGGAAAACACTAATCTCAAAAATTTAGAAATTGGCGACAATGTCAATCTTGAAGGAGATACATTAATTAAGTATGTTGAAAAACTACTTAAATTTAACAAGAATATAGATTCAGAAGACTTTTCGCAAGAAATTTCCTCAAATTGGCTTAAAGAGAATGGCTGGAATAAATAATATTCTTAGTTTAATGGAGTAAGGGAGATGATTTTAGAATCTTTTCTTAGATCAATTTTATATTCTTGACCTGGCTCTAACCCTAATTTCTTTGTATAGGTATGACCTATCAATAAGTTGCCATTGCCATGAACTTTTGTTTTAAATTCTGCTTGCCTCCCTCTTGAAGATCTGTTCCCAGCCCTACCACCAGCGCCACTATTACTTAACTTGTAACCCTTCGCTTCAATAAGTGCTTTATAAAAACTTTTTCTTAAGACTCTTCCACTTGGACTGACATAGCCGCAACCTCTTGCTATTTCATCCTCAGAATGCTTGCTGAGTAATTTAGATTTTTCGAGAAGTTCTTTTCCTACAAGCATTATATGAGCTTTTTCTTATTATATATTCTTACCAATAATGAGAATTGTGGCAATACAAGTTAATAAAAAATAGATTTTTAAAGAATAAATCCTTTATTACAAGAGGTATAAAATGATAAATAAAATAACCCAAATTCCATCTACGAAATGCCAATATAATTCAACAGCTTCTAATGGGAACATATTTTGATTAGTAATTCTTCCTTCCTTTGGTCTTGTTTGCCAAGAAATAATTAATATCATTAACGTCCCTAAAGTTACATGTAAACCATGAAAGCCTGTTAAGGCATAAAAAGTACTTGCAAATAAATTATCTGTTAGTCCGAATGGCAAATTGAAATACTCAAATAGTTGACATATTAAAAAGGTGATACCAAGCAGAGCGGTAACTATTAACCATTTCTGAGTATCAGAATTTTTATTTTTAAGAAGAGCTTTTCCGGCTTTATGGAAAGTGGCGCTACTAACAAGCAATAAAATTGTATTTAATGTAGGTATAGGAAGTTCTAATTCATAAATAGCTCCATCCGGCAAAGGATTAACTGCTTTATATGTTAGATAGGCGGCAAAGAAACCAGCAAAAGTCATCCCATCTGCTATTAAAAAAGTTATTAATCCAAACATCCTAAAGTCTTCATGATGTTCACTGGCCTCACTTTTATTATTTTTAATTTCTTTTGAACTATCGAGAGTTGTCATGGTTTTTCTTGATTAATTTTCTTGAGATATTGGGTTTCCATAACCATAAGGTTCTTCAACTAATGGTGCTTCCCCTTCCCAATTTTCAACAGGCGGGGGAGATGATGTTAACCATTCAGGAGTTAAAGCATTCCAAGGATTATCCCCAGAATCCTTACCATTTTTAATACTTAAGAAAATATTTACTAAAAATGGGATAGTACTTATAGCCATTAAGAGAGCTCCAACGCTGCTGATTTGATTAACAAATTGAAATTGAGGATCATATTCCGCAACTCTTCTAGGCATTCCATTAAGACCAAGCCAATGTTGAGGAGCAAAACATAAGTTAAAGCCAATAAAAGTTATTGCAAAATGTAGAATCCCTAGTTTTTCGTTCATTAACTTACCCGTGACTTTTGGGAACCAATGATATATAGATGAGAAGATAATAAAAACAGTCCCTCCGTAAACAATGTAATGGAAGTGAGCGACAACGAAATATGTATCATGTACGTGAATGTCAAAAGGAACCTGAGCAAGAGCAACTCCTGTAATACCACCAAATACAAAATTTATAATAAATCCACATGAGAATAACATTGCACTATTGATAGATATTTTCCCACCCCACAATGTCGCAACCCAATTAAAAAATTTAATTCCAGTAGGAACTGCTATAAATGCTGTAGCAATAGTAAAGAATAATCTCATCCAAGGAGGTGTACCACTTGTAAACATATGATGAGCCCAAACAACTAGACCTAGTACAACTATACCCATTATTGAAAAAACCATTGTGGTATATCCAAAAAGTGGCTTTCTTGAATGTACTGGGAGAATTTCACTAACTAAGCCGAAAGCAGGAAGAACCATTATGTAAACAGCTGGATGAGAATAAAACCAAAATAAATGTTGATAAACAACTACGTTTCCACCTAAAACAGGGTTAAAGAAACCGGTATGAGCCACAATATCAAAGCTAAGCAATATTAATGTTCCAGCTAAAACTGGAGTGGAAAGAACTACTAATAGACTTGTACCTAGCATCGCCCAACAATACATAGGTAATTGCATCAGCTTTAATCCTGGTCTCCTTAATTTGATAATTGTGGCAATGAAATTTATCCCTCCAAATATAGAGCTGCCTCCGAGCAACAAAACACTCATTATCCAAATAATTTGTCCTGATTGAGGGGTGGTTATACTCAAAGGTGGATAAGCTGTCCATCCTGCCTGTGCTGCGCCTTCAACAAAATAACTTGCTACTAGCATCAAACCGGAAGGAGGTATGAGCCAAAAAGCTACAGCATTTAATCTTGGGAATGCCATATCTCTAGCTCCAACATAAAAAGGAATTAAATAATTCCCAAATGCACCGTTTACCACAGGTACAATCCACAAGAAAATCATTATTGTTCCATGCAATGTTAAAACCTGGTTATATACATCTCTGGGCATAAAGTCCGACATTGGGCTTGCTAATTCAATTCTTATTGCACTCGCCAAAGTTCCTCCAATTAAGTAAAAAAGAAACCCACATATAAGATATTGAATACCAATTACTTTATGATCGAGGCTAAAACTAAAGTATCTAAGCCATCCTTTAGGTTGAAGACTCTTAGTATTGGAATCCTTTGAATCAATTGATATCGTCATAAGCTAACCTCAGTTTTGGTATTTTTGTTAAACCAATCTTTGTAGTCAGATTCTTCTTCAACTATTATTGAAGCTCTCATTCCTCCGTGATAAGGACCACATAATTCCGCACATATTATGGGATATTTCCCAACTTTAGTAGGTGTGAAATTTAATATCGTAGGTTGGCCTGGAATAATATCTTGTTTAATTCTGAATTCTGGCACCCAAAAAGCATGAATAACATCTTTTGATTCCATCTTCATAGAAACTTTATGATCGACTGGAACATGAAGCTCCCCTGAAATGAATTCCCCTTTCGGATAATTAAATAAGAAGGCAAATTGCATAGCTGAAACTTCAACAGATAAATTATTGCTAGCAACCTCATTATTTGATGCCTGACTTATTCCAGCCCATATCTTTTCTGTGTTGGAGGTCATCATTTCATGGCTATGATTTAGTTCTTTCATACCTCCCATTCGATCATAAATGTTGTAGCTATATAAACCTATTATTAAAACAATAATAGATGGGATAATTGTCCATACAATCTCTAGGCTTAAATTACCTTCCAAAGCTATCCCATCTCCATATTGATCTTTCCTTTTCCTGAATTTAAATAAACTATATATAACTGCTATGGACATTCCAATGAAAATTATTAATCCAATGATAAAAAGAATTTTAAAAAGCTCATCATATATAGGCGCATTTATACTTGCTTCAACAGGAAGTAAGTTAACATTAAATCCGATCCAAAAAGATATACCAAATACAGCGGAAATTATAAGTATTAAATAAAAGTTTTTATTTAACAATTGAGGTAAAAAATGTTATTTATATTTTCAACATATTCAATTTTTTTAATTTTGCATTGTTTGTTAATGGAAAATTATTGAAATTCACAACTTCTTAAGATTTAAAAAATAAAAGAAGTATTATCAATAACTATTTATAGGTTTATGTCAGGGAAAAAAGATTAAAAAAACAAATAAATTTTAAAAATAAAACATTTACTTTTAATTAATGTTTGATATTTGAATCTAAATTAATATGCAAAAAGAAGAGCTTTGAATAATTTGTTCAAAAACGAAATATATCAATCAAGATACAAGTCAGTTTTTCTGAAATTAGGAAACCATTGCGTTTTGGCCTTAATAGCTTTAATAGTTATTGGAGGAGCTACTAGGGTTATGGAGGCAGGTCTTGCTTGCCCTGATTGGCCTTTATGTTATGGGACTTTTCTACCTCTTAATCATATGAATTTAAGAGTTTTTCTAGAATGGTTCCATCGTTTAGATGCTTTTCTAGTAGGGTTGTTAATTCTTTCTAAGTTCATACTTTCAATAATTTGGAGAAAAGATCTTCCAAATTGGTTACCAAAAACTTATTCATTATTGGTCTTCTTAGTAATTGTTCAAGGCTCTATTGGAGCATTAACCGTAATTAATTTACTTAATTCCTACTCAGTTACTGCTCATCTTTTGACTGCTTTTTTACTCCTAATAACAACAATAACTATCAATCAGAATCTAGAAAATAATGGGGTTAATAAATCATTGACTTGGTGGAAGATATTATTATTTTTCCCCCTAATACTCACTTTAGTTCAATCTTTTATTGGAGTAAGGCTTTCATCAACTTGGTCTGCACATCTCTGCTTATCTTTTAATAAACAATGTTTAATTTTAGATACTCATAAATTATTTGCTATCCCAATTTCTATTTCTATTTTATTTATTTTGGCTATCTCATTATATAAACAAAATTTGTTCCAGAATAATTGGAGATACATTTGCTCACTTTTTTTGCTTTTGATTTCCCAAGTTGTTCTAGGAGTATTAAGCCTTAGAACTAATTTAAGTGAACCTCTTTTTGTTATTGGTCATCAACTAAATGCTTCTTTATTAATTGCGACCTTAACAGCATTGATTTTTAGAAATCCTTATCTAAATAAAAAAATCAATCAACCATTTAATTCAGTAATAGTAGGTTTAAACTCATGAAAAGTAATTTAGAAAACTTAAATTTCCAGACTTCAATTCGTGAACAAGTTGTACCTTCAAGAAAAAAAGTAATACTACCTCCTTGGCTTGAAGTTGCCAAACCAAGATTGATTCCATTATTACTGGCTACAACTTTAGGAGGTATGGCATTAACGGAAGAATGGCCGTTATCCTCTCCTAAGCTTATATGTACTTTAGGAGGAGGGGCCTTGGCAGCCGCGGCAGCAGGAGCACTTAATTGTTTATGGGAAATGGACTTGGACAAAAGGATGAAAAGGACAAGTAATAGAGCTTTACCCTCAGGGAAGTTATCATTTAATACTGTTTTTTTAGGTGCAGTATCTTGTACATTGGCGGCTGCAATGCTTTTGATTAGTGGCGTAAATTATTTAGCTGCCGGATTAACATTGTTGGGATTATGTAGTTATGTAATTTTATATACGATAATTCTTAAACCAAGAACAACTAAAAATATTGTTTTTGGTGGCGTTGCAGGAGCTATACCTCCTTTAGTAGGAGCTTCGGCAGCCACGGGTCATATAGGACTTAGTGGTTGGTGGTTATTTGGTTTGGTAATGCTTTGGACCCCAGCTCATTTTTGGGCTCTTGCAATTTTATTAAAAGATGATTATGCGTCTGTAGGTATACCTATGCTCCCTTCTGTTAAGGGTTCAGCGTTTACCGTCAAAGCTATATCTCACTACGGATGGGCAACTGTTTTTATGAGTATTCTTGGAGTTTTTGCTTTGCCTGAGGGAGGACTTCTTTATTTGATAATGCTTTTACCTTTTAATGGAAGACTTTTACAATTAATTAATAGATTGAAAAGTTCACCAGACGATTTAGAAAAAGCTAAAGGATTATTCAGATGGTCAATACTTTATATGTTTGGTATTTGTCTGTTGATATTGATTTCAAGAACTCAACTTTCTGTGGATTTTGAACATCAGTCTTTGCAAATGTTTTTATCAATAAAGGCGAACGTTAATTATTAGATTGATGTAAAGTATTAGAGGATAAATTATAGTTTGATGAATTATATACAAATTAAGGATCTTTCAAAATCATATTCTGATATTCAGGCATTAAAAGATTTATCAATGGAAATTAATGATGGTTCATTATTTGGAATCTTAGGTCCAAATGGTGCTGGTAAATCTACTCTCATAAAAATACTAGCTACTTTAGTAGAACCAGATGGTGGTGAGGTTTTTGTAAATAATATCAATTTAATTAAAAATCCAAGACAAATTAGAGAATTAATTGGTTATGTGGCTCAAGATATTGCTCTCGATAAAATCCTAACAGGGCGAGAGTTATTAGATTTTCAGTCGGATTTATATCATATGAATAAAAAGGAAAAATACGAAAGAATAAAATTATTAATAAATCAATTAGAGATGAATGATTGGATTGATAGAAAATGTGGAACATATTCAGGAGGAATGAAAAGAAGAATAGATTTAGCTGCAGGCCTTTTACATTTGCCCAAAGTTTTAATATTAGATGAACCAACGGTAGGTTTGGATATTGAAAGTAGAAATATAATTTGGCAACTTTTGAAAGATTTGAAGAATGATGGCATGACTATTATTTTAAGTAGTCATTATCTTGATGAAATAGATAAATTAGCCGATAGTTTGGTAATAATTGATGATGGGAAAGTTATAGCTCAAGGAACACCAACTCAACTTAAAAATAAAGTAGGAGGAGATAGGATAACTTTAAAAGTAAGAGAATTTAGTACTCATGAAGAGTCTAAAAAAATAAGTGAAATTTTATCCTCAATCAATGGAATCAGTCAGATTATCATAAATAAGGCGCAAGGTTATTCAATTAATTTTGTAGTAGATAAGGAAAAGGATTTGCTCACAAAACTAAAAGTAGAATTAGCTTTTTCAAAGTTTGAAATTTTTTCTCTTGCTCAAAGTCAACCTAGCTTGGATGATGTATATTTACAGGCGACTGGCAAAACATTATTAGATGCTGAAATTTCCATGACTGGTAAAAGAGATCTAAAAAAAGAATCGAAGCAATCAATGAGATAAAAATAATAAATTTTTTGATAACTAATTATAATAGTGATTAAAAGTTCTTAAATAATGGAATTAAAACAATATAATTTATATTTTTTATATCAAGAAACTGTTGCTTTAACCAAAAGGTTATTTATCCAATTAAAAAGAAGACCCTCTACTCTTTTAGCGGGCATATTGCAACCTATAATTTGGCTCTTTTTATTTGGAGCTCTTTTCTCAAAAGCTCCTGAAGGTTTTCTACCAGGAGTTGATTCTTATGGAAATTTTTTGGGTGCAGGACTTATCGTTTTTACTGCTTTTAGTGGAGCGTTGAATTCAGGATTGCCTTTAATGTTTGATAGAGAGTTTGGCTTTTTAAATAGGTTACTTGTCGCACCTTTAGCTAGTAGATTGTCTATTGTTTTATCCTCATTCTTTTATATAACTATTCTGAGTTTTGTTCAAAGTATTGTGATAATGATTGTTTCATTTATTTTGGGTTATGGATGGCCTGACTTTTATGGGTTAGGAATTGTTTTTACAACGTTAATACTATTAGTACTCTTTGTGACATCAATTAGCCTGTGTTTGGCTTTTGTTTTACCTGGTCATATTGAATTAATTGCTCTTATATTTGTAATAAATTTGCCTCTTCTTTTTGCAAGTACTGCATTAGCACCCATTTCTTTTATGCCAAATTGGTTAGGATGGCTAGCCTCTTTAAATCCATTAACTTTTGCGATTGAACCTATCAGGATTGCTTATACTCAAACTATGAATTTAGATGTGGTGGCTTTACACGCACCATATGGTGACTTAACTTGTAAGAGTTGTATCTCAATTTTATTTTCTTTAACAGTTTTTTCATTAATTGTTACGAGACCACTGTTAAATAGAAAATTAAATTAATAAATTTATGTTTTTAAAAGATCATTTAAAAGATATTTACCAAAAAGCATCTTTTGATAAAAACCATATAATGTTAGAAAATATAATTAATAAATGGGCACATAGGTTTGGGCCTGAATCTCTAAATGAACTATTTCTTAAAAATCAAGATCAAATTAAATTAATAGAAGAGGATCAGGCAGAGGTAAATCAGAATCAAATCAATTTGGAATTATTAAAAAATCTTCAATACGAAGAAAAAATAGACTTTAAATCTAAAGAAACAAAAAAATCAAATAATACTGAAATTATTAATAAAAATATTTATCGGTCTTGTAAAATTGAAAGTGAATATAAAAGTAAAGAAGAATTACCATTACCTAATATAAAAAACTTAAGAAAATGGATTAATAACGATAAAAAAGCCAGCTAAGTTTTTACATCATTCCTGGCATACCCATGCCGCCCATTCCGGGCATACCCATGCCGCCCATTCCGGGCATACCCATGCCGCCCATTCCACCCATTCCTGGCATACCCATGCCGCCCATTCCGCCCATTCCGGGCATACCCATGCCGCCCATTCCACCCATTGGATCTGCCTCTGGTCCTCCAGGTGCTGCCTCTGGTTCTGGGATATCAGCAACAGCAACTTCCGTAGTAATTATCATTGCTGCGATTGATACTGAATCTTGAAGAGCTAATCGAATAACTTTGGTAGGATCTAATATTCCTGACTCGTTTAAGTTCTCATATTCTCCATTATTAGCATTAAAACCCTTACTAAGTCTTTTTATATCAGCGATAACCACATCTCCATTAAAACCAGCATTTTTTGCAATTTGTTTCGTAGGTTCTAAAAGTGCATTTGTAATAATATCAATACCTGTAGTCAAATCATCTGATATTTCTTTACGTGAATTAGAAAGTTCATTTGATATTTCAATTAATGTTTGTCCTCCCCCTGAAACTACTCCTTCTTCTATAGCAGCTTTTGTAGCATTGAGTGAATCTTCTATTCTTAATTTTTTATACTTCATCTCTGTTTCCGTTGCAGCCCCAACTTTTATAAGAGCTACTCCTCCAGCAAGTTTTGCTATTCTCTCGTTAATCTTATCTTTATCGTATTCTGATTCAGTTATTTCTACTTCCCTTTTTAATTTCTCAACTCTTGATTGGACAAAGTCTTTGGTATCGTCGAAAGCTACTATTGTTGTTTTATCCTTTGAGATTGTTATTTTTTTTGCTTTTCCAAGATCATTCAGAGTAACTTCTTCTAATTTCATTGATTGATCTTCGCTTATTAACTTAGCTCCTGTAAGAATTGCGATATCTTCCAAAGCAGCTTTTCTCCTCTCTCCAAATGATGGAGCTCGAACAGCCGAAACATTTAAAACCCCACTATTTTTATTTAATACAAGAGTTGTTAGAGCTTCCCCCTCAATATCTTCAGCTAGAATTAAAAATGGAGAAGCGGATTTTTGAACCTCTTCGAGAATAGGTACCAAGTTGGTCAGTGTTGATATCTTTTGGTCAGTGATTAGTATCTTAGGATTTTCAAGTTCACAAATTTGTCTTTCTTGATCTGTTACAAAATAAGGTGAACTATAACCTCTATCAAAAGACATTCCTTCTGTGATGTCTAGCTCTGTCTCTAAGGATTGTGATTCTTCTACTGTTATAACTCCATCTGAAGTTACAATATCCATTGCTTTTGAAATTATTGAACCTATATCTTCATCTCCTCCTGCACTTACTGTCGCAACTTTTTTAATATCGGAGCCATTTATTTTGATACTCTTTGATTTTAATTGCTCTAAAACAAAATCTAATCCTTTTTCCATTCCTTTTTTTAGCTCAATAGGACTAGCTCCAGCAGCTATATTTTTTAAGCCTTCTTGAACCATTATTTGAGTCAAGATTGTTGCTGTTGTTGTCCCATCACCTGCACTCTCTTTAGTTTTTGATGCTACTTGTTCTATTAATTTTGCTCCTAAATTAGAGATGGGATTCTCAAGGTTGATTTCTTTCGCTACCGTAGATCCATCTCTTACTATGTCTGGCGAACCGAATTTTCTTTCTATTACAACATTCTTTGCCTTTGGACCGATAGTAACTTTAACAGCATTTGCTACAGTATTTATTCCTTTTTCAAGTGCTTCTCTAGATTCGTTTGAGAAGCTTAATTGTTTTGACATGTTTATTGAAATCTTTTTATTATTATTCTAATGTCCCATGGAATTATATTTAAGGGATACTTAATTAAGTGGGGAAAGCCGAATTTCTCTTAAATAGCTATCCAAATTAATTAAATTATTAGTATCTTAAGGTTATGGACAAAACGGAAAATCTTATTTTTACTTTAACTGCCACACTTGCAGTTGCAATGACACTTATATATTTTCCTCTTAGATTTTTCTTGACTTTAACTGCTAGAAGTCGAAGATTAAAACTTTTACAAAAGATTAGGAGATTAAGGGATGAGTTGGTTCAACCATATGAAAGTACATAATTAAATACTCATGCCCCCATCAATACTAATTGTTTGTCCTGTTATGTAGCTGCCAGCATTACTTGAAACTAAGAACGAAACTAAGTTTGCTATTTGTGAACAACTACCTAACTTGCCTAATGGTATGGTTTTGATAATCTGTTCGTTATTTAGTTTTTCAGTCATTTCTGTTTCTATAAAACCTGGAGCTATAGCATTAACATTTATCCCTCTTGAAGCAAATTCTTTTGCACAGGTTTTTGTAAAGCCAATAACACCTGCTTTAGCAGCAGAATAGTTTGCTTGTCCAGGATTTCCAATTATTCCTACAATAGATGAGATATTAATTATCTTTCCGCTTCTTTTTTTTATCATAAATTTTGAAGCATATTTTGTACAAAGAAAAACCCCTTTTAAGTTTGTATTTAGAACGTCATCCCATTGTTCTGATTTCATTCGCATTAAGAGTCCATCTCTTGTTATGCCAGCATTATTTACAAGAATATCTATAGCACCATTAATCTTTATGATTTCTTCAAAAGCTTTACTAACAGATTCTTCTTTTGAAACATCAAATTTCAATTTATGAACTTTGCCTCCAGACTCTTTAATTAGTTTTACAACTTCTTCAGCTTTTTCATCAGACGAAGAATAATTTATTATGACTTCTGCTCCTAAATTACTAAGCTCTAAGGCAATTTCCTTACCAATGCCCCTGCTAGCCCCTGTAATTAAAGCAACTTTACCTGTTAAAGATTCTGTATTTGACATTGTGAAATTTTTATAATTTAAAATCGTAGTACTATTTGTGCAAACATATTACTTTTATTTATAATTATCTAGAAAATATAAATTCAAATTATTGTGCATGTACTAATACCCGCGGCAGGCAGTGGTAGCAGAATGAAGGCTGGAAGAAATAAATTACTTATTGAATTAGAAGGGGAATCTCTTATTTTTCGGACTATAAAATCTGTATTATCTGCAAGTTTAGTCAGCTGGGTAGGAATAATTGGGCAGCCGAATGATAAACAAGAATTATTAAAATCAGTAAAAAATTTTTCTAATAAAATTAAATGGATAAATGGTGGAGATACGAGGCAAAAGTCTGTCTTTAATGGTTTAAATTCTCTTCCATCTACTGCTGAGAAAGTTTTAATTCATGATGGTGCTAGATGCTTAATTGGTCCCGACTTAATAAACAAATGTGCTTCAGAATTAGAACAAAATGATGCAGTTATTTTAGCTACCAAGGTTACCGACACAATAAAGATTGTTGATAATAAAGGTTATATAAAGGAAACACCAAATAGACAAAATTTATGGGCAGCTCAAACGCCTCAGGGTTTTTTAGTAAAGAGATTAAGAAAAGCTCATGAAATGGCAATTGAGAAAAATTGGACGGTTACAGATGATGCCTCACTATTTGAAATGTTAAATTGGCAAGTAAAAATAATTGAGGGAAATTCTACAAATATAAAAATTACATCACCACTAGATCTGAAAATAGCAAAACTATTTTTGAAAGATTTTTAATAAGAAGGGATATGAACAATAAGTTTTCCGTCGTTCCCATTTAATGTTGCTTCACAACCTAAAGGGATGCATGCATTACCAGATAAATGTCCAATAGGGAGGTCAAAAAGAATAGGAATATCAAATTCTTGAAGTCTATCAATTATTAATTTTTTGAGTAAGCCGTTCCATTCAGGCGTACACACTTCATCTGAAAAACTTCCGAATCCAATACCTGAAATCCTATTCAATTTGTTTGTCATTCTCAAATAAGTTAACATTCGATCAATTTTATAAATGTCTTCGTTTATGTCCTCAAATATAATTATTTTCCCTTTTAATTCAGGGAAATGATCAGTACCAATTAGAAAAGATGCAATAGTTAGATTAGAAACAACAATTTCTCCTTTTGCGATACCTTTTTTTAAAGGTAAACCCTTAATATCATCAACATATCCCTCAAAAAGTAAATTTCTTAGTCTTCTTAAACTCCATTCAGGTTCTTTAAAAAGAGTAGTAATCATAGGTCCATGAATTGAGCCAAAAGATCCTTTTGAATATTTTGATAACAACAGTGAACAGGTATCAGAGAATCCAATCATCAACCCATTACCCCAATTTGGATTCTTTTCTAAAAGTCTTGCTGCGCCCCATCCACCTTTAGCGAAAATGATGACTTTTTTATTTTGAGCTTTTTCAAGTTCCTCAAATCTTGTTTGATCATCTCCTGCAAAATACCCAAACTTTCTTGAGAGGATTTTATTGTGAACAATCTTCAATCCCCATGTTTTTAAAATATCTATGCCCTTTAAAAAATCCTCTTCATTATCTATATGAGAGCTTGGAGCTAAAATATGAATCTCATCTCCTTTTTTTAATTTAACTAGCATTCTTTTTATAAGTTATGAGGCGATTATGAATCCCAATAATATTAAGCCTCCATATATAGATTGTTTTTTAAAATGATCACCAATTTTTTTTGTGGATTGTTTACTTTCAGGAAATATTTTCAAAATATCTTTTTGCATTAAAAATCCTGTTATAAACCAAATTGGCCAAAAAATAAAAGTTAGTTGATTGATGAAAGCACATATTGCAAGAAAACTGGAAGTTAAAAAATAGCAAATTTGAATAGTTTTTTTTGTATTGGAAGCAAGGTTAACTGCGGAACTGTTTACTCCAATTTGAATATCATATTTTTTATCAGCCAAAGCATAAACAGTATCAAAACCAAAAGTCCAAAATATCGTAGCGAGCCAGCAAAATAATAAAACAATACTATTGATACTACCCTCTTTCGCAGCCCAAGGTATTACAACTGAGAATCCCCAGCATATAGATAAGATAAATTGCGGATATTTAAACCATCTCTTTGCAGAAGGGTAAATTAAAATTAAAGGTAAAGCAAAAAAAGCAAGTGCGAAAGAAAGTAGTCTTCCATTCTCTGGAAGCGATAAAGTTAAAAAGAAACTACATATAATCAAAAATATAAGTATTAAGTATGCTGTTTTAGTACTGATTTTATTTGCAGCAAGAGGTCTGTTTTTAGTCCTTAAGACTTTTTGATCTATTCTTTTATCCCAAATATCATTAGCAACACAACCTAAGCCACTAACTAATAATCCACCGATTATGATTTTCAACAAAATCTCAATACTTGGATTTGATTCGGGCGTAAGATATAAACTCCATCCAGCAGGAATAAGTAGAATAAGTCTCCCTGTAGGCTTATTCCACCTTAATAACTCAAAAAAGATATTTATTTTAGAATTTAGGTCTTTCTTTATCACAGGATCTTTATTTCATAACTTTAAATAATCTAACTAGAAATTAGGTAAATCTATAATTTAATAATCAATCTTAAGTATATTAATTACGGTATTTAGAATCTCTATTTTTTAGAGAATAAAAATGATACAGAAAAAAAAATTAAGCAATCTGCAAGAAAAAGATATTTCTGTAGCCTCAATTGATATTGGAACCAACTCCACTCATCTCTTAATCGCTGAAATTAATTCAGATCTCAAATCCTTTTCAATAAAATTTACTGATAAATCTACAACACGTCTAGGGGAGAGAGATGAAGAGGGAAATCTTACTGAGGAATCAATTCAAAGAGTTTTGAAGACCCTAAAGCGTTTTAAAGAGTACTGCAAAAGTAATGGTGTTAATCAAATAGTAACTGCTGCAACGAGTGCTGTTAGGGAGGCTCCAAATGGTCGTGACTTTTTAAATAGGGTTCAAAGTGATGTAGATATTCAAATAGAACTTATAAGCGGATCTGAAGAGGCTAGATTAATTTATCTTGGCGTTTTGTCTGGGATGGTTTTGG
Source organism: uncultured Prochlorococcus sp. (assembly GCA_902609995.1). Lineage (GTDB taxonomy): Bacteria > Cyanobacteriota > Cyanobacteriia > PCC-6307 > Cyanobiaceae > Prochlorococcus_A. The sequence goes on along the minus strand of CACLUD010000022.1, from coordinate 803 downwards.
AAGATAAGTCTTACATAATTATTGATATAGGTGGAGGGTCTACAGAATTAATACTTGCAGATCAAAAAGACGCGATAGCTCTTACAAGTTCTAGAGTTGGAGCTGTTAGGCTCAAAAATGATTTTTTTCTTGATAGTGAACCCATCAATAGAGAAAGATCTAATTTTTTGAAAACTTTTATTCAAGGCTCCTTAGAACCATCTATTGAAAAAATTAAAAGGAGATTACCAAGAGGAAAGACGGTCTCAATGATTGCTACAAGTGGAACTGCAATCTCACTAGGAAATTTAATTTTATCTGACCTTGGGCATCCAAAACAAAAGATGCATGGTTATAAATTTAAAAAAGAAAATTTAGAGATTGTCTTGGAAAAATTAAGTAAAATGCCAATTTCTGAAATAAAGAAAATTCCTTCGCTCAGTGAAAGAAGATCAGAAATAATAATTCCAGGTGCATTAATTCTAAAAACCTCAATGGAGATGTTGAATTTTAATCAGTTGACAATAAGTGAGAGAGCCCTAAGGGAAGGATTAGTAGTTGATTGGATGCTTCGCCAAGGAATAATAAAAAATGAATTTAATATTCAAAGTAATATTAGGAAAACTACCATAGTTCATCAGGCGAGAAAGTTTGGTGTTGCTAAAGAAAGATCTGAGAAAGTTACTAATATCGCATTTCAAATCTATGATCAAACTAAAAATATTTTTCATCGCGATACTGATTCAAAATCAAAAGATCTACTTTGGGCAGCCTGTAACCTTTATGATTGTGGGAAATATGTAAATATAAGTTCTTATCACAAA
>CACLUD010000021.1 GCA_902609995.1 uncultured Prochlorococcus sp. | reverse complement strand
AAGAAAATTTAGAAAATAATAATTTACTTGATGATAATAAAAATTTAAATTCAATATTTAAGGATATTGACTTAACACTACAATCTCTAAATTACCCTAAGAAAGAAATAAAAAACTTATTCCCAAAACTTTTTCATGATATTAAAAATAATAGTATGTCGACTTTAGAAAAAGAATCTATTTCTTTTGAAAACCTATTAAAAGAAGCTATGAATTATTTAGACCAGAAATAGTAGTAATTTAGACCAATAACGTAGTAAAATATTTTAAGGTAGATTAATTTCATGACTCTCGATACAGCTGAAAAACAAAAACTAATTGCATCGCATCAAGTACATGCGACAGATACTGGATCTGTTGAGGTACAAGTTGCCATGCTCTCTGAAAGAATTTCAAAGTTAAGCGACCATCTTCAAGGAAATATTCATGATTATGCATCAAGACAAGGCTTATTAAAAATGATAGGGAAAAGAAAAAGATTATTATCATACATAAAAGATAAGAACTCCAAAAATTATCAAGATCTTATAAAAAAAATTGGAATCAGAGGATGATTTTTATTAATGAAGAAAAAACAAGGTAAAAAGAAAAATATTACAAAAAAGAAAAAAATAGCTGAGAGCGATTCTTTTAGAAACATAGAAAAAAAAGTTCCAACTGTAACCTCAAGAACCAAACAATCTAGCGGTATACCAAAATATGTAGCTGACAGAATGGCCAGGAGAATCTTTTTTACTGCTGGGATACCGACAATTATGGGGATGTCAGTATTTGTTGTAAGTTATATAATCGTCACAAGAAATATTGCTGAGATACCTCCTTCATCAACAATTGCAATATCAGCATTATTCTTCTTATTGGGACTAGGGGGTTTAAGTTTTGGCATTCTATCTGCTAGTTGGGATAAAGAACCCGGTACCTTTTTTGGTATAGAAAATATTCCCTTGAATATTGAGAGAGCCAAGGCTGCTTTTAGGCCAGCATCTCAAAATTTTGAGGAGAAAAAATAACTTAGGCAATCAAAGATTTAAGATTTACTTGAAATGATTTATCAGAAAGTAATTTTGACACACCATGAATATCTCCAACGCAAAATTGATCTCCAAATTTAACATAGGTTATAGATTCATTATTTTTAACAGCTGCTAATACTGGAATTTTGATTCCACATTTATCTCTATCTGGTTTAAATTTAACTAAGCAATCTCTTATTGTGTTTTGAATTCTTATATCTGAAGCTTGTGAGCTATCAAGGTCAATGACAAGTAATTTTAAGTTATCAATTTCTCTGCAATCATCAATAATTAATTGTGTTTTATCACTTTTTTTATCAATAGTTCCCCAAACTAATAGTCTTGTATCAGTAAGTAGAAATTCAGATAATCTACAATATGTTTTTGGAAATACTATTGCCTCAAAACTTCCAGAAAGATCTTCAAGTTGAACAATAGCCATTCTGTCACCTTTTCTTGTCGTAATTTGCTTTATTTCAGGAATCATTCCAACCAAAGAGACTTTTGTTCTGTCTTGGGAGTTTTCTAATTGAGAGATACTTATAGGTGAAACAAGTTTAGCTGGCTTTGCAAGATGTTTTAAAGGATGATCTGATAAATAGAAACCTAAAAGTTGCTTTTCTAATTTAAGCTTTTCAATTAAGGAGTAATCCTCAACTTTAGATCCTTGAGATAATGAAAATTCTTTGTTTTCATTATTACTTATTGAGTCAAATAAATTTCCTTGTCCAGAGATCCGATCACGATTACGTGACGATGCCCATTCCATTACATATTCAAGATCAGAGAATAGTTGAGCTCTATTATTATTCTCAGAAAATTCATCAAGAGCACCACAGTGAATTAATGATTCGATATTTCTTTTATTTAAAATATTAGAGGGTAAACGATCACATAAATCAGAAAATGATTTATAGATTCCTAGTTTATTACGATTCTCTATTATATTTCTTATAGCTGAATCTCCTAAATTTTTAATAGCAGATAATCCAAATAAAATTTGATCCTTTTTAATAGTAAAATCAATACCCGATAAGTTAATACTTGGAGAAATAACATCGATTCCCATTGAATAACAATTAGAAATATATCGCTGCATTTTGTCATTTGAACCAGCATTAACACTTAAAAGAGAAGCCATATAGGCTACTGGATAATGTGCTTTTAAAAAGCAGTTTGGTAAGTAACTGCACCATAAGCTGTGGAATGACTTTTATTAAAACAATACTCAGCGAATAAAACCATTTGATCAAAAAGATCATTAGCAATTTTCTTATCAACTCCTTTTTTACAGGATCCCTCAATGAAAATATTGCGATGTTTGACCATCTCAGAAACTTTCTTCTTTCCCATTGCTCTACGTAATAAATCAGCATCTCCAAGAGAATATCCTGCCAAATCTTGAGCAATTTTCATAATTTGCTCTTGATAAACCATTATTCCATAGGTTTCAGTGAGAATAGATTCAATAAAAGGATGAGGAAAATCTATTTTTTCACTTCCATTTTTTCTATTTATAAACTTTGGTATGAGACCAGCATCAAGTGGACCAGGCCTATATAAAGCCAAAATTGAGGAAATATCTTCAAGAGAATTTGGCTTAAAGTCTTTAACAACTTGTTTCATTCCGGATGATTCTAATTGAAAAATACCTTCTAAATCTCCTCTTCCAATAAGATCAAAAGTTTTATTATCATTTGGAGGTAATTCATCAATATTGATTTTTTGCCCTGTGGAAATTTCAATTAAAGATATGGTTTTATCTATCATTGTAAGATTTTTAAGGCCTAAAAAGTCCATTTTTAATAAGCCTAACGATTCAATATCATCCATTGAATATTGAGTAATTATTTGTCCTTCATTGTTCCTTTGAAGTGGTACGAGCATATCTAAAGGCTCTGATGCTATAACAACTCCTGCTGCGTGAACACCATAGGTTTTATTTGTTCCTTCAATTCTTAATGCTAAATCAACCCATCTTTTTACCTTACTATCTTTTAAATATTTATCCCTAAATTCAGGACTAGGAGATTTCTTATCAATCATTTCATTAAGCTTATATGGTTTTCCTCTTACAACTGGTATTAATTTAGCCAACTTATCTGATTCTCCATAAGGAATATCTAGAACTCTGGCAACGTCCTTTAATACAGCTTTCGATGTCATTTTATTAAAGGTAATTATTTGCGCAACTTTATCTTCACCATATCTATTAGTTACATAATCAATAACTTCATTCCTTCTATCAATACAAAAATCCGTATCAATATCAGGCATAGATTTTCTTGCAGGGTTTAAAAATCTCTCAAATAATAATCCATGTTTTACAGGATCAATATTTGTAATTTGGAGAGCATATGCTACCAATGAACCAGCAGCAGAACCTCTCCCAGGGCCAACAGGTATAGAATTATCTCTGGCGAATTTTATATAATCCCACACGACTAAAAAATAGTCTGGGAATCCCATGTCATTAATTATTTTCAATTCAGAAATTAATCTTTTCTTATAAATTTCATCAACTTCATCGAGATTAGTTTTATTAAGTCTACTTAAAAGACCTTGCTTAGTTATTTTCGTCAAAAAAGATAAGGAATCATTCTCATCTTTCAAAGGGAATTTTGGCATTCTATAGGTACCGAATAACTCAAATTCTTCAATCTTTTGTGAAACCTCAACCGTATTATTAATTGCTTCTTCGATAGATTCCTTTTCAATATGATCATTAAAAAGGCTAAGCATTTCATCTTCACTTTTAATATATTCTGTTCCTGTATATCTCAATCTCTTTTCGTCACTTATTAATTTCCCAGTAAGCACACAAAGTAAGGCATCATGAGCTTCAACATCCATGTTTGAGATGTAATGAGCATCATTCGTAGCAATAACTTTAATTTGATGCTCTTTACCGATTCTTATTAATTCAACATTTACAATTCTGTCTTCAATAGCACCATGATCTTGTATTTCCAGATAAAAATCATCACCAAATAATTTCTTATACCATAAAGCAGTATTCTCAGCGACATCAATCCTTCCTTTTAAGATTGCTTGAGGAATCTCTCCACCTAAACAAGCTGTTGAAATAATAAGACCATCTTTATATTTTTCTAAAAGAGATTTATCAATACAAGGTCTTGAAAAAATACCTCTACCCCTCATACCATTAATATGGCTAATTGTGGTTAACTTTACTAGATTCTTATAACCTGCATAATTTTTGGCTAGTACTACCAAATGATATCTTTTTTCCTTTTTGGGCTGAGGATCATCAATGGAACCATTGATAATATACATTTCGTTACCAATAATTGGTTTTATACCTTTATTTTTACATTTTTTTACTAAATCAAGAACTCCATACATTACACCATGATCTGTTAATGCAATTGAATCCATTCCAAGTTCAGAAGCCCTGTCAACTATTTTAGAAACTTGACTTGCTCCATCTAGAAGGCTGTAATCACTATGATTATGAAGTGGAACAAATCCCATGTTTAATCAATTTATATATATAAGATAGAGAATAATTTAAAAAATTCTATATTTTGCTAATACAAATTAATTATTAATTCAAATTTCAATATTAGGTTTCCTATTAATAACTTCAGCATCCTTTTCAAATATATTTGCAACATTCAATATTCGATGCTCCTCCAAAACATTTCCAATTAATTGAAGACCGATAGGTAAGCCCTTTTTATCAAATCCACAAGGAATACTGATAGCTGGGAGTCCAGCAAGATTTACTGGAACAGTTAAGAGATCAGACAAATACATAGATAAGGGGTCATTAACGAAATCTCCTTTTAAGAATGCAGTTGTAGGACATGTAGGGGTTAATAAAACATCTACTTCATTAAAAGCAGTGTCAAAATCCTTTCTAATTAAAGTTCTTACTCTTTGAGCTTTCTTGTAATACGCATCACTATATCCAGAAGACAAAGCATAGGTACCAATCAAAATTCTTCTTTGTACTTCATCACCAAATCCTTCCGCTCTACTCTTAGATATCATCTCTAGTAAATTAGAATCGCCTTCTGATCTATATCCATATTTAACCCCATCATATCTTGCTAAATTAGCTGAAGCCTCACATGGAGCTATAACATAATAAGTGGCAATACCATCGTTAAATCTTGGACACTTTATATGATGAATTTCAGCACCCAAAGATCTGAATCTCTCAATACCGGATAAAACTGATTCCTTAACTTCAGGATCAAGGCCAGGATGGTCAAAGCATTCTTCGATAATACCTATTTTAATACCTTTAATAGGTTTATCTAAATCTGACAAGTAATTAGGGACTGGCTTATCAAGACATGTTGAATCAAGATTATCCTTACCAGAAATTGAATAAAGAATCTCAGCAGCATCTGAAACAGTATTTGTAATTGGACCTATTTGATCTAGAGAACTTGCAAATGCAATTAGTCCCCATCTACTTACTCTTCCGTATGTTGGTTTTAGCCCTACAACTCCACAAAAAGATGCGGGCTGCCTTATGGAGCCTCCTGTATCTGATCCAATGGCGGCTAAGCATAGACCAGCAGCGACTGAAGCTGCACTCCCGCCTGAACTTCCACCAGGCACTCTATTTACATCCCAAGGATTTGATGTCGTACCAAATACTGAAGTCTCAGTAGAACTTCCCATCGCAAATTCGTCTAAATTAGTCTTTCCTAAGCAAATACCCCCTGATGACCATAATTTACCTGAGATAGAAGACTCGTATGGAGAAACGAAGTCTTTAAGCATTTTACTTGAACAAGAAGTAACAACTCCTTTAGTACAAATATTATCTTTTATCGCAATAGGTATTCCTGCAAGAGGAGGTAGTTTTTGATTATTAACTATTAATTTATCAATTTTTTCAGATTGAGAATTAGCAATGTTTTTTGTTAAGCAAGTATAAGCATTTATTTTTGGATTTAATGATTCTATTTTAAAAAAGAATTCATTAACTAATTCCTTAACTGAAGCATTTCCACTATTAATTTCTTTTCTAAAAGAATTAAAGTTCATATCAAAATTGAGAATTTAGATTAAATTAGTTATCAAACAGTTAAGGGTTCTTCTTTATTACATCTAACAATATTGTGTTTTATATTTGTTGAACCCTCTTCTGAAAGATCAGAAAGAAATTTTTCTAAATTTTCATTAAGACTTCTTTTTGTAAGAAATGGACCATACCAATAAGTACCCGAAGGATTTCCAGTCTCAACTTTTGCCCACCAAGCCAAACCAAGTTTGTTGCCTAAATTTCTAATCAATATTTTTTGGCCCTCTTTTAAAGGCCATAATTTCTTGTCAAATTCTATACAATTTTTTACTAATTATTCAAGTAATGTTTATTAATTAAATAAATATATTGAAATAACGATAAATAAATATTGGAAAAAAAACTATTTAATTAAGAATTATTTTAATTATTTGATAGATAACATAAGGAAATAGCAGCTGCTACAGAGGCATTTAAGCTCGAAGTCTTCCCTTTAAGAGGAATTTTAAGTAAATAATCACATTTTTTTTGGACAAGCAATGATATTCCTTTATTTTCTGCTCCAACTATTACAAGAAAAGGTGCTTTTTCCTTAAATTCTGAAATGGGAAATTGCCCTTCTCCAGATAAACCAATAATGATAAATCCCCTTTTCTTTAATTCATCAATAGCTCTATTTAGATTTACTACTCTACTTACAGGTATATGCTCTAATGCACCAGCGGCAACTTTTGCAACAGTTCCAGTTAAACCTGCAGATCTTCGTTGAGGTACAATAATACCTTTGCAATCAAAAGCTTCTGCTGATCTAATAATTGCACCAAAGTTGTGAGGATCTGTCACCCCATCCAATGCAACAATAATAGGATTAGAGGATTTACTTTTAGATATATCAATTAATTTTTCTAAAGATATTGACATAGTGGAAGCATGCTGTAGGGCAACTCCTTGATGAACGGCTCCGGATGTTAGTTGAGAGAGTCTAGACCAAGTGACCTCTTCTATTAAAACTCCTTTGGACTTAAATTCTTTTAATAGTAGGTAAAATTTTTCTGAAGAGAAAATTTCGGAAGTGCACCAAATTCTATTAATTGGTCTTTCGCTATTTAAAGCAGCAAAAACAGAATGCTTACCCCAGATCCAATCTTCAAAATTTCTTACATTTGAACTCAATTGAGATTTATTTGAACTGTTTTCAGAATAATTTTCTTCATTATGAGCGTTAGAAGAAAATCTTGTTTGTGGTTGATTAAAACTATTTCTAGGTTTTGCTTTTGATTTCAAGTAACTGTATTCATTATTTTTAATATTGTCATTTCTTTTAAAATCGTCTCTTCCATTGTAATTGTCTCTTCTATTAAAATTGTCTCTCCTTTTAAAATCATCTCTTTTATTAGAATCATCTCTACTTTTAAAATCGTCTCTCCTTTTATAATTATCTCTTTTATGAGATTCCTCTCTTATATTTAAATCATTTCTTTTTTTAAAATTGTTTCTTTCATCGGTATTATATTTACTAGAGTTAAATCTATCTTCTTGATAATTATTAAATTTATAATTATTTTTTGAATGTGATCTCCTTTTATCTTTATCATTACTTTTTTTTGAATAATTATTTTTGGAAAAGTTTTTCATAATTTTTTTAGCTTATTTACACTCTAAGTATTCAAAAATTTTAGACAATCTTTTTGGGTCTTTTAGAAATAACCAACCAACTAGTGCTTCAAAACCTGTTGCTCTCGAATAGATAGCAGGATCAGAAGATTTTGGAAATCTCTTTGTTTTATTTCTAGCTCGTTTTATTAAATTAATTTCAAATGTATTTAATAAATGTTCAATTTCATCTAATGATTTTGATTGAGCTTGAGCTTTTACTTCATTTACAACTGAAAGATGAAGATCTCTTGATTTTAATGGGATATGAATGTGGCGTAATCTTTGATGTAACTCCCATACAGAATCCCCTAGCCAGGCAAGTTGAATAACTCCTATCTCTTCAGGAGAACCTTGAGGGTCAAGATTTTGTATCCAATAATTCAATTCTTCAAATAGAGCAACGCTTCTTGAAGAGTGGCTTTCAAATTAAGAAAGTCTGATAATCTTACTAGTTTTATAGTTTGAGCAACTCGAGAATTTCCAACAACAGAAAACCTTAGTTTAAGTTTTTTGCATTCCTTGGAAGTTTGAACAAGAGCACCTAAACCAGATGAATCAAGGAAATCTACTTTACTTAGATCAACTACTAATGACAGAGCTTCTTTCTTAAGGGTATTGGTTACAAAAGTTTTAAATTGTTTTTCAGAAAATGCATCTAATTGCCCTTTTAGAGTAAAAACAATAATATTAGACTTTATTTCAATGTTGCCTCTTAAAGAAACAGTTAGCTTTTGGAAATCTTCTATGATTTAATTCCTCCAAAAAAAATTAATTTTCTAATTGTAATTATCAAATCAAAAAGAATCGATATGTCAACATCTCTCTAACATTAGAGAAACAAATTTTTCAAATAAATAATCTGAGTCATGAGGGCCGGGACTTGCTTCTGGGTGATATTGAACACTAAATATAGGCTTATTTATAAGTTCCAATCCGGCAACAGTTTTATCATTAAGATTAAAATGGGTTATTTCAACTATCTTATTGGATAAAGAATTTGGATCTATAGCAAAGCCATGATTCTGACTTGTTATCTCAATATTATTTTTCTTGCCACAAGGATGATTTAATCCACGATGTCCAAAAGGTAATTTATAAGTTTTTCCGCCTAATGCTAAACCGAATATTTGATGACCAAGACAGATACCAAACATTGGAATTTCCCCATATTTTATAAGTAATTTTGCTAAATTAATTCCATCAAGTACAGATGAAGGATCCCCTGGACCATTTGAGAAAAATATTCCATCAGGATCATGACTTAAAACATCTTCAAAAGAAGAATTTGAAGGCAAAACCAATATTTCACATCCATGTGAAGCTAATCTATTGAGAATTGATTTTTTAATACCAAAATCAATCGCAACAACATTGAATTTTTTTATATTGTTACTTATACTTTCCCGAACATCAAAATCAGTAATGGTAATTTCTTTAGATATGTAATTTTCCTTTGTTGAAACTTCTTTGGCTAAATTTAAACCTTCCATATTAGGAGTATTAGAAATAATTTCGAGGCAGCTATCAAGATCATTCTTTTCTGTAGTAATAAGTCCATTCATGCAACCATAAGATCTCAAAATCTTAACAAGTGCTCTAGTATCAACTCCATAAAGTCCAATAATATTTTTTTCTATAAGCCACTGATTAAAATTTAATTTAGATCTCCAATTACTATTATTATTTGAATAATTACGCACAATTAAACCTTTGACAGATTTATCCGATTCTGAATCTTCGAAATTAATTCCTGTATTTCCAATTTCTGGATAAGTAAATGTAAGGATCTGGCCATAATAACTTGGGTCGGTAATTACTTCCTGATAACCAGTCATGCCCGTATTGAAAACAATTTCACCAACAGTTGTACCCATCGCACCAAAAGAAAAACCTGTAAAAGTAATCCCATTACTCAAAACAAGTTTTGCATTTTTCTTAAAAGAATGATTCATATAATAAAAATTTCTTATGAGTCAAGATAGTTTTTCAAAAGCAAAAATTTATCCCAAGGTTTTGCTTTACTCATAGAGAACAAAGCTTTTTTAAATCCCTTTTCAATATCATCTTCAATTCCTGCGACCCAGAGTACTAATGCTGTATTTAAAGCGACTACATCCAAATGAGCCTTTTGACCTGAACCTTTCAAAACAGATTTTAATATCTCTTCATAAGACTGATCATTTGACACAATTAAATCTTTATTTGAAGTGTTTTGATAATTAAAGTCAGAGACGTTTATTTTGGAATGTTTAAGCTTACCTTTATCTACAAATATTATTTTATTATCTCCTTCTAATGAAGCCTCATCTAGACCACCATAGCCATGAACAACAATTGCTCTATCCATTTCCATTCTGCTCAAAGCAGTGGCCATAGGGTTAAGTAATTCTTCAGAAGCAACTCCTAAAACTTGAGCATTAGGTCTTAAAGGATTTACTAATGGACCTAGTTGGTTAAAAACAGTTCTTATGCCTAGAGCCTTTCTCAAAGGACCTAATTTAATTAATGATTTATGCCAAACAGGCGCAAATAAAAAAGTTATCCCAATTTCATCTATTGAAGAAATAACCTTATCTAAAGTAGAATTTAAATTAATTCCAAGATTTAACAAAACATCAGCCGAGCCAACTTTTCCACTCGCACTTTTGTTTCCGTGTTTTGCAATATTTACACCACATGATGAGGCGACAAATGCAACAGCAGTTGAAATATTAAAAGTATTAGCCCCATCACCCCCAGTACCACAAGTATCAACCATAAACAATTTTGGACGTTCAACAGGTAATTTACAAGCATTCAAAAGTACATCTGCCATAGAAGATAATTCGATTCCAGTAGCACCTTTAGCTCTCAATGCACTCAAAAAAGCTCCTGTTTGAACCTCCAAGATTTCATCAGTTAGCCATCTTTTCATCAACGTATTTGATGTCTCAGCATCAAGGTCATGCCCATGTAATAGTTGGTTTAGAATTTCAGAATTTGTTTTAGAAGTAGACATTTATCTTTAGTGGATATATGGTTCGTTTCTTAATTAGAAGTATCAAAGCCAGAGCCTACTAAATCTTTATTCGTATTTGAAGGTCTAAAATTATTTGACCATAATTTTTTAGTCTTTAAAAAAAGATTATCCTTTGTTATTTTCCAAAATTTTAATGTTTTTTCAATGTCCTCTTTGATCTCAATTTCACCAGGGAAATTATCATATCTATTTATTAATCTAGCTAAATTAATTAAGTCAAAATCTTCAGGTATCTCCCTAGATATAAGAGAATCTATAATCTTTTTATCAGTTGCACGCAGAGGATGAGTTTGTTCATTGCTCATAATAAAAAATGAAATCATTTATAAAACTAGCTCACATATTCGAAAATGAAACATTATCTTAATCATATGGGAATTTTTAAATGAAAAATCTTAAATTAAAAGTCATATTTAAGTATCTAAAACCTTACAAAAAAGAATTTTTATATGGTGGAATTGCACTCCTAGTTGTGAATATTTTAAGTATTCTTATACCTTTAGAAGTCAAAAACATAATTGATCAATTGAAAGATGGATTTTCCTCCAGTTTCGTTATATCAAAATCATTATTTTTAATGTTTTTAGCAACATGCATGGGTCTTATAAGATTATTTTCGAGGCAAATTGTATTTGGTATAGGAAGAAAAGTCGAAGTTAATCTTCGTCAAAAATTATTTGATCATTTACTAATTCAAGACCCTGATTGGATACAAAAAAAAGGTAGTGGAGATATTATTAGTAGAGCTACTAGTGATGTAGAAAATATCAGAAGACTCTTAGGTTTTACAGTCTTAAGTTTATGTAATATCGTTCTGGCTTATTCTTTAACAATTCCTTCAATGCTATCTATTAATAAAACATTGACAGTTGCTGCATTAATGATATTTCCAATCATATTAGTAATTGTTAGTTTATTTGGAGGAAGAATGGTAAGTCAAAGAAAAATTCAACAAGAATCACTTTCCAAACTAAGTGATTTAATACAAGAAGATTTATCTGGGATAAGCGCTATAAAAATTTATGCACAAGAAGAAGCTGAAAAGAAAGAATTTAACAATTTCAATAAAATTTATCGCAATTCTGCTATAAAGCTTGCAAGAACAGCAAGTACATTATTCCCTCTATTGCAAGGTATTTCTTCAATTTCATTATTGATACTTTTAGGTCTAGGGACCTCCCAATTAGAAAACGGATACATAACTATTGGTGGTCTTGTGGCATTGATATTATTTGTTGAAAGACTCGTTTTTCCAACAGCTCTATTGGGATTTACATTAAACACTTTTCAATTAGGACAAGTTAGTTTAGATAGAGTCGAAGAAATATTTCAAAACAGTCCAAAAATTGTTGATAACCAAAAAGCTAAATTCATTAAGAAAAAAGTTAAAGGTTTTATTGAGGCAAAAAACTTAGTAATAAGATACGATGGAGCAAAATTTAACTCTTTAAATAAATTAAATTTCAAAATCAATCCCGGAGAACTGATCGCTATAGTCGGTCCTGTAGGATGTGGGAAAACAACCTTAGCTAAATCATTAGGTAGAACAATTGAAATACCCGATGGACAATTATTTTTAGATAATATTGATTTTAAGAATATAAAATTAAACGATTTAAGAAAACACGTTGCTATCGTACCCCAAGAAGCCTTTTTATTTACATCCACAATTTCTGAAAATTTAAAATTTGGAGATCCAAAAGCATCTAGAAATAAGGTAAAAAAAAGCGCAATAAACTCAGGATTGATAGATGATATAAATAGTTTTCCAGATGGTTTTAAAACAATAGTGGGCGAAAGAGGCATTACACTAAGCGGTGGTCAACGGCAAAGAACAGCATTAGGGAGAGCACTTTTAGTTGATGCTTCTGTGGTAGTTCTAGATGATGCATTGGCAAGTGTAGACAATAATACTGCTGCGAAAATTATAGAGGAGATGAGAGGAAATAAAAGTAAAACTATATTGATGATTAGTCATCAATTATCGGTGGCAGCAACATGTGATAGGGTACTTGTAATGGATAAAGGTAAAATTGTGCAGGAAGGAATCCATAAAAATTTGATTACAACAAATGGACTATATAAAAGACTTTGGGAAAGAGAAATAGCTACAAATAAAATAGTAAGTTGATAAATACTTTTTAACAAAAACGATACCTAATATGTTTGAATTTCTTAAAAAACTCATGACAAATAACGAATCAGTTTCAGCAAACGAAACGAATTTCCTCCACAGAATCTTAAATACTGGGATAAGAGAGGTCCCCAAATCTCAAGAGGATGAAATAATATTTGGTTGTGGATGTTTTTGGGGAGCAGAAAAATGTTTTTGGAAACTCCCTGGAGTTATTACGACATCCGTAGGTTATGCCGGAGGAGATAAGAAAAACCCTACTTACTATGAAGTATGTTCCGGTAATACAGGTCATGCGGAAGTAGTTAAGGTTGTTTGGAATGTAAATGAAATAGATATTAGTGATTTATTAAAAATGTTCTGGGAATGTCATAATCCAACTCAAAAAAATAGACAAGGTAATGATCTTGGTAGCCAATATAGATCAACAATCTACTATAAAAATGACAATAATAAAGACAAAATCTACTCAAGCAAAGAAGCTTACCAAAAAGAACTTTATAAAAATAATTTAGGAATCATAGAAACAGAGATTAAAAAAATTGACACTTATTATTATGCTGAAGAATATCATCAGCAGTATTTAGCGGTAGAAGGTAGTAGGCAATATTGTTCGGCATCTCCTACAAAGGTAAAGTTAGGTAGTTTCAATAACTGTAATTACAAACTCCCAACAAAAATATGGGATAATTTTAATTGGAACATTGATAAATGTGTATTGAGATCTAATAATAAACCTATAGATATAAACAATTAAAAGTCTTTTATATTTATAGTAAAAATACGGGGCGTAGCGCAGTTTGGTAGCGCACCACTTTGGGGTAGTGGGGGTCGTGGGTTCAAATCCCGCCGTTCCGATTAAGATTCATTATCGTCTTTATTTATTAGTGATTTGTACAACTTATAAGAACTTATTCCAACAGCGATAAAAGTAAATGAAGAAAAAATTGCACATATAATGATTGTTAGATTTGAAACTTCAACCTCACCTAATTGATATGATATGAAGTATGTCATTCGAAAAACTATATTAAAAAACATTAACATAGAAGTGTTTAATTATATTAAATTAAATTGTTATAAATTTAAAATAAGCAAAATTCCAAATGCCAATCTGTAGTAAATAAATATTTTAAGTCCATTAGAGGAAAGAAATTTTATTAAAAAATCAATAGCTATTAAAGAAGAGAAGAAAGTTGTAACTAATCCAACAGAAAGAGGAAGAAATTGAAATGATGAAAATTGATTAACTGCACTAAAAGACTCAACAAAACCTGTTAATAAGATTGCAGGAATACCAAGAAGGAATGAAAATTTAGCTGCATCTTTTCTATTCCATCCAGATAAAAGAGCCATAGAAATTGTAGCTCCTGAACGAGATACTCCTGGAAAAATTGCAAAGGCTTGAGCAATACCTATATATAAACTGTTTTGATATTTATGATTATCTAAATTAATTGATTTATTAGTTGAAATATCTGCAAAGAGCATTATTAAAGACATCAATATAGATACTAAAGCTATTGAAAGATTTGAACGCAAAAATGAATCAGAGAATCCTGGAAAAAATAGCTTTATAATTCCACCAATAAAAACAATTGGAATTGTACCTATAAAGATAGATTTATTTAATTTATTAAACAGAAATGAATATTTTGATTTTCTAGAGTTTGTATTTTTGAAATTAAGAATACTTTTCCTAAAATACCAAAATATTGCAAAAACACTTCCAATTTGTATTATTGCTGAAACAGAAGAACCAGGATCATTAATTCCAAATAATAGAGATATGCTTTTCAAATGAGCAGTGCTACTTACAGGAATAAATTCTGTTAAACCTTGAACTATTCCATAAAAAATAAACTTTAAAAATTCCAATAGTTTATATTCAAAATATTTCCAATAATAATATCAATTAAAAATAATACAATTTACATTATTAAAAAAAAAGCTAAGGCATAAATATTATGAAAAATTTGTTTTTAAAATATTAGTCTTAGTAAATCTTTTTATTTTTTCTGATGCTATAAAAGCAAATTATTGGCAAGAGTTTGGAACTTACAGACAAAAACCTGGAGGCAGACCTGATGAGGTAAGTGCAATAACAAGCCGATTTTTGCATACTATTACAATTAACGATATGGAAACATGTGAAAAAGCAGGTAATAAAAATTTTTAAAGAAATTTATATTTCTTTCTGACAATTTGATAATAAATGGACTTGTATATATGGCGGAAACTTTAAGTAAAATTATCTTTTCACATCGTGAGCACAACCATCACCCTTATAATTTTCACTTTCGTAAAAATCATTTTTTGTTCCAAAATAGGCTGTTAGTAATACGAAAGGTAAACTAATTATAAAAAGTACTACAGTAAGATTCATCTTAAATCAATATATTTAATATTTTTATATTAATAATCTGTAGGTCCTTTCAATCCCAAATAAAAAAATGCTCCAAGACCAATCAAAACTATAACACCGGCAATAGCGGCTGAAGGAACAAATCCTCCTATGGCAAAGGAAGCAAATTGGGTCATTATTATAAAATCAAATATAATTTAATAATATCAATAAAAATAACCTAGGTCTTTAAAAAATTCTGACTCGAAGACAATTAATAATCAACAGAATTAAGCAACTAAAGTTGCATCTTCATTTTCAGAAGAAATTCTTATCCTTTCTTCTAGTTTAGGACCATATAATTCATTACCCCAAATTTCAACTCTAGAATCATTGGGCGCAGTAAAAGATAGAATATCCGTGGGAAATAGCACTCTTTCTAAAAAAAAATTAGAAGGTCCTACACACCTCAAAACCACCATTCTGGAGCCTTCATTTTTATAAGAAAACTCAACCATGTAAAATAATTAAAAAATAATAATAATTAAACACTATGTAAATTGATCTAAAATGTATAAAAAGCCACTAAATAAAAAATTATTTAGAGATTTGTTGATTTAATCCAACTCTAATTAACTTTCTCTCTTGATTTATCATCAATAAAACATCCGAGTTGATATCGTCAAAACTTTTATGTGGGATAGAAACATTTAACATTCGAAGAAAATTACTCAAATTATCATCTTTAAGAGAACTTCCACTTTTAAACTGCATACTTTTTTCTTGATTAGATTTCCATTTATTCAAATATTCAAATTTCAAAGGTTTTAAATGCCAAATTTTATCAATCATATTCCAAACGTCTAAATATTGATCTAAATTGTTTTGTATTTTATTTCTGTAAGAAGATTCACAAAAACTTAATGGAGGTGAAATTTTTTCAGAATTATCTAAATCTATAGATAAAGGTTTAACACCTAAAAACCAACCTTCAATTATCAGCAAATCAGGAGATTCTTCCCTCCAATGAGCTCTATCACCTAGACCTTTTCTCAATGATTTATCAAAAACAGGTACATTTAATAGTCCTTCAGTTTTCCATTTAAGTAATTTTTCTTTCATTAAATCAATCGAGTGACTGCCAGGGAAACCTCGGGAAACATTCCATGGATTATTTTTAATAGCTAATTCCATTTCTTCAGAAGGAAGATAAAAATCATCAATAGAAATAACAGATAACTTAAATTTTAATTTTAAAGATATACTTTCCAACCATTTACCTAAAGTAGTTTTCCCTGTCCCAGGTAAAGCAGATATTCCAATAATTTTTCTATCAGGAGATTTTTTATTCAATTTATATGCTTGTGATAAAAGGGGTAAAGCCAATCCCCAAATCCAATCATCTTTTACATTATCATCCCAAAAATTATTAATTGAAAGCATCTCTTTCTTAAGATTCCAAAACATAAACCATTCATCCAATGAACTCCATCCAATTTGAGAAATTAATTCTTCAAAATCATCCAATGGAAATTCAATATTTAAATCATTCATCGTTTACTTAATACTAAATTATTAATTAACTTATTAATTTCACTTTTCCAACCATAACCATTTGGATCAGTCGCTAGGGTAAAGTTATGTTGGTTCAATTTCTCTATTAATTTCAAATTTGGTCCACATTGGCCAGGAATTACAATTTTGTAATCTGAATTCAATAATAAAGGTAAATCATTAGGAGAATCTCCTACACCAATAATTTTAATATTTGGAACATTTGAATAGTTCTTGAGCACATTTATTGCTTTACCCTTGTTTGAATTAATTGACAACATATGGCTCATCCTGTTACCTCTAAAAATTTCTACACCAAATCTTTTACAACAAATATTAATTTCTTCTTCCTTGTTTTCAGGGGGATTTAAGAATGGCATACTCCAGTATCTATCTCTCATTAAATCAAGAGAATGGCCTTTTAATCCAGTTAGTTCTGTTGCCTCTTGGTCGGAAATATTATTGAGTGGTTGTAAATCATAATTAATTTCATTAGAAATACTATTTAAAATATTTTCAAGTATTTCGTATTTTTCTCCAAGAATAATCTCCCCATTAACTCTCTTTAATGTTTCACCATGTATGGCCGCACCATTTTCAACAATATATGGATCAGTTAAATTAAGTTCCTTTCTAATAACCTTTACCTCAGCAGCGGTTTTACTGGTACATAATATTACGGGAATAGATAATTCCTGAAGTAATTTTATAGTTTCTTTGGCTGGAGTTAAATCATAAGAATGATCCATTAATGTTCCATCAACGTCACTAACAACCCATAAAGAAGAAAAATCAATCATCAATCAAAAACCAAGCCAAATAACTTGAAAGGGATCAAGTTCAATATTATTAGAATTATATTTATTTGATGTTAGATAATCCTGCATATTTAAATCATTTTTAATCAATTTATTAAATTCATAATCAATAAACCTATAGTTAATTCTATTTTCGGTCATATTATGAATTGTGAAAACAGCTTTTGAACCGATACCCCTTTTTAATGCAACAATATCAGCTCTACTTTTAGATAAACATTCCATCTGCGATTGAGGATGAAATTGAGGTAATTTCGCTCTAACATCCATTGCATGTCGAAGGTATTTAAGATTTTTATTAGCATTAGATTCAGGATTATTAAAAACAGCTGCTAGTTTCTCTGACTTAAATTTTTCTCTATTCAAATCTCTTCTTTGACCTGTCATTGAAAAACTTTTTATATCATTTTCTGAAGCGAGCAATGCTGGTAGATAAAAAGCAGGAACGCCTTTTAGTGACATCACAAGTAATTGCGTCAACAAAAACCTTTCATATTGAAAACGATTTGAATCTCTACCAGGATCCTCCATTGCGCTCCACCAACTAATATTTAGTTCATATGGTTTATCTTCTCCATTTGATAATCTTCTATGACTTACTAGACCCCCTCTTTTCTCACAATTAATCAATAAATCTTTAATTCTTTGTTCATTCATGAGACCCTCTAAAGCCCTTAACCCCACCCCATCATGAGAAGCAGTGAAATTAAATAGCGTTGTATTTTTGGGTAAATCTGGCCAATCACAAATCCATGAATTTAAAATATCTGCTTTTGAAGTAATTATTGCTTCTAAAAGAAGAGGTGGCAGAGGGAAATTATAAGCCATGTCCGCTTCATCTTCTGGTAATAAATAAGAGAGATTTTCCTTCTGCGGAACATTAGTTTCAGTAATTAATACGCCATCCCTAAGAAGGTCATTTAGTAGTATTCTTAAAATTTTTACTATTGAATGAGCTTTTGGTAAATGCAAACATGTTGTACCAGGTTCCTTCCAAATAAAACCAACAGCGTCTAGTCTTAACCATTTAATACCATTTGA
Source organism: uncultured Prochlorococcus sp. (assembly GCA_902609995.1). GTDB lineage: Bacteria > Cyanobacteriota > Cyanobacteriia > PCC-6307 > Cyanobiaceae > Prochlorococcus_A. The sequence goes on along the minus strand of CACLUD010000021.1, from coordinate 2,082 downwards.
TAAATAAGTAATAATCAGGTTAAGAAACTCTATTGACATTTTAGGATTAAGCCAATTCAAATCAATTTGATCTGGACCAAAAGTTGTCCAAACTTGTTTTTGTCCATCCTCTGTATTTATTTGGGAGAAAAGAGATGAACTTCTTGGTCTGATAACATTTTTCCAGTCAAGATCTTGTGAAGGAGAAAAGACATTAGATAATCCGGGTTCTTGACATTTAATAAATTGCTGAACCCATGGATGAGAGGATGAAACATGATTTAAAACTAAATCAGCCATTAAATAATGTTTATTAGAAAAACTTTTAAGATCCTCCCAACTACCAAATTTTTCTTCTAAAGACTCATGACTTGATACAGCAAAACCACCATCACTAGTTGATTTAAGAAATGGAAGAATATGAACTACTTTTGATAAACTCCCAAAATTTTTACTTAGTAATTCTCGAAGCGTTACAAGTGTAGTTTCTCCTTTTTTATAAACCCCATCGGCATAGGTTATTAAAACAGCATAAGATTCATCCCATTTTTTATCATCACTTATTTCTTCATAACGAGATTTCTCTGAGAAATTATTTAAAATCTGCAATAATTGATTACAAATTAAGTTAAGCTCTTCAGTAGTATGATCCTTATAAATTGTTTGTAGCAATTTACAAAGCCTTAATCTATCAAATTTTTTCTTTGAATCAATTTGCGTCACTTTGAAGAAATCATCGAAGTATTAACACTATTCTGCACATCAAATAGAAAATGGACTTTCAACAAGGATTAATCACAACAATACATGAATATGGTGTCACTAAGGATCTACTTAGAGAATTAAATAAAAGTCTTAAGAAAAGATCTACAGCAATATTAATTCCTTGTCTATATGAAGAATTTGAACGACCAGCACTAAAAGACATTAAAGAAGTTTTAAAAAATCTTACCGGATTAAATGAATTAGTTATTGCTCTATCTGCAAAGACTGCAGATCAAGTAAATTCTGCAAAGTCATTTTTTGATTCAATGCCATTCCCTGTTCATATTCAATGGACAAATTCTCCAACTGTAATTGAACTATTAAAAAACCAAGAAAAAAATGGATTAGAACTTCTTGGAACTCCAGGGAAAGGATGGGCAGTATGGCAAGGAATAGGGGTCGCGACAAGAAAATCTGAAGTAGTTGCTTTATTTGATGCCGACATAAGAACATTCACCCCATTATATCCATCAAGAATGATTCTTCCCTTGTTAGATGAATCATATGGAATTTCCTATGTAAAAGCCTTCTATAGTCGATTATCATTGGAAACAAATCAATTACAAGGAAGAGCAACGAGATTATTTGTAGGTCCTTTATTGGCAAGTTTGGAGCAGTTAGTTGGCAATGGACCGTTTTTACAGTATTTACAAGCCTTTAGATATCCTCTGGCTGGTGAATTTGCATTTACAAAAGATTTAGCTATGAATTTAAGAATTCCATGTGATTGGGGATTAGAGATAGGTCTTCTATCAGAGGTTTATAGGAATGTCAGAACTTCAAAAATAGCTCAAGTAGACCTTGGATTATTTGATCATAAACATAAAACTATAGGATTATCTTCCAAGGAGGGTCTTCAAAAGATGTGCACAGAAATTCTATCTAGTGTTTTAAGAGGACTTATGGAACATCAAGCTCAGACTCTAACAAGCACTCAATTATCAACACTTGAAGTTCTTTATAAAAGAGTAGGTGAAGATAGAGTTAAACAATTTGGGCTAGATTCTGCAGTTAATAAGCTTCCATATGACAGACATGAAGAGGAATTGTCTGTTCAAAAATTTGCAAAATTATTAAGACCTGCTACTCAAGGTTACTTAGCAAATCCAACAACTCAACAACTTCCTAGTTGGTCAAGAGTTCTTTCATGTGAGAATAAGCTTCAAGAAGATTTAGCAAATGCAGGATCTAAAGAAATAAATAAAATTAAAAAAGAATTAATTAATAATTACTAAAGTAAAAAATATTTTTGAGCCATCGGTACTTCTTCAAGAGGTTCACAAGAAAGTAATACTCCGTTAGCGAATACTTCATAAGTTTGTGGATCAACTGTGATAT